>CAZRFI010000173.1:0-10734 GCA_964598905.1 uncultured Candidatus Sericytochromatia bacterium | reverse complement strand
AACAATCTGGGAGGTGGTCCAAAGCCTGGGGCCAAAACCTAATCGCCCAAGCCGCCCACCCCAGTTTTCGGGCTGCCCATCTCAGCCAAGCCCACTTCCTTTCGGTGCCCTCGGCACTGCTGTACAGCCAAAATGGGCACTTAAAAGGCCGTTTTTTTCATCTCCATCCCCTCTTGATTCGGCAGCCTTTGCCAATGAAAATCGAAAATTACCAGTTCAGCCCCACCATTGACGGGGAATACCTCCAGGAATTTGGGCTCAGTGTCTCCTCTGCCTCCGACACAACTTCCGGCACCAACGCTACCACAGCTGTCCCTTCCCGACTCTGGATTGACCAGCATCAGGCGATTGTGGCCTTTTCTCTACTTTGGCAAGAACAACTGCCCGAAGGCCCTTTTCTGCTGGTTTGCCTGCAGACCCCCGATCAAGTGGACAGACTGCCTGAGCTTGAAACAGGGCCAAATCAAGCCCAGGCCCAAACCCTGGTTTTGATCGCACCAGCTGAATTACTCGAACTGGCATTGGCACATGAAACCAGGCTTTCGGCCCAGTTTGAGGAGCTGCTCTTTTGGGAAGAGGCCACTTTGGCCCCCTCCCAATTGGCCCAACTTGTCGATCAGGCGCTGGGTGTTATACTTGAAGGACATTTTTGCTATTTTAATCTGGCCTTGCGGGCCTGTTTGCAAGGAAATCTCCATGCCATCCTCTAACCCCACACCCATTCACGCCACAACGGTTCTGTGCCACGGCTGTTTCGATGTCTTGCACACCGGGCATATCCACCACCTGCAACAGGCCAAAAAATTGGGCGATCGGCTGGTGGTCTCGATTACCCACGAAGATTTTGCCAAAAAGCCCCTGCGCTTTTCTGCCGCGTTTCGCAAAGAAATGCTCGAAAATCTGAATTTTGTCGATCAGGTGATTATCACCCGCGAACGCACCGCCCTGGCTGCCATTGCCGAAATAAAACCGGATTTTTATGTCAAAGGCAAAGAATACGCCCAGCTCGAATTGGATCGCTCGGGGGATATTTACCCCGAAAAGGCCGAGGTCGAAAAACACGGCGGCCAATTGGTCTTTACCGATGATGAGATCATCTTTTCAGCCACCAAGATCAAAGAGGGTGAGATCTTTGTCGATCTGTCCGAACGGGGGTTTCGCCTGCCTGAGATTTTGGCCTTTATCCACGCAGCGGCCCCCCTGCGGGTCTGTGTGATTGGCGAGACGATTATCGACCGCTGGACACCGGTTTCAGCAGAAGGAGTATCAAGCAAATCGACCTGCCCCACCGCCCGCGTTGAAGGCGTTTCCCGCGATCAGCTCGGCGGGGCCTATGTGATCGCCCGCCACCTGAAAGAGTTTGTGAGCCAAGTGGACCTGATCACCCACGACTTTCGCGCCCAGACCTCAGAGGCCCTGGATCCAGACATTGTGCACCATTTTTACACCACGGGTGCCCTGATCAAAGAGCGCCTGTACCAGCCCCAGCTCAATACCAAGGTCTTTGAACTCAAACATTTCAGCCTCAAAGAGAGCTACAACAACCACTTCGCCTTGGCCGACTACGATTTGGTGATTGTCGCAGATTTTGGCCATGGCATGTTAAACCGCGACGAAGCGGCCCGAATTTCAGCCAGCACCCCCGGTTATCTGGCCGTGATGGCCCAATCCAATTCCAGCAATCTGGGTTTTAACCGCGTCGACAAATACCCCCGCGCTCAGCTCTACTGCATCGACACAGTCGAATTGCGGCTCTGCCTCAACCTCAACGAACAGGTCGATTTTCAGCACCACCTGCCAAATATGCGCCGCTATATTCAATTCGAAAGGCTGTTTACCACCTTGGGCTCTCAAGGCGCGCTGCTCTACAGTGCAGAAGAACTGACGGCCTTTCCGGCCTTGGTCAAACATATGGTTGACCCGATTGGCGCAGGTGATGCCTTTTTCAGTTTGGCCAGCCTCTGCGGCTATCTTCAATTGCCCGCAGAGCACGCTCTGTTAATTGCCAGTCTGGCGGGAGCCCTCAATACCCAATGGCTCTGCAATGACCACTACATCACCCCCAGCCGCCTGATTGAAGCCGCCAAAAAGGTGATTTAACCCCAGAGTCTGAGGGATTATGCCGAAACGGCTGCAGAACCCTGGCGCACCCGGCTGAGATAGGTCTGGGCCAAGTCACTCAGATTGCTGGGAATGCTGGCTCCCACCTGCTGAATCACGGTCTCGGCACAGAACGAAGCCAAATGCCCCGCCTCTTCCAGAGAGAGCCCATCGAGCAGACCACAGAGAAAACCACCTGCGTACATATCTCCTGCAGCGGTGCAATCCACCACCTCAATCGGGCGTGAGGGAATAAAGACCTGCTCTTGGGCATTTTTCAGCCAAGAGCCCTCAGAGCCACATTTGAGCACCACGGTCTCGGTCAATTTACCGAGTTCAGCCAAACTGCCATCAACGTCTTTGCCTGTAAGCATTTGGGCCTCTTTGCGATTGGAGAAGACGATATCGACATATTCATCGAGGATATTGACAAACGTCTCGCGGTGGCGCTCCACACAGAAGGGATCCGAGAGATCCAAGGCAATTTTTGTGTTGTTTTTTTTGGCCACGCGAATGGCGTGATTAATGGCTTCAATCTGGTTGTCGGTGTCCCATTGGTAGCCCGTCACGATCAGGTATTTGGAGCGGGCAATATCTGCCTCGGGAATATCGCGGGTGGTATAACAGCGACTCATGCCCAGACAGGTATTCATGGTGCGCTCGCCGTCGGGGGTGGTCAGAATCACGGATGTGCCTGTGCTGCCGACTTCGGCCTGGCGAATATTGTTAATAATGCCCAATTCTTTGACCCGGCTGAGATAGAGTTCGCCATAGAGATCGCTGCCCACCATGCCGCCCTGGCTGGCTTTTTTGCCCAACACCGACAAAGTGCGCACCATGTTGGGGCCCGAGCCGCCCATTTCAATGTTTTTTTCGCGGTCTTCGAATTTATTCAAGAGCTCTTGCTGGGCCGACTCTGAGACCAGGTGCATAATGCCTTTGGCCAAACCCAACGCCGCCAATTCCGAATCCGAAACCTTGATCACAATGTCTTTTAAGACATTGCAAATGGCCAATACGTCGATGTCTTTATTGGACAGGGGGGTGGACATTTTAAAAACTCCTGGTGCCACACAAACGGGCATTTTTACTGAAGAATTTGAATGGATTGTGATCCAGCACGCATTTTAGCAGTTTCAAGGGGCTTTGTCAGCAGATTGGTTTTGCGGTTTGCAAAGAGCGCCCCTCGTCCTTTCTGCCCAGACAAGGTACACTGAAAAAAAAAGACAGGACGCCCCTGTGCCCCCACCCATTGCTCAAGTCCCCCTGATTCTGGCAGGCCCGCTGCTTAGGCGCGTCACAGCAACAGAATTCACCCTCTGGTGGGTGGCAACAGAAGCGCTCACAGTCCAACTGCTCTTGGGCAGCGACAGTCAGGCATTGGCAGCAGTGCCCCTGGCAGAAGAAAGTCTAAAAATCCTGCCCCTGGGCCAAAAGGTCTTTGTCCACTGCTTGGCTGTGCCCTTGCCAACTGCGTTTGTAGACGCAACTTGGTTGGAATACGATCTGTTGGTTCAACAAAGTGAGCAATGGATTTCGCTCTTTGAAATGCTCCCTCAGCTCTGCTACAACGGTGCAAAACCGCGCATTTCCCTGAGCATAAACCTGAGTGAAATCTGGCACGGCTCCTGCCGCAAGCCCCACCACCCCAGCCCCGATGCCTTGGTGGCCGCGGATGCCGAATTGGCCCAGCGCAAAGCCAAGCAGGCAAATTTGCCCAATTTGCTCATGCTGACAGGCGATCAGATCTACAATGACGACCTCTGTGGGCCGATGTTATTGGCGGTGCATCAAGCCATTGTCTTACTCGGTCTGCCCACAGAGGTCTTTCCTGAAGGGCCTGTGGCAGATAGCAAGGCACTGTATTCAGCCCCCGATAGCCTCTATGGCCGCCGCAACTATTTGCCGCAGGTCTTGGCCGAAAACCGTCTCAGTCGTCTTTTCAGTCCCCCTGGCAGACCCGTCTTTACCTCCAGCTATTGCGACAATCACCTGATCAGCTTTGCCGAGAGCTTTGTCTTGTATCTGCTCTGCTGGTCGCCCGTACTTTGGCCCTCTATTCACCTGCCCGAAGCCGCCGAATTGCAGCTCTCTCCCGACAAAGACAAACTCTACACAGAAGAGAAACAGGCCCTGGAAGGGTTTGTGATGGGCCTGCCACAGGTTCAGCGCCTCTTGGCCCATTTGCCCACGTATATGATCTTCGATGACCACGATATCACCGACGATTGGAATTTAACCGCCGCTTGGGAAGAAGCCGCTTATGGCCACGCTTTTTCGCGCCGGGTGATTGGCAATGCCCTGATGGCCTATTGGCTCTGCCAGGGCTGGGGCAACGATCCCAAACGCTTTGATCCGTCCTTTTGGCAGGCCGTGATGGCCTATTGCCACAGCCCCGAAGCCCCCCAACAAGATGCTCTGATCGAAGATCTGCTCAATTTTGAAAACTGGCATTACAGTCTGCCCACGTTTCCCAAGCTCTTGGTGCTGGATACCCGCACCCGGCGCTGGCACTCCGAAAATCGCCCCGACAAACCCTCGGGCCTGATGGACTGGGAATCCCTGATCGAATTGCAACAGGCCATTTTAGACAGCGATGCGGTGGTGCTGGTCTCTCCCGCGCCGATCTTTGGCGTGAAGCTGATTGAGGTCATCCAAGAATCGCTGGCGCTGATCGGCCAGGCCTTGGCCGTGGATGCCGAGAATTGGATGGCCCACAGCGGCGCTGCCAAAACCCTCTTAAGCATTTTTAAACATGGCAACTCCCCCCGCAAGGTGGTGATTCTCTCGGGCGATGTGCATTATTCCTTTGTCTATGATCTGGTGATTCGCTTTCGCCGCAACAGCCCGCATATCTGGCAAATTACCGCCAGTGGCCTCAAGAATGAATTCCCTGCGGCCGTGCTCACACGCCTGGCCGCCCTCAACCGCCTGCTCTACCACCGCAACTCGCCGCTGAACTGGTTCACCACCCGCAAGCGTATGAAAATTGAGTCGCGCCGGGTCGAAGGTCAACGCAGCTGGCAATTGTTGAATCGCTCGGGCCTGGGTGTGGTGAAATTGAATCCCGCCGGGGAGCCTTGGCAGATTTCAGTGCTGACAGGCAGTGGCGAAACCCTGAAGTTTGAGCCCGATCCCGACAGTCCGATTGGCGCCATTGCAGCCGAGACCGCGCAAGTCCCGCGCGAAAAGCCCCGCCTGCGGCCTGGATACTCATTCAAGCCCCCCGAACCTGTATAATGAGTCCAAACTAGACAAAACGAGGAAGAAGCCGTGGGCAGCGAGGGTTTAAAGGTCATTATCAGCGGCGGCTGTGGCTTTATTGGCAGCCATTTGAGCGATTTTTGGATCGCCCAGGGGGCCCAGGTCACGGTGATCGACAATCTCTCAACAGGCCTGCGCCAAAATCTCAATCCCCAGGCCGAGTTACTCGAAGTGGATTTGCAGGATCTCTCACCGGCGGAACACGGGACGTATTTCCAGGACGTGGACTATGTCTTTCATTTGGGGGCCCTGGCCGCGATTGTGCCCTCGATCCAAAACCCGGTGGAATATATCCAGGCCAACGTCACGGGCACCCTCAAACTGCTGGAAATGTGCAGGGCCTTTCCGCCGCGCAAGTTGATCTACACCGCCTCGGGCAGCTGTTATGGCATTCCCGACAGCTACCCCACCCTTGAAGACGCTCCGATTCGCCCCGAATACCCCTATGCCCTGAGCAAATGGCAGGGCGAAGAACTGGTCAAACACTGGGGGCAGGTCTACCAATTGCCCTGGATCAGCCTGCGGCTGACCAATGTCTTTGGCCCGCGCAGCCGCACAGATACGGGCTATGGTGCCGTCTTTGGCGTATTTTTGGCCCAAATCGCCCACGGCAAACCGCTGACCATTGTCGGCGATGGCAGCCAAAGCCGCGACTTTACCTATGTTTTAGACGTGGTGCAAGCCTTTTACAAAGCGGCCACCAGCGATGTCTTCGGCGAGGTGATCAATATTGGTTCGGGCAATCACTACAGCATCAACTACCTGGCTGAATTGCTCAAACCCGTTGGTCTGGTCCATGTGCCCAAACGCCCCGGCGAGCCAGATATCACCTACGTGGAAATCGCCAAGGCACGCAGATTACTGGGTTATGAACCCCAGTGGACGTTTGAAGCCGGGGTCGCAGAAATGTTAAAGCAACTTGAATTTTGGCAAGCAGCCCCAGTCTGGGAGCCCGAGAGCATTCAGATCGCCACCCAAGACTGGTTTAAATACCTTTCCCCGCAAGTGCCCCCGAAGGAGTCCTCCCATGTCTGACGCCCCTTTTGAAAAAGAGCTCAGCGCCTTGAGCAAACATATCCAACAGATCGATCGCGCGGCTCTGGTCCAGGCCACAGCCCTGCTGGCTCAGACCCCAGGCAAAATCATCTTCTTGGGCAACGGCGGTTCGAACGCCATTTCCAGCCATATGGCCGAAGACTGGAGCAATAATTACAAAACCGCTCTGTGTTTTTCAGATACGGCTTTTATGAGCTGTTTTGCCAACGATTTTGGCTGGGAACAGGTCTTTGTGGTCTGGATGCAAAAATTTGTCAGCCCCGGCCAAGACAGCGTGGTCTTGATCTCCTCATCCGGGGCCTCGGCCAATATTCTCAAGGCCGCTGCCTGGTGCCAAGCAAATACGGTTCCTTTCATCACCCTGAGTGGTTTTCAGCCCAATAACCCACTGCGCAGTTTGGGCGCTGTCAATTTTTGGGTCGATAGCAGCTCGTATTACGAGGTCGAAGTCAGCCACCATATTATTTTGCACACCATTTTGGAACACCTGATGAAGGGCTAGTTAACAGCTAAAACCTGTTATATTGCACATCTCCAAGTTAATCGGCCCATAGACCAGCTTATACCCCAAGCGGCAGGCCTTTTCCAGATCTGCGCGGGCTCCCCGGCAGTCGCCCAGATCGCGGGCCTTGAGCAGGCCACGGGCAAACCAAGCCTCTTCGAGTTCGGGATCAAGACTCAGAGCCTGATTGAGGTGCAAGAGGCGGTCTTTGCTATTGGAGCTGCCGCCAGAACCAGGGCTCCCGACCAAATGGCCGGTTGAGGTCAAACCATAGCTCGAAGGCGTGGGTAAGCTATTCAGACTCAATTCTCCCAATTGCAGATGCAGCCAGGCCTGCTCCTCAGGCTGAAGTTGTAATGGCAAAAGACGTTCCCAAGTCTGCCAGGCGCAGACATTGTCGCCTTTTTGTTCACAGGCCTCTGCTTTGAGCTTGAGGGCTTGCACCGATTGGGGTTTCAGAGCCAAAACCTGCTCACTCAGCCAGAGACGCATTCCGGCAGGAATTTCGTCATCCATGGTCAAGCCAAAAGCGAGCAAACCCCAGATCAGCAACGGCTTCCACAGATACAGACCCAGGCCTGCGATGCCAAGCACAAAGCCTGCCCGCAAAGGCGAAATCCGCCACTTGGCGAGACGCTCAGACGGTGGCACTGGTTTCATACAAATTCAGTAATTTCTGCATCCGAGCCAGGCTATCGTTTAAGCCGCCGGGCCGGTTGCGGGCCAACCAGAGACGTTGGTGATCGCGCATCAGTCCCCGCCAATCATCGGCCAGGGATTTGCGAATGTCTTCGGGCAATTCGGGAATGGCCAGATTTTTGGCCTGCAGACGCACCATCGCCAGACGACAGGCGTGTAAGGCCATTTGAGTTCCCCAGCGAAATTCATCCAGCATGAGATTGCCATCGTTGCGCTGGCTCTGAAGCGTTTCCTGGCGGGAGAGGAGTTTGTCCAAAGCCTGTTTGGTACTTTTAAGCGCAGCCAAGTTCAAACCCACTGTTTTGCCTTCACCCAGCGACAATTCTGGGTTTTGCAAGAGATAAAAGAGCACAGATTGGTTTTTGCTCAAGACCGCGGGTGTGAGATAGACATTGCCCAAAGCGCTGACCGTCTCAGCCACTTGGCCCTCGGTCGCGCGAAAGAGATGAATATTGGCAGCCCGCAGAAAAGCGTGTTTTTCAGCCGTCTGGCCAGTGTTTTGGGACACCTGCCAACCCAATCCAGCACCATACGCCAAAGGCAAAAGCGAGACCGCCCAGGGTTGCCAATGGCCATTGTCGCCCCAATCGGTGATCAAATAGCCCATGGCCTGGTTTTTGAGGCCTTCTGAGGCTGCCACTTCGAGATTGCCAAAGGCATTATCTGTGCGGCCCACCAGGGTATTCCAGCTGGAGGTACCAGGGCAGACATAAAAGGGAATCCCAGCGTCGGAAAAGGCCTTGCACTCAGTTTCAAAGGGATGATCGGCTTCATAGCCCCAATTGAGGGCGATTGAAGGCCGGGGAATTTCGGGAATCAAAGCTGGGTGATTGAGCACAATATCCCCCCAAAACTGGGGCACATGGCCCTGGCGGCTGGCCAAGGTCAGAATTTTGCTCAAAAACTCCAAATAGACGCGGCCTGTGCCCTGTTTTTCACAGGCCTCTTTGCTGCGGCCCTGGCCCAAATCAAAGGTCTCGTCGCAGCCAATATTAAATTGACGGCTGCTAAAATGGGGCAAAAGCTCACGGTACCAACCCGAGAGCAGATCGAGCGAACCCGGATCAAGCGGGCAAAGGCTAAAGGGCTCGTAGATCTGTTTTTCCTGCAAGGGGTGAAAAAAGCCTGTCTCAGGCACTTCGGCCAGGGGGCGGTAGCGGCGGTGCTGCAACCAGCGGGTAAGATGGCCAAAGGAGTTCTGGTTGGGCACCAATTCGACAAAGCGCTCACGGCAATAGCGATCGAGATGCAAAATCTCTTCGCCGGTTAGGGGTGAGGCATTTTGCCAGACCTCTTCGTGGTCGGTATAGGCAAAGGTGTGTTCGGTATAGAGCTGCAATTGGTTGAGCTTGAGTTCGGCCAATTGATCCACCAATTGGTAGAGCGAAGCCATTGTCGGCACCTTGTCTCGGCTAATATCCAGCATCAGGCCCCGGTGTTTGTAATCGGGCCAATCGCGAATCAGCAGACAGGGCAGCCCATCGGGCGGGTATTGGCGCAGCAATTGGCGCAGGGTCATCAGACCATAAAAGAGCCCGGCGCGATCCGAGGCTTCGATTTCAATCACGCGGGTATAAATATGCAGGTGATAGCCTTCGGGCCCGTGCAAATGGGGATTGAGGGCCAAACGCAGGCCCAATTGGCGCTGCGGCAAATCGGGATACGCGGTCAGCGTCCACTGTAAGTTGGCGGCCTCGCGCAGCATATTTTGGGCCAGAATGCCCAAATCACCGAGTTCGGGCCCAGAGGTATCCAGCAAAATACGCTGTTCGGGCTTGAGTTTGCAAAAACCCTTTTGCATGTCTAAATGGCGGGGATAAGGAATTAAAACGGGGGCCTGACTCATGGCAAGAATTTTCTCCAAATACGCTCTGCATCTTTAATTGCTAACAATTTTAACAGGTTATACACCTGGGCTTCTGTGTCGGGAGAACCTGTGCCGTTGGCTCTTCCTGGCATTTTGTTTTCGTCAAAGGCCCTGCAGTCAGTATAATGATAAAAACTCCCCACACAGGTAGCGAATGTTGAAAGTCAAACACCCCTTCTTTTCAGGTTTACTCTGTTCAGCCCTCTGCGCCACCCTCTTGAGCATGTGGGGCTTTTCAAACACCCAGGCCTCCGCCCAAACCAGCACCTACACAGATCTGTTTAAAGCCAATCCCGACGCCAGTTATATCCTGGTTTTTGCCTTTCCTTCATCGGCTTGGTTGGACTGGTCAAGCCCCAGCCGTCTGGCCCGCACCACCCTGCAAAGCCAAATTGCCAAACGGCTTTACCATTACCCCAGCTCGATTGGCCATGCCCAGATCGCTTGGTCTTGCCGTATGCCCGATGGCACCCTGATGCAAGGAGCCACTGGCCAAACCGGCGAAGAACACGCCCAAGGAATCTCAGCCCTGACCCAAGGCTGGGGGCTGAGCCTGCTCGAATTGGTCTACAACGATGGCCATTTGGAATCCCCAGCCGAAGTGGAGCAACGCCTGCAGGTCGGCGCCAAAGCCGATCAGTTTTCCTGGCTGGGATTCCAGGTCAAACCCAGCCAATGTCAGCGCCTGGCCGAATTTGTCAAAGCCTATGATCAGGCCGGAGCGGCTGTCAATTACGGCTTTCCTGTCGATCCCCTGAAATTAGAGGGCGGCGGCTGCACCAGTTTTGCCAATGCCGCCGTCGAAAAAGCGGGAATTCCCTTTCCACTCAATCGCTATTGGCTGCGCAAATACGAAATGCCACTGACACAAATGGGACGCCAGGCCACTCTGCCAGCGTTTACCAGATTGGTTCCTCAGGCCCGAGTACCCCAAGAAAACCGCGCGATTTCCCTGACGGGTTTTCTCTGGGGAGACATCAGCTGGGCCCGCGCCGGAGAAGCTTCAGTCACCTTTAGCTATTACGATCCAGAGCTGTTTTATGAAAACTTTCTCCACCTCGAAAATGCCCACCGCCAACAAATAGGGCTCAAAACCAAAGTCCCCATTCGCACCGAGAGCTACGACGAATTCCAATTGCCGCTCAAAAACGCCAGTGACAACTGGATGAAAGAACTGATGCAACAGAAGACCCCACTCAAACTGGGTGTGATTCACCAAACCTCTGGCCTGATCGTGGATCTCAGC
>CAZRFI010000172.1:8120-10740 GCA_964598905.1 uncultured Candidatus Sericytochromatia bacterium | reverse complement strand
TCGGGACTGTCCCAGAGGGTGTTAAACACGAGTCGGGCCTGTGGGGCTTTTTCGCCTTTGCCGCCTGGGACTTTTTGGTAGACTTGGTAATGATCTCCCGACCAGCCACGGGCCGCACTGCGGGCGGGGCCAGCTTCGAGATGCTGGAGAAAATAATGCCGCCAGCCCCACTCGCCCATAACGCCCCGGGTCAGGAGTGGCCATTGATCGGGCCATTTGAGCTGGTTTTTAAAGTGCAGGGGGCTGGGGTTTTCACCATCGAGGTATTTGCTTGGTTGCAAAATCTGTTCGCTGGAGCGAGGTGGGTTTTTATACAGGGTATTGATCTCTTCCCAGCTCCAGCCCTCTTTGCGGAAGGTCTGAACAAAGCGCATACCTTGATCGTAAGGAAAGACCAACGATTCGCGAATCACCCGTGGGGCTTGGCGCAGTTTTTCAAAGGCAAAATTCATGCGCACAGCATTGGCCAAACTGCCCAACATCTCGATCAGGCTGAAATTGCTCTGCATCAGCCCCTGAACATATTCGGCTGAGGTCAAAGAGGCATCACCTTCGATCATCGACATCAGGGCCAATTGGCGATCACCATTGGGTTCTTGCTTCTGGGGCGTTTCGAGGTAGTTTTTTAAGCCAAAGGATTGATCTTGCAGGGCATGGGTCAATTCATGGGCCACCAGCACCTCTTGATCCAATTTGCTCAGGGACATGCCTTCGAGCAAATAGAGCTTGCGGGTCTTGGGATCATAAAAGCCCCCAATTTGTTCGGTATACAGCCCGAGCATAAATTGGGCATAGTCAAAATCCGCTGCAAAGAGGCCCCAACGGGCATAAAGGGCCTGCTCACCTTGGGTATCTGCCGGGTCCAACTCAGCTTCAAACTCCTTGCGCAAAAAGGCCAGCAATTCATCACGGCTGAGGGTATCGACTTTGACACTCTCTTTGATCGGCAATTGACGCAGTTTGGCTACTTTTTCTAAGATACTGCCGACATTTTCTAAAAGCGGGTATTCGCCGCTCTGGAGTTTGGCTTTGGCACGGGGCCCGAGTTCAACGGCGGGGGGCGCCGCCCGGGCACTGAAATCGCTGACCACACCCAGGCTCAAATTCAAGCTCAGTCCCAAAAGCAAACAAACACAGCTTAAACTGAGCGTACGGTTATTTCGCAAATTTGTCATTTTGGCACCTATCTCTCAGCGATCATAACGAAAGGGCCGACTCAGGGGGTTCCTTTTGGGGCGGAATCGGTGTTGGGGTGGGCGTGGGTGGCGGCAGCAGTGGGCCTGCAAAGGGGAAGGACGGAGAACCTGATGTTGGATTTGGAGCCGTATTTGGGGCGGGGCTGGTTGGATTGGCCACAGGAGAGGAGGGAAGGCCTGGTTGTGAGCTGATTGGGGTCAGAACGGGACGGGGAGTGGCAGATGCCACCGGGCGAGGGCCACCAGGCACCAAAGGTGTGATCACCGGGAGTGGGGTTGGGATCGGGGTTGAACTGATCAAGGGATTGGAAAGCCCTGAATCGATGCGAATATTGGGCACTTTTTCACAGCGGCGATAGATATGCGGTACCCCCTCGCCCGTGAACGTCCGGTTGACTTGGGTATTGTCTTGGCTGACACTGCCCGAAGAAAATTCGGTCCCTCTGGGAAAAAAGGGTTTGCTCTCGTCCAGGTTGAGCTCGCGAAAGCTCAGATCGGGTTTCACCACCAATTTGGTGCGGCTGGGGTTGAGTTCAAAGACAAAGGCATTGGGCGCAATTTTGATAAAATTGAAAGTGGCGCCCAGGGGTTGAACCGTGTTACGCGTATCTACTTCGCGCCAACAACCTGAGATATCTATGGAGGGGGGGATCACTTCTGCCGCCGCAGAAGCCACGGCCTGGGCCGTCAAAGGACTCTCTGCCTCTGGATCACAGCCCCCGAGCAGGAGTGTGAGCAAAAGGAGCCGTTTTAAACGCAGATCAGGTCGTCCATTCATCCACTGGGCCTTTGATTTCCCGTTTCCAGAAACAGGTGGTTAAACCGGTTTGGTTGGGTTGGGCCTGTACCAGCTCCCAGCCGTTTTTGCCCAATTTCTCAAAAACTTCCAGGGCTTCAGCGTTCTTTGGCTTTTTTGTGTCAAAAGGTGGAGTCAGCATAAACTGAGCCTGTGTCACCTTGTATTCCCATTTCGGCATGTGCTTTACCTCATTCAGATTTCTGGACTCTGGGCTTGGCCTGATGAAGACAGGCACAAGCCATTATACAATACTGCTCAGAACAATTGCACGCCGGTTGAACGGCTGCTATTTGGCTTTTTCAACCCGGATCAGTTCCACTTCAAAAATCAGGGTGGAATTGGCTGGGATCGGGCCGACATTGCGCTGACCATAACCCATTTCGGGGGGAATCGTCAATTTGCGTTGGCCGCCTTCTTTCATGCCTGCAAAGCCTTCGTCCCAGCCTTTGATGACTTGGCCGACACCCAAGGTAAAGGAAAAGGGCTGATTGCGGTCTTTGGAGGAATCAAATTTCTCGCCATTGGTCAGCCAGCCTGTGTAATGGACGATCACGGTATCGCCTTTGGCTGGGGTGGCGCCGGTTCCTGCTTTAATTTCTTCGATTTTCATTTGGGTGGCATTGGG
>CAZRFI010000172.1:6596-8020 GCA_964598905.1 uncultured Candidatus Sericytochromatia bacterium | reverse complement strand
TTTTGGGTTTCAGACATGGGTTTCTCCGAGTGTGATTCTTGTTTGGGGCTGCAACTGGCACCGCCGCCAGCCAGCAAATAGGCACTGAGCAGGGCGGTCAGAGAAAAGGAATAAAGGCGTGTTTTCATGGCAACTCCTTGGCGATGCATCTTTGGCGATGCGTTACAGATGTCTGTTCAAGATAACCCGCCGTTTGGCCTGCGTCAACCGAGTAGCTCCACTGCCGAGCGCAGCTTGCCGGGCTCGGTTTGGGCGTAGATCAAGGTCGTGTCGAGGCGGGAGTGACCAAGCAGCTTGGAAATTTGTTCCAGCGGTGCCCCTTTGTCGAGCAATTGGGTGGCAAAAGTGTGACGCAGTTTATGCGGGCTGTAATTCTCAAGCCCCGCCTCTTTGAGCAGGCCTTTGACAATCTGCCGAAAGGCGCCATAAGAGATCCGCGCCCCTTTGTGGTTTTTGCCCATGCTCACAAACAGCGCGTCGGATTTGAGATAGGGCAGAGAAGATCTCAGACTGACCCACTCTTCGAGGGTGTAGATCAGCTTTTGACTGATCGGAATCAGGCGCTCTTTGTCACCTTTGCCCACCACCCGCAATTGCCGGGTGTCCCAGAGAATATGTTCGAGATCGAGCATTTGCATCTCACCAATGCGCATGCCCGTGTAAAAGAGGGTTTTGATCATGGTCATATTGCGAATGGCTTCGGGATCTTCGTAACTCAGGGTGTCGAGCAGGTTTTTGACATCTTTTTCGGAGAGGTATTTGGGCAGGCGGCGTGGCAAACTGGGGGCCGAGAGATTGCCCGCCGGATCGTCTTTGACAAAGCCCCTGCGCTCGGCGTAATCATAAAAACGCTTGATCGCGATCAGGCGGCGGCGAACAGTGGTGGCTTTGAGGCTCTCCAAGGTCGCCATATACTGAAACAACTCGCGTTCGCGCACGGCGATCAGGGGTTTTTCTAAAAAGGCTTCGACCAGCCGCAAATCCGACTCATAAGCTGTGAGTGTGTGTTTGCTCAGGCGGCGCTGGCGCAATATATTGAGAAAATCGTCAATCGTGAAAACGTCTTCGGGGTTGGACATGACCTATTCTCCTGGCAATTGGTAGCTCGGGGGTGTTTCGGGGCGAAATTCGGGAAAGACATAGAGCATCACCCCATCTTGGCGGATATCCATTTGGGCCAATTGGGATGTGACCAGCTCTTCGAGCAAGGTTTTGCTCTGCTCCAGACTGAGTTGGGTTTCTGCCGCCACTTCGAGCAAACTCAATTCGCCCTGATGGCGTTGGGCCAAATTCAGAATTAGGCGGATTTGTTCGTCTTTGTGCAATTGCTGTCCGGGTGGAGCGGTTTTGGCAAAGCCCCAACGGGCCAAAAAAAACGAGGCCAGGGTGGTGCCTGAAAACAAGATCAGCAGGGCAAAATCGAC
>CAZRFI010000172.1:1444-6496 GCA_964598905.1 uncultured Candidatus Sericytochromatia bacterium | reverse complement strand
GCTCTGGCGAAGTTAAGCTTCTTCCAAAGGGGGGAGGGAGCTTCCCTGCGTTTCCGCTGAGAGTGGATCGTTCTGGTTGTTCTGGTTGTTCTGGTTGTTCTGGTTGTTCTGGTCTTGAGTTTTGTGAAAGCGGGTATAGACCAACGCCATGCCTAAGAGACAGACCCCCAAACCGACCAAGGAGAGGATTTTAAAGCCCAGACCCAATTGCTGGATATCATACAAAAAGACGCGAATGCTGCTCAGGGCCAGGATGCCAATCCCTTGATAACGAAGCATGCGTGTTTGCAAAAGAAAACCCGTGATCAAAATGGCACAGCCCAAAAGAATCCAGACTGCAGAGATCCAGCCTTCCGGAACCCCATAGAAGATCCAGCCCATCAGTCCCAAACTGGCGATGATCCCCTGTCCGATTTGGATTTGGGTCTGGCTGTGTTTGATCGCGAGCCAGAGTTGGATTTGGAAAAACGCCAACAAAAGACCATGAATGAGCACCACATGAAGTTGAATGCCCTGAGCATAGAGCTGAAAGTCATACACAAGCAGGAGCAACAGGGTGCTTACATTGAGCAGCAGGGTAGAACTCCTTAAGACGCTGCCCGCACGCTGCTTGAACCAGGTTGCAGTGGCCAGGGCGGCAAAAAACAAACCCTGATAGGGAGAGGTCAACGTTTGATCGATGGCCCGCGCGGCTGCGGTCAGGATCCAGAACCAAAGGGCGTCTGCCAATTCAGGGGCGCGTGCACTGAGATAATGGGACCAACCCCAGGCTCCCAGTGCCAGAACCACCATGAGCAGTGCAGAAAGCAGGGGTTGCTGCTGATCAAATAAACTCCATTCGATCAAACCCATGGCAATGCCCCAGGGCCAAACATAGATTTTTTCGAGGGGGGAGGCCAAGGGGCCAGGGTGACGCTGCAAACGCTGGTAGACCAAAAACAGTTGGATGCCCAACCACAAAACGCTGCCGAGCACCACCCAAACCGCTGCGAGTTTGAGTTCCATATACAGACTCAGGCCCGAAAAACCCAGCAGCGAAAAGGCCAAAATAGGGGTGCCACTGGCCCAAAGTGGTGTGTCGGGAGCGGTTTCGAGCTGCTCTCCCAAGACCGAGTAAACTGTGCTGAAAATCAGCAGCGTACCAAATCCCAGCAAAACCATTTCGGGGTTCGCATTGTACCAAAAGAGATGCAAAACCCAGGTGCCAATCGCCCCAACCAGGCCCAGATACCCCCAGCCGCAGCGCCCTGCGACCAGGGCCAAGCCCAGGCTGAGAAAGAGATTGTAAAAGAGGGTGATGGTATCAAATTGCTGGCTGAGGAGTGAGGTTAAGAAACCGAGCACAAAGGCCCGACTGGCCAAACTCTGGGATTTGCGTTTCAAGGCCAGATAGATTGCCAGTCCCACGATTCCCATCAGCAAGAGGCAGTCAGTGAGTTCCGACAAGTGTGTCACTTTGCGGAAGTAGCTGAAATGGTAAGCCCCGTAGATCAGAAAATAGAGCAGGGCAATGCCTCCGCCCATCAGGGCATGTGACCAACTGCGATAGCGCTCTTTGCGTCCCATCCATTCACCCAGGCCCAGAAGGGTGATACTGGCTGCAAAACCACTGAATAAAACAGACCAGGGGCCAAGCCAGCCTTCGGTATAGGCATAGCGGACAAACAGGCCCAGCCCCATGATCAGCGCAAAAATACCCAATACACTGAAACCTTTTAAGCCAATCCAGTCTTCGTAGTTTTTTAACTCCCATTTGGCTGTTTCAAGCAGGGGGGCTTCGGGGCTTTGCGCGTCCAGGGATTCAGCAGAGGGATGCTGCATGCGCACATTCAACTCCAGCCGGTTCAAACGCATTTCCAGCTGATTTTGCCGTTGCTTGAGCGATTTCAACTCTCTGTGAATGGCTTCAATTTCTTTTTGCAAAGCGCCCCTCATTTCTTGCTCGAATCTGTGCTTTGATGCTTCACCTCTGTGATTGATGTGCATTCTATGCCAACCATCTTAGCAAAGCAATTGCCTCTTTCTCATTGATAGCCCTGTCGCAGTATGGTATCTTAAAAATATCTGTTTTTATCTGCGTCCTTAGTTCAGTTGGTAGAACGGCGGTCTCCAAAACCGCATGTCGGGGGTTCGAGTCCCTCAGGGCGTGCTTCAATTTCTTTCTGTTTAAACAAAGTATGTTATTATACATGCATCCCCCCTCCCCCCCCACTCCCAACACTCTTTAATTTTGTATTTTTAAAGTTTTGAGATTGTTTTTTAGATTGGAGGCCTTAAAGGGGTCAATGTGAGCGCACCTGAACGCCGACCAAATGATGTGTCGCAAAAAATTTCAAGGTGCGGCAGTTCATAAAGGAAACGTATAGCTCGAATGTCCAAAGCAACCAAAAAAGAAACCTCGGATTCAGAAAAAACGAGCAAGGCCAAATCCAAGGAGAAAAAACCCAAAGAACAAACCCCGAATCAAATTCAGGTTTTTGTTCAGTTTTGCAAAGACTCCTGGGGCGAATTTAAAAAGATTCAATGGCCCACCCGAAAACAGGCGCTGAACGAGTCGGTGATTGTCTTACTTACCGTTGTTTTTATTGTCGCCTTGGTGAATTTTTATGACTTTATTTCCTCCTTTTTACTCGGTTTTATCTTTCAAAAATAGGCAAAAGAGGCTCCCCGCATATGATGAATCTTAATACGACAGAAACCCAGGGCAAACGCTGGTACGTGGTTCATACCTATTCCGGTCACGAGAGCAAGGTCAAACAAAACCTGATGCGCCGTTCTGAGTCCATGGGCATGGACAACCGGATTTTTAATATTGAAGTGCCCGAAGAAAAAGTCATCGAACTCAAAGATGGCAAACGCACCGAAAAAACCAAAAAGATTTTCCCCGGCTACGTGCTGGTAGAAATGATCCTCGACGACGACTCCTGGCACGTGGTGCGCAACACCCCCGGCGTTACCAGCTTTGTGGGCGCAGGCAGCCGCCCGGTGCCCCTGAGCCCCCGTGAAGTCAAAAAGGTGCTCAAACGCGCCTCTTCCCGCAAGGCCCGGATCGAGTTCGATTACAAACTCGGCGACGAAGTCAAAATCACCAGCGGTCCTTTCCAGGACTTCAATGGCAAAATTATCGAAGTCAGCCCCGAGCGTGGCAAGGTCAAAGTATCTGTTTCGATCTTTGGCCGTTCCACACCCGTGGAGCTGGAATTTGGCCAGATCAACAAAGCCTAATTGGCTCGGTTGCTCTTCCCTTTGCTTTAGCCTTTGATGGCTTTACCCTTTCAGGGACATCTGAAACGCACGTTGATTGGCCAGCTTAAACAAGCTGGCCAATTCGCTTTCTCCGAATTGATCCAATTGCTGGGCCAGCAGCAGCCAGTTTTCGTTTTTGTCGATCCAGTCATAAGGCAGGCTGTCGATCACGAGTTTCATCAGGCCAAACAGCTCCTCTTGGTTTAAGGTCGCTTTGATCATAAACCAGAGTTTTTTTAAGACCTCGACATCGTGGATATCCAGATGGTTTTCGGCTGGGGCTTCGTTTTCCGTAAATTCGTCAGTGTCTTCCATGGGCTTTCCTTATCAAGTGTTCTGGTTGGGCATTCTGGTTTCAGAATAGCCTGAGGGGCGTCTGTCGGCAAGTTATTCCAAGGTTCAGCTCCTGCCTGATGCACCTTGACCTCTCTGGTCGGGGGTGTTAAATAGGGGGCTTAAACAAGGGGCACAGTCTCCCAAAAGGAAAAAATAGTGGATTTGTTTTCATTGCTTCCCTCACTAGCGCCGACTTTGGCCGAATCCCCCTGTGTGATTCTCGAAGCGCCCCCCGGTACGGGTAAAAGCACCACTGTTCCACCCGCTCTTTTAAAAGCGGCTTGGCTGGGCAGACAAAAAATTCTGATGCTCGAACCCCGGCGTCTGGCCGCCAAATCTGTGGCCCGGTATATTGCCGCTCAGAGGGGCGAAAAGGTGGGGGAAAGCGTGGGCTACCGCGTGCGCATGGAGACCCGTGTTGGCCCTCTGACACGCTTGGAAGTGGTCACCGAAGGGGTCTTGACGCGCATGTTGCAAAGTGATCCGGCCTTGGAGGGCTATGGCTTGTTGATCTTTGATGAATTTCATGAGCGCAGCCTTCAGGCAGATTTGGGCCTGGCCCTGTGCCGCGAAAGCCAGGAGGTTCTGCGCGAAGATTTGCGCCTGCTGATCATGTCGGCCACCTTGCCGAATCAATTGTCTGAACTCCTGGGTGGCGTGCCGGTCTTGCGCGCTGAGGGGGTCATGCATCCGGTGGAATTGCGTTATGCCGCCCCGCCCCATGGCGGAGACCCTGTGGCCTTTGCTGCTACAGTCATTCGCACAGCCCTGCGTGAAGAAAGCGGCAGTCTCTTGGTGTTTTTGCCGGGGGCCGGTGAAATTCGCCGCTTGGCAGAGCGTTTGGCTGACTTGCCATCTGAGATAGCTGTCACCCCGCTGTATGGGGATTTGCCCCCCCAAGAACAAGACCGCGCCATTCAACCGGCTCCGCCCGGCCAGCGCAAAGTGGTACTGGCCACCAATATTGCCGAAACCAGTTTGACGATCGAAGGCATTCGCGGCGTGATCGATCTGGGGCTGGAGCGCTCGCCGGTCTTTGACCCGATCAGTGGCATGACCCGTTTGACCACCCGGCGCATCTCACGGGCCTCAGCCACTCAGCGCATGGGCCGAGCGGGCCGCCTGGAACCGGGCTTTTGCCTGAGGCTTTGGCCAGAATCCGACACAGCGCTTTTGGCTGCAGATATCGAACCCGAAATTTGCTCCGCAGACCTGGCCCCCCTGGCTTTGGAATTGGCCCTCTGGGGCGTGAACGACCCCCAAAGCATGGCCTGGCTCGACCCGCCCCCCCAGCAGGCCTGGGCACCTGCGGTTGAACTCTTGCACGACTTGGGCGCGCTCTCAGCAGAACAGACCCTGACTCCCCATGGCAAAGCCCTGGCCCAATTGCCCCTGCACCCGCGTTTGGGGCATATGCTGCTCAAAGCCGAAGCCGAGGGCCTGGGCGGGCTGGCCTGTACCGTGGCGGCC
>CAZRFI010000172.1:0-1344 GCA_964598905.1 uncultured Candidatus Sericytochromatia bacterium | reverse complement strand
AACGGGCGCGGGGCGATTTTGCCCGAAGGGGATTTTTTGGCCCGCGAGCCCTGGCTGGTGATTGCCCACCTCGATGGCCATCCCCGCGAGGCCAAAATCTTTCTGGCTGCCGCCCTGGACCCTGAACAATTGGCAAGCCTGACCGAAGGCCAAACCGACACCGGGCTGGAGGTTAATTTTAATGCACAAACCGGATCGGTGCAGGCCTTTGAGGTGATTCGCTTTGGCGCCCTGGCTTTAAAAAAAGAGCGGATCCACAAACCCGATGCAAATACCCTGGCGCAGGCCCTGCTCGAAGGGGTCAAGCAGCGGGGCATTGCCAAATTGCCCTGGAACCCGCATTTGCTGCAATGGCGCGAGCGGGTCGCATTTTTGCACCGGGTCTTGCCTGAACTCTGGCCCGATCTGAGTGACGCAGCCCTGGCCCGCGACCTGGGTGATTGGCTCTTGCCCTTTTTAAGCGGTTTGCAGCGCTTGGACGCCATCAGCCCTGATCTCTTGCAACAGGCCCTGGAGAACCACCTCGGTTATGCCCGTCTGGCGGAGTTGCAAGCGGCGGCCCCCACACATATGCCCGTGCCCAGTGGCTCGCAAATTCGCCTCGATTACAGCGGCGAAGAGCCTGTGCTGGCGGCCCGCTTGCAAGAACTCTTTGGCCTCCACGCCACCCCCCGGATTGCGGGCGGGCAGGTGCCGCTGCTGATTCACCTACTTTCACCCGCCATGCGCCCAGTGCAGGTCACCCGCGATTTGGCCAGCTTTTGGCGCGAGACCTATCCCGAGGTCAAAAAAGAACTCAAAGGGCGTTATCCCCGCCATTATTGGCCCGATGATCCGCTGCAGGCCGAGGCTGTGCGGGGAATCAAGCGCAAGCCCCGGCCATAGCATCACGGAGCGGGTCTGTTTTTGCCCTTGTCTGCAATCAGCCAGCCCAGGATAATGAAGTGTATCCGTCTCATGAGCAACCCACAGGGAGCGTGATATGCAAAACACAGAAATCCAAGATATCCAGCGCATTTTTGCCACCCGCTTGGCTACCTTTGCCCAGATTATGAGCCTGGGTGAAAAACACTTTGCAGGAGAGGGGGAGATGGCGATGGCGGCTGCACTGCAAGCGCGTTTGGCTCCAGATATGTTTCCTTTGGGCACACAAATTGCCTTTGCCTGCAACCAACCCCGTGGATTTGCACTCTGGTGTGCGGGTCAGCCTTATGAGAATCTTGACCCCGAGGTCAAGACCCTGGCCATCGCCCGTTCATACATTCAAAATACCCTGTCAGAGCTGGCTGGCATAGAAGCCTACGATGCAAAATTGGACGAAATCAAACGCACAGGGTTGGGGCC
>CAZRFI010000171.1:0-10751 GCA_964598905.1 uncultured Candidatus Sericytochromatia bacterium | reverse complement strand
TCCGGATGCTATTCTGTTCAAGATCAATCAGAACAGACCAAACGATACAAAGCATAAAATAAAGCTGATGTTCAGGCAACGCCATGCTTTATACTAATTAAAAGGCAATAAACTATTTTTTTAAAAGTTGAATTTTTAGTCAAGGGAGATTCACAATGTAGAAGCGGAGAGAGTAAACTTTGATCATATGCTATCTTCTGTGATATAGGGCGTTGAAAAATTTTGAAACATATTTACATTTCGGGAGGATTTTTAATCGTGTCGGGAAAAATCAAAACGATGTTGGATCAGATTATTTTAGAAAAGGCCAAAGGGGATCCCATTATGGAAAAATTGACCAAAACCAAGCTTTTGGTCAAAGGCATCCGGGTGGAGAATTTTACCCCTATTTCTGAAGACGACCCTGTCATGCTTCAAAAAGTAAAACAGGTTGCTCAAGATTTTGGTGTCACCTTGGCTGTCTAATGGTGACTATCTGTCTTTATTTCTGAGTGCATTTTATAAAACGGAGAGTAGAGCAAGTTTATGAATATAAAAAGTATATACAGTCAGGCACAGGAGCTCGATCAGGCTGTGGCTGAGTTAAAACAGCAATTGGATCCGGCTTTTGAAGCTAAATTACTTTTGGTTTTTGCTTCGGTTTCTTATGATCAACAGATCTTAAACCAAAAATTAGCTGAAAATTTTTCCGGGACGACTGTGGTCGGCTGCAGTACAGCTGGTGAAATTGTGAGCGGGCATATGTTACAAAATTCACTGGTAGCCATGGCCTTTAACAGTCAGGCCATTGATGATTTTCAGATTCAGGTCTTGGAAAATATCAAGACAGAAGATCATGTTGACGCAGCCTTTGCCGCCTTTGAAAAACATTTTGGTATACCCATGGCTGAAATGGATTACAAGAAACACGTGGGGTTGGTCTTGATCGATGGTTTGACCCTGGCGGAAGAACGCCTAATGGAAAGCATAGGAGATAAAACCAATGTCACTTTTATTGGCGGTTCAGCGGGGGATGATCTGCAGTTTAAGCAAACCTACGTTTATGCAAATGGCCAGGCTTATTCAAACGCAGCCGTCTTGGTACTTTTAAAACCCTCCATCGGTTTTGACTTTATTAAAACCCAAAGTTTTTGTGAAACGGTCAAACGGCTAACCCCCACCAAAGTCGATCCTGCTACCCGGACAGTGATTGAATTTAATGACCAACCGGCTGCTCAGGCTTATGCTGAGGCAGTCGGCACAGAGGTTGCCCAACTTTCTGACTATTTCATGAGCAATCCTGTGGGTCTGATGGATGGCAACGAACCCTTTGTTCGCAGTCCCATGCAAGTCAAAGATCTAGCGCTGGCTTTCTACTGCAATATGGTAGAAGGTATGGAATTGTCACTTTTGCAACCCATGGACATTGTCAAAGATACAGAGGTGGCTGTGCAAGAAAAACTGACAGAATTGGGTCATATCAGTGGGATTATCGACTTTCACTGTATTTTGCGTACCTTGCAATTGCGCAATGAAAATCGGACTGAGGCCTATGGGAAAATTTTCGAAGACATTCCCACCATTGGTTTTAGCACCTATGGTGAAGAGTTTATTACCCATGTAAACCAAACCTCAACCATGTTGGTCTTTAAATAATTTCTAAAAACCAAGAAGCTGGCCAAAGAAGAGCCTGCTTCTTGGAAATTTTGTTTGTGAGTGAGTCATCATAATATGTCATCTATTATACGGTCTGAAATCCATGTCGGCTTGTCTCAGTTGGAAGACTGTTTAAAATCCTTCATCCTTGGAGCTGAAATCAAGGTCCCCGATTTTTCAAAAATTCCTGATTTAGCAGCGCTACAAACCACACTCAATCAGGTGGTCCTCACCCAGCGAGACCGGGAAGATAAACAAGCTGCTCGGGAGGCTGTCCTTGTTGAACAGATAGCGATTCTGAGTGATTTATTGTTGACGGCAAAAGAAATCGGTTCTCAGCTTTTAAGTAGCACCCAGGATACCATTAGTTTTGCCAGTTTTGCCTCTGCAAAAGGGCAAGAAATTAACCGCAGAAACCAAAATCTGGCCGTCAGTATTGAACAAATGGGTCTGGGCATTCAAGAGGTTTCGCAACAAACCGTTACCTCTGCTGGCATAGTTCAAAAAGCCAAAGGCCTCACCCGAGATGCTGTTGAGCATATCGAAATGCTCGGCAATAGCAGTCATGAGATAGGGGCGATTACCAAAGTCATTGAAAGTGTTGCGGGTCAGACCAAATTGCTGGCGCTTAACGCCACCATAGAGGCGGCCCGAGCTGGTGAGGCTGGCAAAGGTTTTGCTGTCGTGGCCGCTGAAGTCAAAAATTTGGCCAAAGAGACGGCAGCTTCTGTTGATTCAATCCAGGCCAAGATCGAAGCCATTCAAAACAGTACTTTAACAGCTATTGGATTTATTCAGCAAATATCTTCAATTATCAATAATTTAGAAGGTATTTCTATGACAATCGCTTCATCTGTTGAAGAGCAGGCCAATGTGTCACAGGAAATCAGTTCTCATGCCCGTGATACGGCCAAAGATAGCGGTGAGATCACTCATAAAATGCAAGAGATTGAACAATACAACCAAGCTGCGGCAGAAATTATCGAAGCCTTACAGATGAGTAATCAAGAAATGGTACAAGTGGTTGTGGATTTGCAAACTCAAGTGAATCACAATTAAAAAATTTGATTTAAGACGTTGAATTGAGACTGCATATCGAATAGACTTAAATGCTAACACAAAATTAAATCAAAATATTTAGGAATAATATGATCACTTTTGGCCTGAACTATGATGTGAAAGATGAGTTTGTTTCCCAATTTTTGGGTGTCGCCAACCAGGTTTTGGAGATGATGCCCAGCCTCGAAGGGCATGTGAAAACCGCCCTTTATTCAGACGTCAATAGCCCCAACTCTTTTATGATCTATTCGGAATGGGAAAACGATTCAGCCTTTCGGGAATTTATGAAGTCGGATGCCTTTAAAGGGGTGCAAAACATGACCCGCGATATGTTACTCAACCGCCCCAAACACAAAATTTACGAAACCAAAAACATGGAGCGGCCTGCTTAAAAGGCGCTAAACCACTGTTTTGGGGATTTGCATTGTCACGCAGTGTACCGCTCCCCCACTGACGATCCAGCTGTCTGAGGGAATCCATTTGACCTGATAACCGGCTGATTGATACACCTGTGCCACCGCTTGCTCATATGCACTGAGCAGATGTGCATCTGGGTAATTGCCGTTGGCAGGTAGGTTTTTATATTGCGGCAAAAGGGCGGTGCCATTGACCAAAAGGGAGTTGGTATAACTTCTCACCAGGAGTGAGCCTTGGTAAAGCAGGGGAGCGGGCATGGGCAGGCGCAAGATCTTGAGCTCGGGAATGGCCGTTTTGGCTTTTTGAGCCAAACTTTCGGGCAGTTCTTTGCCAGAGCTGTCTAAGCCTGTTGCCTGCTCGTCGAGAAAAGCCTGGATCAGTTTGGCCTGGGGCTGATCCGCGGCTGCGAGTTGGTTGATCGTGGCATCACTGAGTTGGTGCACCAAGAGGGTTTTTTCGTCTAAAAACTTGGCCCACATATCTATGTGCCCCGTGGCCTCTCCGGGCAGAGCATTGACAAAATGGCTCTGCTGACTGAGTTGGCTGGCAAATTCTTTCAGAATATCACCTTCGTTGTTGAGCGGGCGACTGTTGCGAAAAACCTGGCCCAGATTCCGCTCGATCACGCTGCGCGAGGAGAAACAGAGCGCTTGGGTGCACATCATATTTCCGCCTTCGAGGGCCAAAGACAGCTGGCTGGTGAACACCGTTTTTTCGGTCAGGGGGCCCAAAGGAGAGTTTAAGATACGTGAAAGCGAAGCAGGAACGCGATCGTCTTGACGCCGATCGGGATAATAGAAGCTGTTGAGCAGTTTGTAGTCCAGTTTGGGCCCCGAATAATCTGAGGTCGGCAAGGTGGCCAACGGCCCATAATCTCGGCTCCAAATGCTGTCGGTGGCCAAAGGCAGTGCCACAAATTTTTGCGCCAGCGGAAAAATGCCCAGGGGCGAGAGCGAAAACTGCAAAGCCTGTTCGGTCTGTTTGTTCAAATTGGCATCGGTCCCCAGCATCCAAATATCACTGTGGGCCTGGATCAGGGCCTGCAAAAGTGGCAAGCCATTGCTGTCTGACATGACGCGATCAGAGACAATCACAGCTTGGGTGGGGGTATATTCTGGCGGCAGATAGAAGCGATTTTGCTGGGGCAAATTAAATTGCTGGGGGCGGCAGGCGGGGTTGCCTGGGGGGCAGTGCAAGCGGCCCAGAGGAGGGGTGAAGTTTTGGGTGAGTGTCTGCAGCGGATTGGGGGAAACAACCGGTGAAAAGGATTGGCAGGCCGAGAGCCATTGCAATGCAAAAATCCCAGCCAGCCAGAAGTGGCGGCGAGAGGCCCCGAGAAAGTGCTGCACAGGTGTAGACACGGTTGAAATTCCTTTCAGGTGCTGAGATTAAGATCAGCATAACAGCTGATTTGGGGCTTTTGCTGGCAATTAATGAACTGATCTCTGCTGGCTGGCTAAAAGTAGATACAAAGTTGTGAACCTGTTATAGTTCTGAAATACAAAGCTTGATACAGATCAAAAATGGCTTTGATGCAGGGCAGAGACGCTTTGTGTATTTTCCCATAAACTCAAGGTGTAAAGAGGAGAAATCCATGTCCATTCAACCTGCACTGATACCGAGTCCGACCCAGCCCCACACCAGCTGTCAGCACTGTTCCCTGCCGATCCCCGCGGATCTTTTGGTCAAGGGAGAGGTCTTCTGCTGCAATGGCTGCCAACAGGTTTACGGGATTCTTCAGGCCGCAGGGTTGGGGGATTATTACCGGATCCGCAGTCAGGCAGTGAGCATTCGCCAACCTCTTTCCGCTCCTGCTCGCACCCAGAGTTATACCTATCTCGACGATTCGGCCTTTACCACCCCTGATTTTAATTGCGATGGCAGCAAAACCCTGGAGTTTTATATCGAAGGGGTTCACTGCGCCGCCTGCGTCTGGCTGATTGAAAAACTGCCGGAATTGCTGCCAGACGTCAAATCGGCCCGCTTGAATTTGGGCAATGCCATGGCCACCATTACAGTTCCCGCCACGGGCAACTTTGCCCCTGTGGCTGCTGCGATTGAAGAATTTGGCTACAAACCTTATGCTGTTAAAAATCACCGCGAAGCCGAGGCCCACCGCCAACGGGAGAACCAATCCCTGTTGATGCGCATCGGGGTCGCGGCTTTCTCCGCAGGCAATCTGATGATTCTCTCTGTTGCCCTCTACTCCGGTCTGGAGGGGGGCTTGGCTCGGTATTTTTCCTGGTTGGCGTTGCTGTTGGTACTGCCTGCTCTGACTTATAGCGCACAGCCTTTTTACAAAGCCGCTTGGCACCGTCTCAAGCTGCGCGAGATCTCCATCGACGTCCCCATCGCCTTTTCTCTGCTTGTTGGCCTGGGTGCAGGGGTTTGGCAAACTTTGACACAGCAAGAAACCTATTACGATTCTCTGGCCATGTTGGTCTTTTTGCTACTGCTCAGCCGCTATGCCCTCAACCGGGTACAGCAACGTGTGGCAGCGACCCACCCACTGCTCTCTTTCTTTGAGCATCAGGTCATTCAGGTCTGGTCTGAAGAACAGGCCGCTTTTTATTCTCTGCCCGTCTCGCGTTTGCAAGCGGGTATGCGCATACAGGTTCAGCCCGGCGAGCGGCTGCCTGCCGATGGTGAGGTTGTGGTGGGTGAGTCGGCTGTGGATATGTCGCTTTTAACTGGTGAAACGTATCCCCAGACCGTCAATGTCGGCAGCTTGGTCTATGCGGGCACCCGCAATGAGTCTGGAACCTTAGAGATCCTTGCCAGCGCCTGTGGTGAAGACACCAAAATGGCCGGCATCTTGCGCAAAACCCACAGCAATCTGCTCAATCGCACCCCGATTGTGGCTCTGACTGACAGGCTTTCACGCCGTTTTGTGATCGCTGTGCTGCTGGCTGCGGGTGGCATCTTCGTTTGGCAGGGGTTTAGCCACGATGCCCTGACCCGCGCTTTGGCCCTGATTATTATTTCTTGCCCCTGTGCCTTGGCGCTGGCCACTCCCTTGGTGATGAATATCGCGATCAAACGGGCCTTTGCCCGGGGCTTTTTAATCAAAAATGCCGCCAGTTTGGAAGTCTTGCCCAAACTCAAAACCCTGATCTTTGATAAAACGGGCACTTTGACCGAGGGCCGGTTTCAGGTTTTAAAATCTGATGAACTCAGCCCCGAAGCCCGTTTGGCCATCGTGGCCCTGGAAAGCCAAGCCACTCACCCAGTGGCCCAGGCCCTGGTAAGGCATTTTGCCTCTAACACGGCCCTGCCAGAAGTGGCAGAGTTTGAGTCTCTTAATACCGGCGGCGTACAAGGTCGGATCGCTGGTCAGCTCTGGCAGATTATCCCTTCGCAGGCCCAAAGTGAGTTTCAGGTATCTGCTCAGCCACTGACCCAGTTAGAAGTCTATAAAGACAGTCAATTACAGGCCCAAATCTGGCTAGGAGACCGCATTCGGGTGGGTGCCCGCAAAACTTTGCAGGACCTGCGTGAAAAAGGCTATACTCTGGTCTTACTCTCTGGCGACCAGCGCGAGGCCTGTGAGCAGGTTGCTGAAGCTGTGGGAATTGACAAGGTCTATTCACGGGTCACTCCCGAGGAAAAAGAGCAGATCTTGAAACAATTTGAGGCCCCAGCCATGATTGGCGATGGCGTCAACGATATTTTGGCGCTCTCAGCTGCCCGCTTGGGCATTTCAGTCCAGGGCGGAGTCGAAGAAAACCTGCAAACCGCTGATGTTCACCTCGCTGAAGCAGGGGTGGCACAAATTCCCGCCTTAATCGAACACGCAATCAAAACCGGCAAGCTGGTCAAGCTTTGCCTCAGTTTTTCCCTCTTTTATAACCTGATCAGCCTCACGGCAGCCGTGATGGGTTGGGTAACCCCCTTATACGCGGCCATTCTCATGCCCGTTAGTTCGCTGACTATTGTGACCCTGGCCGTGCTTGGAGGCAAAAAATTATGAATATCTTAATCCTGACTGTGCCGATGGCGATCCTGATATCTGCTGCTTTTGCAGGCGCTTTTCTCTGGGCAGTCAAATCGGGACAGTTTGAAGATTTAGAAACCCCGTCTCATCGGGCTCTTTACGATGAGAAATAATGTTGAGTATTTAGATAGAAAGGTATGGACGAGCGAACGAAAATGAAATCGGAATCGCATTCTGGCTTACCGACCTCGTCGCTGCTCGATGTTGATTCAACCGGACAGGTTGAATCCTTTGAGTACGATGACAAGGTAGTCAAATATTTTGTAGTGGCCACAATGGTATGGGCCTTTGTGGCGTTTCTGCTCGGGATCGTGATTGCTTTTCAGCTTGCCGATTGGCGCCTGAATTTTAATCTGCCCTGGCTGACTTATGGTCGCCTGCGTCCGCTGCACACCAACGCAGCGATTTTTGCCTTTGCAGGCAATGCTATATTTGCGGGGATTTACCATTCCTCGCAACGATTGTTAAAAACAAGGCTCTTTAATGACTTGTTGAGCCGCGCTCACTTTTGGGGCTGGCAGCTGATTATTGTTTCAGCAGCGGTGACCTTGCCTTTGGGGATAACCATGGGCAAAGAGTATGCTGAGCTTGAATGGCCCATCGACATTGCCATCACGGTTGTCTGGGTCATTTTTGCTGTGAACTTCTTTGGTACCCTGTTTAAACGCCGGGAACGCCATATTTACGTGGCAATCTGGTTCTATATCGCCACGATTGTGACGGTGGCTATTTTGCACATCGTCAACTCACTGGAATTCCCTGTCAGCTTTCTCAAAAGCTACCCGGTCTTTGCCGGGGTACAAGATGGGTTGATCCAGTGGTGGTATGGTCACAATGCTGTGGCCTTCTTCCTGACCACCCCCTTCTTGGGCCTGATGTATTATTACATGCCCAAAGCCGTGGGCCGTCCGGTCTATAGCTATCGCCTCTCGATTGTACACTTCTGGGCCCTGGTCTTTCTGTATATCTGGGCCGGTCCTCACCATCTGTTGAACACCGCATTGCCTGAATGGTCTCAGACCGTTGGCATGGTCTTTTCTCTGATGCTCTGGGCACCCAGTTGGGGCGGGATGATCAACGGTTTGCTGACCCTGCGTGGGGCCTGGGACCGTCTGCGCACCGACCCCATTCTCAAATTTTTGGTGGCCGGTGTGACCTTCTACGGCATGTCGACCTTTGAAGGCCCCCTGCTCTCAATCAAAGCGGTCAACTCCCTGAGCCACTACACCGACTGGACCATTGGTCACGTCCATGGTGGCACCTTGGGTTGGAACGGCCTCTTGACCTTCGGGATGCTGTATTATTTGGTTCCCAAACTCTGGAATACCAAGCTCTACAGCGAAAAACTCGCCAATGCCCACTTTTGGTTGGGTGTGACCGCCACCGGGGTCTATATGATCTCGATGTGGGCCGCCGGGATTACCCAGGGCCTGATGTGGCGTGCGATTAACGCCGAAGGCAAATTGACCTATCCCGACTTTATCGAAACCGTGACCCGGATTGTCCCCTTGTATTGGGTGCGCGGTGTGGCCGGTTTGCTCTTCTTGATCGGCTATTGTCTGCTCTTGTACAACCTGGTTAAAACCATTCAGGGCGGTCAAAAAGATCACGTGGTCAAAGACAGTGCAGCCAAACTGCCTTCTTTCACCAAGATCAATGCCCAATTAATGGGAACCAAACACCGTCTGCTCGAAGGTTTGCCCGCTGTCTTTACAGTTTTGACGGTGATTGCCATTTTGGTTGGTTCTGTGATCGAATTGGTACCGGCTCTGACTGTACAGGAATTCATTCCTGTCAAAAGCGCGATGCGTACCTATTCTCCGCTGGAATTGACTGGACGCGATCTGTATGTGCGTGAAGGCTGTTATGTCTGCCACTCACAGCAAATTCGTCCCATGGTCGCCGAAACCCTGCGTTATGGCAAACCCAGCACCCTCGAAGAGTCGATGTACGATCGGCCTTTCCAATGGGGTTCTCGCCGGGCAGGTCCTGACTTGGCCCGCGTCGGTGGCAAATATCCCGACAGCTGGCATTACCGCCACATGATTAACCCGCGCGATATCGTGCAGCAGTCGATCATGCCCAATTATGGTTGGATGGCTGAAAATGCCGCTGATTATGCCAGCATGTCTGCCAAACTGGGAGTCATGAAAAAACTCGGCGTGCCTTATACCGACGAACAGGTTAAAGACGCTGAGAAAAATGCCAAGATCCAAGCTGCTGGCATTGCAGCCAATCTGGCCAAAGAAGTCGGCGTTAAAGCCGCTGATGTCCAAGACAAAGAGATTGTGGCAATGATTGCCTATCTGCAGCGTCTGGGCAAAACCGCAGAAGTGGAGGTTGCATCTGCCAAATGAAATCACAAGTACTGGCTTATTACAATATGCCTGATCTGAGTAATCTCGGCCTGATCATCTTCTTGACTGTGTTTGTGGGAATGTTATTCTGGGTTTTCCAGCGCTCCCGCAAGCCGTTCTACGACCATCTGGCCGCATTGCCTTTGCAGGAGGATACCTAAAATGAGTCATGATCACGATAAATTAGAGCGCGATCCATTGACCCAGGATCCCATGCTCAATCACGAATATGATGGGATACGCGAGTTGGACAACCCCCTGCCTGGCTGGTGGTTGGGCACCTTTTATATCACCATCGTCTTTGCCGCCTTTTATTTCACCTGGCACCAGATTGTCGGCGACGGCCATCTGGTACAGGCCAGTTATGAAAAAGAATGGGCTGCGGTTCAGGCCGCTGACCAAGCCAAAGCTGCTCAGCAAATGGCCTCGGTTAGCGATGAAGCCCTGCTCAAAGCCAGCAAAGATCCTGCATCGCTGGCTGCAGCCAAAGACAAATATACCAGCACCTGTGCCAGTTGCCACGGCCCCGACGGCGGTGGACTGATTGGCCCCAACCTGACCGATGATCACTGGATCAATGGCGATGGCAAACCCATGGCCATTTACAAAGTGATCAAAGAAGGCGTGACCGCCAAAGGCATGCCCGCCTGGGGACCCGTGCTCTCTGAAGGGGACAATTTTAAGCTTGCCGCATATATTGTCTCTCTCAAAGGCAGCAAAGCCACGAATCCCAAGGCTCCTCAAGGAGTGAAATACTAAAGTTATGAAAATTCAGGAATTGCCCCAAGACAGACTGGCTACCACCGATGAGCGTGGTAAACGGGTGCAACTCTATCCGGCAGACGTTGAAGGTAAATACCATGCGCGTCGCCGTGTGGTGCATTCGCTCCTGGTGGCGGTGTTTTTGCTCCTGCCCTGGATCAAGATCAATGGCTACCAATCGATTCTGCTGGATATTGCCCATCGTCGATTCGTGATTTTCGGATTGGCATTTTGGGCCCATGATGCGCCGATGTTGGTCTTTGTCTTCGGGGCGGTCCTGATTGGCATTTCGCTCTTGACCGCCGTGAAAGGACGCCTCTGGTGTGGCTGGGGGTGTCCGGAAACGGTCTTTGTTGAATTTGTCTACCGCCAAATTGAGCGTTGGATTGAAGGCAATGCCGTACAGCGCAAACGTCTGGATCAATCGCCTTTTTCGCTCAAGAAAATCGCCATTAAAGGCTCAAAATGGGCCGCTTTTTTGGTGGTCACCCTGATCATTACCCACAGCTTTTTGGCCTATTTCATCG
>CAZRFI010000170.1:0-10786 GCA_964598905.1 uncultured Candidatus Sericytochromatia bacterium | reverse complement strand
TTTACAAGAAGTGCATTGATTCGGTCTCTTGGACAGAATGGGAGCTTGAAATAACCGACGAAACCAAGCTCGATGATCAAGGCGATCTTGATTTTGGCTCCCCCATTTATACAGTGGCCCATAAGCTGGGCTTCACGCCCGTTTCGATTGTGAAGTTCAAAGACTCCATGTTCTCTGATGAGATGATCGACAATATCAAAGGGTATATCGAGTACCGCAACAACATTATGGCTGGCGTCAGCGGAAACATGGATCCCCAGCGGGTTTTGCTCACCAAGCCAAGCGGGCCCAGGGCGGCGGGTCGACCAGGTGAGGAAGATATGGAGCCTTTGGAGAAAAACGCTCTCTGGGAGCTCGAAGGCGACTCGATTCAGAGCTTTGCCAATGACACAGAGGGCTACAAAGTGGCCCAGACAGACATTGCCGAGTCCAAGGATGATCTATACCAGGCAGCCAGAATCCTGGTGATCCCCCCGGACAACGAGCAATCAGGCAAGGCTCTGATGGTACGCCTTGCCCCTCAAATAGCCGAGAACATGCGGCACCGCAGCGACCTGGGTTATGCCCTGGTGGATATCGTTGAGAAGCTGGTTAATGGCGCGCTCAAGGTTCAACTAAAAATGCCTGAATTGCAAGTGCCAAGCGCTTTAAAGAACTTCACTGTTCAGCTTGATTGGGGCAATATTTTGCCTGTCACCCCAGAGTCGATCCAAGTTGAACTTCAGAATGTGGACGTAGCAGTGGTGGGCGGCTATCTCAGCAAACGCACTGCCCGACGGTATATTGCCCCCTTCTTCAATGTTGAGGATGTGGCTGAAGAAGAAGAGCAGATCGAGAAGGAACAGATGGAAGCCCAGCAGCAACAGCTGGACATGCAGGCTGCAGCCTTTGAGATGACTAACAAAAATCCCAAGGATGACGAGGACCAAGACAATGACTAATCTCCACATTCGGCGCGGTGAAACGGGGGATGCGCGGGCCCGGATTTCGAGTATAGAACACCTTTTGCATGCCAGCAAAGATATTAACGATTGGCGATTTGAGCGCCGCATGCCCCCTTCTGGTTCTCCGAAGTCCATGGAATATGTCTTTGTCGGTGTGGACAAAACCACGGGCATTGAGTCTCCCTGGCCCATGGATATTGTCGATGCTGACGAGGCCGGCAGCTTTGAGAATGAAGAGAAGCGAATTGTTTCTGAGTTTGCGACCTGGCTGCAGCACCTGGCGTCTGCGATACGTGCGGCCAAAGCCAAAAAGGCCATGGAAAGCAGCCGCCTGATTTTACCTAAAGGATCATCGGCTGCCGCAGCGGCACGGGCCCTGCTGCAAAAAGGCGATCACCCCCACTATTGATGGATATCAAAGAGCTGGTCAGCGAAGAGGCTGCTTGGTTGGCCAGGCAAGAGGCCCGCACAGTCAACAAAATGATGCGGGTCTATCAGAATTCATTTTTGGAGCTCGAAGGCAAGCTAAAAGCCCTCGAAGGCAAGAACAACTATTCCACCCGTCACATGCGCTTGGTGCATGCCCAGCTGGGGGCAGTCATGGAAACCATGCGCGATAAACATTCAAATTTGCTCGGTGCGCAGGTTCGCAGGGTGTTTAATCAGCAGATTCCCAGGGATAAAAAGGCCTGGCAGAAATTGGAGCTGGCCTTTGGCGACCCCAAGACGGCCAAGCAATACGCAGATTTTAAGCCCATCGTTCCACAGGAATCGATCAAGGCCTTGGTGAATACACAAAAGATTGGAATCACAGGCTTTAACCAATCTCAGCAGAACAAGATCCGCTCGATCATTGCTCAGTCGATGTCTCAGGGTGAAGGTGTGGCCCAAACTATGCGGCGCCTGAACCAATTCAAGGGCCAGGCCAAGAACAAAAACCACCTGCATTTGATCGTTCGCATGGAGACGGCCCGGGCAAGTAATCAGGGCAAAGTGGAATTGATCAAGCAGCTGCAGCTGGAGTTCCCCAACAAAGAGTTTTGGCTGATGGTCAAAGACCTGGTGGACAAAACCAAGACCACGCGAAATCATTGGCTTTCATGGGCCCTTTCAGGCACCGTGCGCAATGTGACCAAGAAAGAATTCTACCAGGTCCACAATGCTGAGCTGAATGCAACAAGGCTGGATTACAAAAACAAAACAGGCAGAAAAGCCTCAGACAGTGGAATTCTGATGAAATCCTTTGATCTTGGGCTGCGCACCAAGTCTATTCCCGCTCACTTTGGGGATCGGGGTGTACAGGTGGGCTGGTCCCCCGATTGGAAGGGCAGCGCCTTTGGCGAAGCAAAGCACCCCCAGGGGCCGGTGAATAGCCGCGCTGACCAGGCACAGGAAAAACCAGTTGATCAGCCCCCAGCATTGACGCCAGAATCCGAAGCTCCTGTTGCAGAAGAGACTGGGCAGCAGACTTCGCCTGTTGTGGGACGAAAGGCCTCTCCTCACCCATTCGAGGAACAATTTTTTACCGGCAACCTCCAAGAAGAAAAAGCAATAGCCTTCACCGATGCAGGCGTTCCAGTTCTCGAAGTGCCTGGAGACAAGGGGAAAGTGGAATTCCCTGATAATGTGATTCCCTCGCTCAAAGACCTCAGAGTGACACACAATCACGTCAATGGGCTGCCCCCCTCTATTCAGGATTTTGATTTCGCCTCCCGTACCGCAAATCTAAAAGAATTCAGGGCTTGCTGTACGTTCCAAGGAAAAAAGACCATTCACTCAATCGAGCGAACTGGCGACGAATGGGTTTACAGGCAAACGGGGAAACCGGTTGATGGGGATTTGCCAAAAATGATGGACGAAATTGTAGACAGGCAGGACAAAATACTTGAAACAGTGGCCGATTTGGTCGGCGTAAGTATTGGAGAGCTTGACGATGAGCACTTTTTCGATTACTTTCAGTCGATTGCTTTTGGTGTCGCAGACATACTACAATGTAACTACAAGCCTTTTGAGGTGAATTAATGTCCAGCAATTTCTACAACAAGATGCGCGAGATGGTCGGCGATCCTAACCGCAAGGCTGCTCCCACAACCCCCGAACAGTGGGCCAAACTGTATAATGCCATTCAAGACCCTGCCATGAGGGAAAAACTGAAGATCTTTGTTCCTCGAATAGAGGCTCACGCCAAAGAGCTGGGTATATTCGCGGCTCCCTGACCCAAACAAAAATTAAGCCCCCTCCGCCCTCCCGCATGATGGTTTTAAGACTATCGACGGGAGGGCTTTTGCTTTCAACGATTTCACAGATACCTCTACCGAGGACAAAAACACCCAAACCACGCCCGCAGCCGGTGAACAGGGAGCAGGCGAGAAGCCTGAGCCCAGTGAACTGGAGAAGCAAATCGCCGAAGCCAAGGGTGATCCTGGCAAACTGGCTGAATTGCTGACGGGCTATCACAGCAAACTCACAAAAACAGAGACCCAACTGGCCAAGGTCAACACAGAATCCGCTGAGCGACGTATTGAACTCAAACGGCTGAAAGATGCTGAAACAGAGCGGCAACGCGCCGAGCTGACGGAGTCTGAACGCGCAAAAGTGGAAGCTGGCGACTGGAAGCAAAAGTACGAGGCAGAGATGGGGGCCCGCAGCGCTCTCGAAGCAAAACTCGCTTTCTCCACTGTGGGGGTCGCAGACATTGACAGCGTGATGCTGCACTGGAATGCGTTGCCTGCAGACGAACGCGAGAAGACCACCCCTGCGGATTTTGCCAAAACTTTGGCCAAGTCCAAGCCTCACCTGTTTGCTGAAAACAAACAGACCGATACAGGCCCTTCTCCGAGGGGCGAAACCCGTGGCGGAAAAACCGAAAAGCCCAAAATCGACCCCTATTCCTCAACGCCTGAGAACAAGACTTTGATCAATACGGGATGGCGGGCGATGAACCGTTAACTGCAATTAAGCCCGAAGCGAGATGCTTCAAGCGTTTTGGACGAGATGTCCAGCCAATAAATACACGGAAAGAAAGGCCAAACAATGGCAGGATCTATTCACAACCTCAGTACAGACCTCGACCATACCGTTGAATCCGACCTCGCTATCGGGACGTTTAACGATGCTTTGAGGCGCCGCCTGATTTACGGGCAGTCATTTGATGATGTGCCTATCAATCAGCACGATGGCGAAGTCTTTTGGCGTGCCCGTAAAGAAAATGCGGCACCTAAACAAGACCCGCAGACACCGCCTGACAATGATTCCATTGATAGCGGGATGACAGCGAATTATGCCAAAACCGAGAAATGGCCAGCCCGCCTGTATCGGTGGGGGGGCATGACAAAAACCAATACCATGGCTGCCATGGTCAATTTTGCAGATACCTTCCCCCGTGATCTGGAGTGGTTGGCCGGTGAGGCCAGCGCAACCGTTGATCTGCAGGGGCGGCGCTGTTTAAATCAGGCATACCACGGCGGGTGCACCAATGCATCTGAGACAGACAGCAATATCACCCTATCTCAGTTTGACGTGTACGACACCAACGGACTTACGTTCAGTTATGTCAACGGTGTGCGTAAGGTGGTCAGTGTTTCAAACACTGTTGCCGTATATATCACCAACACCAATGATGGTACGGTGCTTCGTCAGATTTCTGCGGTAACTCAGGGAACCCGTGTGGATGCCGATGACACCATCCCGGGCACAATCACGATTACTGAAGCCATCAACGGGATTGCGATCGGCGATCTGGTCAAAGCTGTGAGCGCCCCGCCCCAGTTGCGCCCGAATGGCCGGACCTCTCCCGCTGCAATTCAGGCCGGTGATAAGCTCGATTTCGATACCGTTGTCGATGCCAGCACCTATTTGGGCCTGAATGGGATCCCCCCTCACCAAAGCACGGGCTTGTACCACTTTCTCGGTGATCGGACGCACTTCAGCTCGCTTTGGAAAAACAGCTCGTTTCGTGAAGCCTATCGCGGGCAGTACAAGTCCGATGAATGGCGGCAGGGTAACCGCATTGAGTGCATGGGTATTCTCTTTGACTGGTCTCACAACCTGGCTCAGAGCAACAATGCCAGCGGAATCAAGGTGCGTCGGGCTCTGGTCACAGGAGAAGGGATTGCTGAGCAGTATTACTACAAAGGCGAGCCCAACTACCTGAGTAAGGAAATCGGGCCTCTGTTTAACCAGATTCACGACCCCAAAAGCCACATCACCCTGACTATCCGCAAGCCCTTGGACGCAAACGCAGAGGTCTTTACCACCTCTTGGAAATCGTTCACTGGCCGTGCGGCCACCACTGACAGCCTCAAGAACTTTGGTGAGCATATTTATGCCCACTTTGTTCGCGGCGTTGCTGTTCAGACCAGCTAATCATCTGGGGCCTGGCCAAAGGCTGGGCCCCATTAAAAGGAAGGAATTTTGTCGATGAGTGAACAAGAAAACCCGCCAGCGGAAAAGAAGCCAAAGAACGCGCCGGATCTAAAAGCGGATCCCGAAGTGGATGATGGCACATTTGTGGCGGACAAACACCGCTATTTTGCCGAAGACGACATCGAGGGCAGTGTTGGTGACGGTGGCCTCTCGACCGTGAAGTATAAAAAGGGCCAAGAGATCAAGGATGAACCCCTGGCCTTGCAGCTGATCGTTCAAGGCCAGCCGATTGAAAAGCGCACCGAACAGGTGAAGCTCAAGAAAACCCACCTCGATCCCAAAGACCCCAAAACGGGCCGCTGGGAGTACCGTGAAGGGGCCAACAAGGTCGATACCGTTGAGCCCCCTGAACCCAAGCCCGCCGACAAAAAATAAACCGGTTTAAAACCGAAAAAGGAGTTTTCCATGGACGAAAACAAAAAGCCCGAAGCCAAAAAGATTGATGGAGGCAGCCCGCCTGCCCCTAAAGCGCCTGCTGTTGTAGCGCCTGAGCCTGCACAGCCCAAAGCTGCTGAAGTGCATCCGGATGCTCACAGAGAGTATGCAGGCTTGCCAGACATGCAGCTCGGTACCTGGCCCCAACCGAAGGCACCCTAAATGCCTGGCCCTCTGACCTCAACAGAAAAAGCACAAATCAAAGACCATCTGCGCTGGAGCAGCGGAGAGACACCGGCAGCTTATGTCACTCTCTACGTGAATCCGACCTTAGACGCTTTGACAGATGAGGCACACTTAGCAATGGTCAGAGGGCATCTCGAAACCCTCAACGGGCTCTATACCCAGCTCAAGGCCCTGCCTGAAGGCTTTGATATCGACGAAGCCAAAGGCATCAAATTTGCCAAAGATGCCGAGGCCAGAACCTTGGACATGTACAAATTCTGGCGCGAGCAGTTGGCCACTTCGCTCGATCTGAATATCAACACCCAATCCCGTGGCGGAACCAAGCGACGGAACCGCCCGATCAGATGACTACTTTTCAGCGCAGGCTTCAGGCCAAAAACTCAGCTGTATACAAACGCTTGAACACCAAAGGTAAAAACCTGGGTGGCAGGCTGCCTTTGCAAATGGAGACCTGGGCCAGTACCCAGGCGGGAATCAATCCGCTTAAAGGCACCACCCTGGCTTTGGTGACAGGCTCTGTGGTGCTGCTGATTCCCATGGATATGCGCATCGGTGACGCCAAGCGCTGGAATGACGAGCAAAAGGCCTTGGCGCGGGTGGGCGATGCGGATATCGAGATCGCCTGCGAAGATCAATCGGGCAATTTACTTACCCGCGAGCAATTGCTGGGTTCAGCATTGACCACCGGGCAGCAGCTGCGCTATCGCCTGGGCGACGAACTCTATTCGCTTGCGCCTGGCACCCTTTATGACAATGACGGTCTGAGCTGGAAAATGGCCTTGGTTCGGGATAAGGCATGAGCAGTATCACCGTTACCTCCAATATCTCAGCGATTGAATCCAGTCTGCGGTCACAAATCAACCGCCTTCAGGCTGAATATGCCATTTCGATTGAGAATCATGTCAGCTATGCGGCGGCGGTCGATCAGGGCAGTACACGGATTATCGAGTGGGCAAAAGTGAGTAAAGCTCAAAAGGCCGCCATTGCCATTTCTATGCGCGAGCGCGGAACGGCCCCCAGGTGGGGCGGCAAAAAGGGCTTTAAAGTGACAAAAGGAGAGGGCTGGGTAAAAATCGTGATCCCCCCCGAGGGCATGTTGGCCAAATCTGTCGGGCCCATTCGTGCCCATGCCCGTGATGTGCTTCGACATCTGCCCAGCGGGTTTGATGGTGGCGACATCGACCGAGAGCTGAGGGTGGATATCGCCCAGGGCGCGGTCTCGATTCTGGTCGATAATACCCCTGTAGATCAAGGTGCTTTGCGTTTGGGCTGGGGCGTCAGAACGTGAGTCAAGTCAATGCCGAAGCCTCAGTGGCCTATTTTATTAAAAACACATCGGGAACAGTCGCCACGGGATTGGGGATTTCCCTCAACACAGACCTCGACAATATCTCTCCCGAGCCCGAACCGTCTTTGCGCATGCATCCGCTGGCCGATGGCCCTGCCAGTCTTGAGGGATTCAGCTTGGTGCAATTTGATCTGCGTCTGCCCAGGTCTATCAGCACCTGGCAGCGGGGCCAGCTGCGCGAGCAATTGCGAAATGCTTGGGGATTCCGGTTGAAACAGGCAAACCCCCGCATGGCCCTGATTCCCCTGCTCGATTTCCAAAGCTCAGATAACCCCTCGGCCAGTGGGGATAACATCAGGATAGAACTCAATGGCTCCCAGTTTTGGCGCGTGCGCTCAGATGGGCCGGACATCGAGTTGAGTACCTGCCCAATCAATATTTTTTTCACTTGATAAGGAGAATAGACCATGGGAGCACAAACGATTAATACTGTTCAGCCTATGCCTGAACAGACGGCACCTTCAGCCATTCCTGGTGGACGCATCTATGTGGATATGTTCAATTCAGGCCGCTTGCCTACCAGTTTGACAGGCAAGCGCCTGCTTGGCTTGGCCAATCAAAAGGAAACAAAATTTTCGCTCAAACCCGACCTGGCACCGGTTTCTGCTGGTGCCACGAATATTGTCCTTGAGAACATTTTCAAGGGCTGGAACGGCAAGTTAAACTGTGCGATTCAGGATATGAACCCCCTGGCCATGGAAGTTGCCAATGGAACAAACATTAAAACCGTTGATACTCAACCTTCCAGCCCAGTAACGGCCAATACTGCCGCAACTGGTAGCACCACCAGTAAACTTAAAATGGCTACCGGCGGCGCAACGGTTTTTTCCACGTATGTCGGCAAGCGCATTCTGATCCCGCAAACTGATTCCAATGCGCCAGTTATTCGTGGCATCATTCGTTCCGTTGATGCCGCCAATGAATGGATTTACCTGCTCTATGAGTTGGATGAAGTGCCTGCAGCCAGCGCTGCTGTGTACTTGCTTGAAGGTCTTGAGCAAGATCTTGGTGGCGGAGCTCCGCTGCTGCGCGAGGTAATCATTGCCAACGACTTTAATCATGGCGACAGCAACCGCCAAACCTGTTGGCGTTGTCAGCCTGTGAGTGGCTTTGACCAAACACAGAGCAACGATGACGCTCAAAAAACAATGATCGAATTCGATTTACTTGGATACACCAAACTCTCTGCTGGTGCAGGCAATACCTACCAGATTGCGCCTTCCACCATTAACGTGCTGTATGGAACCATCCCAGTCAACTGACCTACTGAACATCGATGCAGCGGATGGTATCATCCGCTACTCGATGGAGCAACTCGCCTCGGATCCGAGCATTATCTTAGGTAATCCGGCTCCAGGCGGGTATTTTTTCTATGTCGATCAGCTGCTTCAAATCAAAGTGGGCAGCAAGATTATTTTTTCCACCGAAGCAGAGCATGATCCTGCCAATGTTCGGGCAGAAATGGCTCAGCTGTTTCAGGCGCAGAAACAACGGGCTAAATACCCTGCAGACAGTGCGCTTTGGATGGATTGGGACGCACGCTGTAATCGCCTTGGCGACAGTGTGCAAAAGTTTTATGAGGGCCAACGCCGAATCAAGAGCCTGCGTATTGTCATTCACACAGAAATCAAGCAGCGCGAAGGTCAGGCTCCTATTTACCTGATTGCGGTGAATAAACCCTTTTCTTTGGGCTATAAACCCCGTCCATTGGGGGCAGTGCTCCGGGTGCTGGGCAAAGAGACCGACCTAGTGGATGAAATTAAAACTGACCGTTTTCATACGGCACTAAGGAAATATTATGGATCAGACTGGCAAGGCGATTTTGAAGCACACGGATCTCATTTACTCAGCTCTGTTGGCGGAGGGCGCTGAACAGGATGAGATAGATGTTATCATGGCCCGCTTGGCACAGCCCGCTGCCGAGCGAGATGTGCCAGGTTGGGAGTCCAAGCCACCGCTGCGCAGCAAACTGGATTTCACCTTGGGGGTCGAAGATCAGCTTGTGCAGGGTAAGGTGCCCATTTTGGGTGGGGATCACTATTGGTCCATTCTTTTGCCTGCAGTAGAAGAGTGGTCGGCGGGGCTCTACAGGGGGCAAGCCCTTTTGCGCCTGCAGCAGGCAGCCTCTGATCCCCTGGCTTATGTCATGGAGCTTTTTGAGGCCCTGGTACACCGCCCAGGGGCCGATGCCTTGAAGCGCAGCTTTTATGAGACAGTGGCCTTTTTGCTCAGCTATCCGGGTGCAGAGGTGGACCCGGATTTCTTCAGCATTTGTCCCCCGAATCAGCAGATGGGCGTTATTCGCCAGGTGGTTGAAATAAACCACGAAAATTTTATCGAATGGTGGGAAGGGATGCCTATACCTCTGAGGCGGTTGATCTTTTCCTTTCGTCTCGCGAGTATCGAGAACATCAACGCCTTGAGCGAGAGCGTTATCCTTTATTCCCGCCAAATGACGATGGCTCTCCAGGCTCAGCTCCATATGAATGGTGGAGTCGACGATACTGGTACCGAAGACTCTGGAGTCTGGCAGGCGGAAAAGCTGCCAACTTTGCAGCCATCCGAAATCTGACCCCAGGGGAGATCCGCCTGCTTGAGGATTCAGCCAATCACAGCTGGGTGATGCAAGATTATGACTGGTGGCTCAGGCATCCGCCAGAGGAAGAGGGCCGCGCTGTTGGCCGTGTCTCCGTGGCGCTCAATCAGTCCCCGCTCACCTGGAAAGAGACCGGGCTTGATCCCAACGATCCAGATGTGGCCGACAAGTGGACCAAAGCCGTAATCTATGGCATTCAGGGCTACAACCCTGAGCAGGCCCTGATGGACGCAGCCAAACAGAAGGGCATTAAATTCAAGTCCATCTACAACTGACCGGCCTGAAATTAAGCCCCCACAGTCCTCCCGCACAATCAATGCAGGAGGACTGTACCTATGTCAGACGCGGTTGAGGAATACCTGAAATTTACCATTGCGATCAAAACCGATGAAATGAAGCGCGGGCTGGAAAGCATTCTTGCGCAGATAAAGACGTTTGATCAGCAGGCAAAAGCAGAGCTTGGCCAGGTGGGGATCGCCTTTGATTCTCTCGACAAACGGGCCAAGGCCCTGCAGCTGTCGATGACGGCAAGCCTGGCAGGCCTGCAAAAAGAAATGCACCTGCTGAGCGCCACCAGCCGCAAGGTTTTCACCGACCTCGATCCCAATATGAACAAGGCCAATTTCGCCAATTATATCGGGCAGCTGATGCAGATTGGCCAAGCAAGCAGACAGGCCGCCACAGGCATGGAGCGGCTACAGACCCAGCAGAATGCCTTGGCCAATGCCCCCAAGCCCGATTGGGATGCGGCTGCCGCTGCAGCCCTTAAAGAGGCCGAGGCATCCCGCAAAATGGCAGAAGAGGTCAAGCGGGCCAATGAGCAGATCGCCACCAGTACCCGTTCCACCAGTG
>CAZRFI010000169.1:7605-10907 GCA_964598905.1 uncultured Candidatus Sericytochromatia bacterium | reverse complement strand
GAGTCAATGCAAACGGCCCTGACAGCTTTAGATGAAGGTGGTATGCGGGCCTTGATCTTGGATTTGCGCAACAATCCGGGGGGCACACTCAGCAATGCCATTGAAGTCTGCAGCCTGTTTTTGACCCAGGGCAATGTGGTCCGGGTGGTTGATCGGCAAAACCAAGAGACTCTGCACACGGTCACAGGATTGCCCCTTTTGGATTCAGGCAAAGAATTGGTGCTGTTGGTCAATCAAGGCACCGCCAGCGCAGCAGAAATTGTGGCAGGCAGCCTGCAAGAACAGGGACGGGCCGTTTTGCTTGGAAAAAAAACCTTTGGCAAAGGCCTGGTCCAAAGTCTACAGAGCTTGTCCGATGATTCCGGGCTTTCACTGACAACCAGCAAATACCTCACGGCTTTTGGCCAAGCCGTGCACGGAAAAGGGATCGAACCGGATCTCGAAGTTGAACTGCCTGCGGGCATTCAACAGGGCTCAGAACAGGATACCCAGCTTCAAAGCGCTTTGGCATTTGTCCAAGAAGCGCTTTAAAATTTGAAGACAAGTTAAACAAAGAATATTTTTCACTTAACTTGATTAAGGTCAGATGGACCTTTCTGAGGCGATAAGCAACGTATCCCCGATCAACGTAGAGGAGTTCTTGAGATGTTCCAGAAAGTCAAAACCCTGTTTGCCGCCACATTGCCGCTTTTACTCAGCTTAACCGCCTGTTCAGGCCAGGTGCCCCTGGGTCTGAATCCCGCCAACAATCCAGCAACCCTGACCCGCTTCTCTCAACCATTGAGACCCGTCAAAGCCCAATTGCCGCCCGCCCGTGGCGAACGTCCTGTAACCATGCTCTCTTATATCGCCATGGATGACCATCTCTCCCAAGCCGGTGCTCTGATGCTGGACGCCATGGAGCAAAGTGTCAGCGAACGCGGCTATTATCTCGCCTTTGCCGATTTACAGGGTCCCGATAATTCTTTCTTGGCCTATCTTATGAACGATGGCAAACCCCAGCAAATTGGTTCAGCGGTCTCTTATCTCACACCCAATACCAAAGAAGTTGATTCCAATGATCCTGCCACCCTCTCCCAGACCATCAATTGGGCCTTTTCAAATTATCCGGGCAAAGTCAAAATTTTTGACATCCTCGCCCATGGCGGCGGCTATTTTGGCATTGGCACCGATGATCACAAGGTCAGCGCCAATCCCCGCGAAATTATGAGTGTGGGCGATTTTGGCACAGCTGTGCGCCAGGGACTCAAAGGCCGCCAATTTGATGTGATGAACTTTCTCTCCTGTTTGATGGGCAATGTCGAAGCCATATATGAATTGCGCGATCTGGCCAAAGTGGTGATTGCCTCCGAGGACAGCGTGTCGGCCACCCAAGACACGGTGGTGAATTTTACCCGCGAATTGACCCGCCTCTCCGCCCAGCCCCTGAGCCCCCAACAAATTGGCGCCCAAATGGTGGCCTTTGCCGATGTGCGCAATCCACAACACGGCTATTTTTCACTGGCAGCAATCGATATGCGCTATATGGGTGAATTCAAAACCAGCATGAACGTGCTCAGCAATACCCTGATCCGCGCTCTGCCCGCTCACAAAGCCCAAATTCTGGCCGCCTACGATCAGGTGCCTGAATTGGTGAATTCCCCCAATACCGGCCAGCGTGATCTGATCACCTTTTTGAATAATCTGCTGCGTTTGGTGCCCAATCAAGCCGTGCAACAATCCGCTCTGAGTGTCAAACAGGTACTCAAAAAACGCCTGATGATCGCTGCCAAAGACAAAGAGGGTCCTGCCGCCAACGGCCTATCGATTTTCTTGCCTCCGTCCAAAGTGGGTCCCACGCAAATGCCCCCTGATTTTGGCATGATCTCCAATACCGGCTACTTCAAAAGTCGCTTTGCCAGAGAGACCAGCTGGGATCAATTTATTGCCGCTCTGCTCAAACCCTAATTCAAGTCCCATTGAAGTGCCTGAGTACACAGCTCAACCCGTGGGCACCGCCCAATGAGACAAGACACAAAGCCCTGGTAGATTCCAGGGCTTTTAGATTTGGAAACAAGCGTTAAGATTCAGGACAGCAATGACCAGTTTCCATCCGCAAAAACCACCTTGGCCTCTTTTTCGAGCTTATACAAATGGGTGCGCAATGACCGGCGAGCCAGCGGCCAGACCTGCGGATCGGTATCTGCGTAAACCTGTTCCAACAATCCTGTTTCAGGCAGTGAACCCGCAACCAAAGCAGCCAGTACTTTTTGTTCTCGTTGCAAGCGGTGCTGATAATACTGCAAGCAAGTGGCAGAAGGGTTTTGCAGCACTGGCCCATGAGAAGGAATCGCTGAATGTAAATTGGCCTCCGCTAATTTTTTAAGTGAATCCAAATATGCACCCAGATCCCCATCCGAGGGATCAATTAAGATCGTGCCAATCCCCGCCAACATATCCCCTACATGGGCCACACGGTGGCGCAGGTCGATCAAACAGAGATGGCCAGGTGCATGGCCCGGTGTAAACAAAGCCTCAACTTCCCAGGTTTGACCGGTGCCAGGATCTGCGCCCAATTGCCAGCGAAAGCCATCAGAAATCTCCTGGCTGATTTCCATTTGGCCCTTTAAGAGCGCAGAGGTCTGGGCGTGGGCCTGAATGGGCAATCCCATGGCCTCACTCAAGGCGCGGGCACCGCTGACATGATCGACATGGTGGTGGGTCAAGACAATGGCGACAGGTTGATCTCCCCGCGCCTGCCGGGCCGCAATCCGCGCTTGCAGCAGGGCCTGTTCTTCGGGGTAGGGCGAAGCCGGATCGACAATCAAAAATTGGGAACCGCCGATCAAGGCACAATTGGTGTGGGTGGCTGGCTGCAAAGTGGGCGTGCGCAGGGGAATCACCTCAATCCCTGGATGCAGTTCTAAATCGGCATAGAGCTGCTCACGATCATTGGCCAAATTTTTGAGGGCAGAGAGGTCAAGCCCCAAGGCTGCCAATTGGGCCAAAATCCCGCGTATCGGGGGGGGAAGTCGCAATTGCCCCCTTTGCCAGCCTTGCAGCAAATCAGCGGGAGCGATCCAGATCGCCTCAGACAATTCTGGGCTCAAGACACCCAGCGGAACAACTTCGGGCAGTTCATGCAAAAAATAGCGGGTCTCAAAGCGTTTGGGTGAAAAGGGGGGAGTGACCCGCCATCCCAAATCATGGATCTCGGCCTGAGCATCAATCACAATCCCGACTTCTTCAGCAGTTTCACGCAGGGCGCAGCTCAAAAAGGAAGCCAACTCTGACTCTGGCCCATCTTCGGGATCAAGCTTGCC
>CAZRFI010000169.1:0-7505 GCA_964598905.1 uncultured Candidatus Sericytochromatia bacterium | reverse complement strand
CCCCGTTCACTTTCGCCCATGCCAAACAAACCGGGTTTGCCTGTCAATTGATTGAACTTGGCCAGAACACCTGCAGACAGGGGCTGATAGGCCACCAACATAGCAGCCTGAATATCGTCTTGGGCCCGCTCGGTCTTGATCCTGCGCACATCTTCTACCATATTCGAGAGCGTCTCTTCGCTGATCTCGTTTTCAAAGCGAAACAGCGCAGTGAGTTGATCCTGATTATTATAGGCCAAAATATCAAAGGTGGCACTGAAGCTGCCCATTTTCACGGGCTGGAGAAATTTGAGTGCTTTAAACTGCCAAGCCCAGGTAAAACGGCGTTTGAGAGCTGAAAACGCCGATGAGCGCGAGAGACCATACATAAATTCATACAAGAGCCAATCCACAGCTTTAAAATGATTGGTCTCTTTGAGAATATCGGAATATTTGATCGTGCGGTTGCCAATTTCAAAGGTCGCATCTTTGGGCAAAATGGTCGTGGTATCCGTATTGCGCAGTGCCTCTTCCATCATCTCCGATGTGAGTTGCTTTTCTTTGGCTCCGGCATAATGGGCCAAAACAGGGCGGTTGATCGATTTACTCACGATTTGCAATTGGGCTTCAACCAGCAATTTGCGCAGACTCGGCCCAATCAGATTAAAACGGGGTGCGTAAATGCTGAGGTCAAAATACTCCCCATCATAATTCCCGGCGGGATAGGGCATACTGATCGAAAAGACCTGCTGCCCATCGAGAAATCCCAGCCATTTGAGGGTCCGCTTTTCAATCACCTTCAACATGCCACTGAAGCGCTTGGACTTTTGCAATTCAATCGCTTTGGTCACATCTCCTTTGGAACACATCGGATTGTGCTCCATCAAGGTATGGGCCCCCACCATGATCGCCAGCAGCACCAGCCAGGGCTCTTCTTTTTCCATTGGCATACACTGAGTCATTTCAAACTTCTGCCAAGAGGCCATGTGTTGATAGGCGGCGGGCCCTGATAATTCGGGTTTGTTGACCATGGCACCGACGATTAGGCCTTTGTAGATCAAGAGAATCACCGAATTGTTGATGATCAAGCCCTGGCTCTTGCCCTCATATTTATAAATCGCTTCGAGCATGGTATTGGTGGTCAGATTTTCGACTTTCCACCCACGCAAAATGCGCAAGACAGCGGAAAAAGCCGTTGGGTCGTCGATGCCTTCGACCAAATTAAACTCTTTGCTGCGTGGCGTGGGGGTTCCACTCATGCCCATATTGAGGGTACCCGTACTCAAGGTGGAGGCGTTACCCGTAGATGTGCCTACACCATACTGGGTAGGAGTATTGTCATGGTGTTTAACCACATGTTCAATGCCCCGATTGGTATGGCTCAGATCCACGCTGGGCATGGGTGTGCTCTCAAAGCTTGAAGAGCCTGTCAAATGTTGCAAAACGGCCCCTAAATCAGCGGCAAAATCTTTGGCCGTGTCGTAGCGCATATCCACGGTTTTGGCCATGGCCTTAAAAATAATGCCATCCAATTCAGCCGGTATTTGCGGGTTGAGCTCACTCGGGCGCGGAGGCTCACTTTGCATGATTTTCATAACAATTTCGCCAATATTGGAACCATTATAAGGCAATTGACCGGTTAAAATTTCATAAGCGGTCACACCCAGAGAATAGATATCTGCACGTTTGTCGACATCTTTGGGATTCATCAATTGTTCGGGTGAGATATACAACAAACTGCCCAAAATCGACCCTGCTTTGGTCAAATCCGACTGAGTAGACTCCAAACGGGCGATACCAAAATCGGTGAGTTTGGTGGTGCCATTGTCCAAAATGACAATGTTGGCAGGTTTAATATCGCGGTGAATGATCCCCTGGAAATGGGCAAAGTCCAGCGCATCACAGGTCTGAATCATCGATTTGATGGCCACAGGTACAGAGAGAGGCGAGTGAATTTTGAGCAATTGCGCCAGGTTTCGCCCTTGCAAAAACTCCATCACCATATAATAACGGCCTTCATATTCGCCGAAATCAAAGATACTGACAATATTGGGATGGTTGAGTTTGGCGCTGGCTTTTGCCTCACGCTTAAAGCGCTCAATCAATTCATCTTTGGTCTGTTGCGTCATATTGGGGTCATGGGGCAATTCAATCACTTTGATTGCGACATGCCTGTCCAGACGGGGATCAACGGCATCAAGCACAACACCCATGCCCCCCCGGCCCAGCTCACCCAAAATATCGTATTGTGCTATTTTTTCCACGCTAGATTACTTCCACTGAGTTTCTTGTGTGCCTTTGATCCACTTGGTATCGCGAATTTCGGTAGCCGCACCGGCTTCGTCTTTCCAACCCAGGACCTCAAAAACCGACACGGTTTCTTCTTTGCCTTTGACCTTGGCATTGCCACAGTGGCGAGCATTGACACGATCTTTGACCAAGTCATAGGTATTTTGGCTGATCAAAATGCTGGAGTTAAACTCTTTATTCAGGCCTTCAAGCCGAGCGGCAGTGTTAACGGCATCCCCAATCACGGTGTAATCCATTTTTTGCGGTGAACCAAAATTGCCCACCAAGGCCTCTCCCGTATTGACACCAATGCGGATTTGCAGCGGCACCATGCCTTCAGAAAGCCATTTTTCGCGCAAATGCGCCAAGGTACGCTGCATCTGAATGGCCGTATTCACAGCTTTATAGGCATCGGTTTTGGGGTTACTCGAGCCCACATTGCCCCAGATCGCCATAACCGCATCGCCGATGTATTTATCCAGGGTGCCATCATTGCCAAAGACAATTTCACTCATGGCGGTCAGGTATTCATTCAGAATATGTTCCACCTCATCAGGAGGCAGGCTTTCGGACATCGAGGTAAAACCAGCAATATCCGAGAAGAGAATACTGACCATGCGCCGCTCACTTTTAAGGCTGGGCATCGTGGAGGGATCTTTGAGCAATTCTTCGACCAGTTTGGGCGAGACATACGACTTAAAGAATTTGCGAATGCGGCGTTTTTCCCGCTCTTCGACCAGGTAGCGATAGGCGTAACTCACGGTATAACTGCCAACCATCGCCACCATCGGCGCAAACCAATCAATAAACAGGCGCTGAAAGTTGAAGAAATAGACATTAAAAACAGAATAAGCCGCCATCAGACCGATCACCATCGCCAGTCCGCCCAGCGGCCCCAAAAACGAAAGTCCCACTGCTGTAACCACAGCAAAAGCCAGAATTAAAAGATAATTCAGACTGCTGGGCGCTTGGATATACGGATTGTCCTGGCGCAGGGTTTCAAAGAGATTGGCGTGCACCTCCACACCCGGCATTTTGGTTGAACCCGCAGAGACAAAAGGCGCATTTTTATTGTCTTGCAAGATCTCAGCAGAGGCACCAATCATGACAATTTTATTTCTAAAAAAGTCTTTGGGGCGCTGATTGACCAATTGCTGAAAGTAATTATCGTCAAAGCCCGGCTGGCCAAGTTTGTGAACAATATAATAAGACAGGGTTTTAAAGCTCTGAGGCGGGCCGGCAAAATTGATCCAGAGGGGTTGATCCGCATATTTATCGATCAGGGCATCCGCTTTTTTGGGATCGAGCAATCGCAGCATGCTCAGGGTAAAGTGCGGTTCATACTTTTTGCGCAGGGTCATGGCCGTCGGCAAAAGCTGTTCTGTATCAAGATTGTAGACAATCTGCGCACGGCGAATCTGATTGTCGACCATGCCTTCATCGACATTGGCAAAGCCAAACTTGGCATCAGCCTCAAAGATCGGCGGGCTATACGAAGCCGATTCACTGGTCTCAACAGATTGTTCATCATTGCCACCACTGGCACCTGAGCCACTGATCCGAGATGTCGAGCCAAATTCAAATTTGCTGACAACCACCGTTTTGTCGGGATGTTTGGCCAAGGTTTGTTTCAGAGCGGCATCGGCTTCGGGAAACTGGGAAGGGGTTAAAAACATAATATCAAAGGCAACCAACTTGGCACCGAGGGCAATCAGTTTCTCGGCAACGCGGGCATGCACATCCCGCCGCCAGGGATAGGGACCGACCTCTTCAAGTGAGGCTTCATCCATGGCCAAAATGACCACATCGTCGGGGGTGGGACGCATGCCCCTGAAGGTTTCAAAGCGGGTATTGTAAAGCATCAACTCGACCTGTTTAAAGGTCGGCATCTTTTCATTTGCGGCCAGGAACAGACCGCCCACCAAAAGACCAATTCCCAAATTGATCAAAATCCGTTTCCAGAGCATAGACGCATCCTCGCTGCTTAAGCCATTGTTCTCAGCATTGTAACACACCCAAAGTCTCTGCTCTGTGAGCCAGTTCATCGATTTTGTCGAATTTGGGTCAATTATTTGTGGCCAAATTGCATTAAAAATGATTTAAATTTTTTAAGCCTTTTGATAATTTCTGTTGATTTGTGGAATAGAGTAAAGAGAGTACACGTAAAATCAAGGGTTGGATATGAGTTCATCATCCGGTGTCAGCAGAAGTCCCTTTGAGGCCTGGCCCACCCCCGCAAGGGGAACAGGCCCCCTTGCCGTGCCCACCATTCCGGCGGGAATAGCTGCCCCACCCACAACAGCCAACCCCATTGGGCCGGTTTTGCCACAAATGGGGGCCTATCAAGAGGCTTTTTTAAATCCCCAAGGGGTGCAATTTGCCACGCCGACACCGGCCCAAATGATGCGCAATTTGCATGACGCCCGCTCGCTATTGCGCAATTTCGCCAGCAATGACAGCAGTCAGACAGCGCCCATTCCTGCGGCTTGGCAACCGCGGCTGCAGGCTCTGTCCAAAGAATTGGGTTTTAAAGATTTTGCCAGCTTACAATACCAATTCCGCAATCTGCCTGCCGCCCATGTCGATCAATGGCTGGCCAAGATCGAAGCCAAATTAACAGCCTTGCCCGAAAGTCAGCGCACGCCAGCCAAAATCCAAGCATTGGCCAAAGAAGCCCTGCTCGAACAGGTGGACAGTGCAACCCAAGAAATGTTTAGTGCCGCCGGAGCCGCCCCACCGCGCTTTCAAGCCCAAGCGGGTCAAAACTGGAGCCCCCAGGCCAAGCTCTCCGTGTTTAATGCCTTTTCAGAAATTCGCCAGACCCAACCCCTGGAGACCTTTCGCGCTGCCAGCAAAAACCACCAGGGGGGGCCATTGACCTTCGTGCGAGCAGAACCGCTCAATCCCGCTGTTTTGGCAGGCAAAGATGGTTATCTCAGTGCGATAGAAATGCTCAGCGGGGCGATGAAAGTGGCCTACCACAATGAGGCCCTGGGCAGCATTGTCTTACACGATGGCGCCATTCACAGCAGCCCCCGCGAACTCTTAAAAGAGAAACATATCCAGGATTTTCTGGGTTTGGTCAACAGTCCGGGAGACAGTCCCGAAAAGCGCAGGGCCATTGGCTCTGTACAAGAATTACTGAATTATTCCCGCTCACCCCAACGCCAACTCAATCGCACAGGGCAAATGGATGCGCCCACCAAACTGGCCCTGCAGGCCTTTGATCTGCAGCAGCGCATGACAGGGGCCCGCGATATCATTGAAGACGATACCCAATTGAGTGTGCCGCAAAAGCGCAAATTGCTGCAGCGCCTGACGGAATTACAGGGCCGTCTGGATTTGGGCCAATCGCCACTCATGTTAAAGGCCGAATTGGGGCATATCCTGAGAGGCTATCTCAGTGTCGGAGAAATGCAGACAACCACCCGCCAACGCCTAGACACCCAGATTGCAGGCCTTGATCGCAGCCTGAGTGAGCGATTCGATCAAAGTACCCTTGAAAGCTTGATGGGCAATTGGTTTGGCATTATTGACGGGGGCAATCAAAAAGACTTCACCGAACAGGTGATTGTGCATGAACTCGGACACGGCCTGCAAGAAGGCACCGAAGTGCTCGAAAACTGGCGCAGAATCAGCTGGGATGGAAAAGCCTCGGAAGAAGAAAACCGCAACAATGTGATGGGTGAAACCATGCAGGGCATTGGCAAACAGGGTTTTGTTTCAGACTATGCCCAAGTCAATGATGAAGAGGATTTCGCCGAATCCTACCGCATGTTTACCTATCAACCTGAGCGTCTCTTGCAAGCTTCATTGCTCAAATTTATGTTCATGGCGGCAGCCACCCAGACCTATGCAGGCAAAGAAGAGGCCATGGTCAGTCTGATCAAAAAAGCGGGTTATAAAGACGATCAGATTCGCAATGCCCTGCTCCAATTGAGGGGGCATTTGCCCAGTGAAACCCGGCAGTATGTCAAAGGGGTGGTGGATAAAACGACCACCTTTTCAAAAATTCTGGCCCCAGCTTTGGGATTTGCCGCTGAAGCACTCTGCGATAAATTTAAACTTAAAGACAAAATTGCCGATTGGTGGGCTGACTTTCGCGGCGTGGACCAAAAACCCCAATTTACACCGCGCATGGCAGCTGCTCTGCCCGATGCCGATGAATTGCTCAGGGTCGATGGCACCCAATATGCCTCTTCCCCCCGGGAACCGGGTTATGTTCTGGATCAATTGATTCGTGCCCAGACCATCTTAAATCGGCCAGATTCATCCCCGGCAGCACGGGCCCTGGCCAGTCAAAAAATTGAAGCCTTTAAACAGCAGGGCACGGGTGCTTGGCCCGCCGCCGAACAGGCACTCTTTCCGCCCACTGTACATCAGCATTTAAAAGGCCCCAACGGTCAACAAAACAGGGCAGTGGTACAGGCCGTGGGAATGCTCTTGGGCAAAGCCCGGGCCCGAGCGGATTGGGCCGCTTTACCCGAACAGGCAGGCAATCCCGCTCAACATCAGCATGCACTCAAGGCCTTTTTTGAAGAGGTTCGCAAAAATCCCGAAGTCCTCAAAAAGGAATTCGGAGAGGCCCTTTACAAGCAATTGCCTGAAAGTTTTAAAGCGATGATGATGGAGCCCGATTTTGTCGAAAATATCACCGGAAAAATTGGTGAGACCACTGTCAATCCCAGCAATATTTTTGACTATACCTTCGCGGAGATCGATCGCCGTCAAAGCAAGGGGGGGCTGGATTTTCTCACAGAACAATTTAAAACAATTACCCGTTTTGTGAGCCGGGAGCGCCTCGATCAGGCTTACCAGATTTACGTGGATCGCGTCCAGCAGTTTAACGAGGGGACCACTCAAAAAGCCCCTCTGCTGGATTTAGACGCCTTCAAAGCTGCAGTCAGCCGTTTTCGTGAGGCATCAGACCCACAGCAAGCCAATGCCCCCGTTGCTCCAGCCAATGCACCCGTTCGTGCTTTGGATTTTGATCGCAGCATGGTGCAAGATGAAGCCATTCCCGATGAGCTGCGCTTTATGCGTGAATTAAACATTCAAATCCCCCAAGAAAGGGACCAAATGAGTTAAATGGGCGCTCCTCACAGACTTCTGATTTCGAGACAAAAGTTAATTTTTGGTTAATTTTGCCTCGGCGCCCCATTTTTTTGCTGCTTTTGTGGAATAAATAAGATCAGATAACATGCAAGGAGACCCGTATTTAAATGCAAGTCAACCGT
>CAZRFI010000168.1:9455-10986 GCA_964598905.1 uncultured Candidatus Sericytochromatia bacterium | reverse complement strand
GTGGTGCCATCGGGACGGGTGTCTACAGCCACCACTTCGAGGGCCATGGGCAGATCGTCAAACTCCCAACCAAAGTTCAGGGCGTTCTCTCCGACCACGTTGAAGTTGGCGCGGGAAGAGCTACCTCCGGTCTGTTTGGTAATGGTCCCGGAAGAAATAGGAGCACCATAAGGGTTCCACCCGTCAGTAGTAACTGCAAAGCGATTGGGAAAGCCAGCAATGGGCGCAGGAGTAAGGGTGACAATCTCGCGATTGACCAACCCAGTGGTTCCGCCGACCACAATGGGGTCATTCACAGCTAAAAATGTACCATCATCAACGAAGAAAGGATTGCCTGGTGAACCATTGCCAGAGGGAGCCATGATATTGGCGGTTTGGAAAATCGCCGTTGAGTCACCCCCAGTATTCACCGTATCAGAAGCGTGGCTATAATCCACCCCACCGGGGCGCACCCCCGACATATTGATCGCAGGATACCCCGGATAATTGGCGATCGCACCCGTGTAAACCGGGAAGCGGTCTCCAGCCTTCATGGGGGGGTATTGGGGTTTATTCGGTTGCAGAGCCGTGACGTTGATTTGAACGTTATTGTTATTGCTGGTAGTGGCATAGGTCGCGTTGATACGGTCCAGATCCCAGCCCCAGAGATACGAAACAGTGGACCAGAAAGCACCGTTTTCGGTATAGGCCTGTTCTAAAATTTCGTTGGGCTCTTCCCAAAAGGTGCGGTTGACGGTTTTATCGCTTTCGTCAATGGCCTTGGAACCAAAGAAGGGGTTCCAGGAGTAGTTGCGAATTTTATCGTAATCGTCATCGGAAGTAATGCCCGCCCCACCGGTGGGGTAACCGTTGGTATCGGGATTGGCGTTGATATTCTGAAGGACATTGAGAGTGGCGCTGGTACCAAAATATTCGGGTTCTTGTGAGACTTTGCGGAAAACAGATTTATTGTCAATGAAACGGCGGTAGAGGTTATTGAGTTTTTCGATCAGTTCATTGAGCTTGGACTGCATATCGGCCATTTTGGCCTGCTGGTACTCCAGCCCTTCACGCAGCTCTTTTTCAGCGAGACCCTGATTGGACATCTGTTCAATCGTGCGCTGAAAGCGGTTGACATCATAGGTTTCGAGTCGGTAGTAATTATTGTCTTTCAGGAAATTATTATAAAGTTGTCCTGAGAAAATGCTAGTCATGGTTTCTCAACTAACCCCTTGGTGGTAAAACTCAACGTCTCAATGAATTCAGAATTTAAATCGATTTCTCAATGGCTATTTTCAAAAATGAAGATAGCTCTACACGTCCACCTATCGCAGGATCAATTGCCAGTCTTGAGCTAATAAACATTTTTTTGATGGATATTTAATTTTGAGAAAACACTTTTAATCCTTTTTTAACAAAGAAAGTGCAGGGGTTCCAGAAGCAAAGGCCAAGAATATGTAAAAATTTTTTCAACACTGTGCAAAAGCATGTATTATAATGAACGGGGATATACTGTACTTTCTTCGATAATCTACCAAGAAATCAACCAAGA
>CAZRFI010000168.1:6587-9355 GCA_964598905.1 uncultured Candidatus Sericytochromatia bacterium | reverse complement strand
ACCAAGAAATCAACCAAGATAAATCGGATAAATCTTTATCAAACGAAGGGAAGAGCTGAATGGCTGAGGATTTTGATGCTGAAGACGAACTGGAGGAATCCGGTGATTATGCAGCAGAGGAAGAACAGGATCCCTATGTGGAGATCAGTGAGCTTCGCCAAAAATTAAATTTGTTGCAAAAGACCAAAGAGGCCCAACGGGCCCGTTATAAAAAAGAAATGCAGGTGATTGTTCAGGCACTCCTGTCCAAGCACCGCGAATTGCAAAAAGAGAATCATTTTCTGCAACAGCAACTCAATCAAATGATGGGTGAGACTGGCGATCAAGAGGATTTTCTCTCTGATCTAAAAGACAGCATTGCTGAACAGAAAAAAGAAGTCGCTGTCCTGAGAAAATTGGTTCATCAATACGAAGGTCAAAGCAACGAACACCAGCAGGAAGTGGCTGAACTCGACACATTGCGCGACATGATCGATGAAAAAGATCAGTTTATTCGCGATCTCGAAGACAAGAACCAAGAGTTTCTCTACCAGCTAGAAGCCAAAGATGGCATTATCTCACGGATTTCGACCAAGGTTGCCAATTTGGAAGCGGATGTTTACGCTGCTCAAAAACGGATGCGTGCCAATGGCGGAGCGGAAACCGGTGAATACCTGGATGAGCTAAACGCCCTCAAGCAAAAATTGGCGGAGCTGGAAGAAAAGAAAAACCATTACGAAAAATTGGCGCGGCAGGCTTACGAAGAACGGCAAGCCGCCAAAGCTGAAGCCGCAACGGCAGCAACCCATGCTGGAGAAGTCGCAGCGGTAGACAACAGCGGAGAAGCCCAATACGAAGAGGCGATGGACATGTTGTTGGAAGAATTGCAGGAAAATCTCTCCACTTATGACGAGATCTCCTCTCAGTTTTCCAAAGCACGGGCCTGATCTCTGCGTCGTTTCTGACGTTTTCAGCAAATGATTATTTATGTTTTCTGGGTGTGGCTTTTGGCCACACTCTTTTTTCTGGCAATAGAAACCGTTTGCCTGTCTTTTTTGCCTGCGCCCCAAACGTTTTTAGCCGAATTATTATTGGCCGAACCCAGCTTGGCACATCAAATCGGCCAGCCCTTGAATCAAACGCCTTTGGCAATGACCCTCTTTTTGGCCGGTTCACTGGCCTTGCTCTTGGTGGTCTTGGGCTATTTGTTGGAATGGAAACTCACCCCCATTCGGCGCATCTACCTCCGCCTGCAAAAAACCTATCCAGCCTGGTATCAACGTTGGCCCGCTCCCTGGCGGGAAATCTATCTGGTCTTGCTCTTGGGCCTCGGAGGAATGTCCCTGCTCCTGCCATTGGCGGGACTGCTGTTAAAATCAGGGCAACGCTATCTTGCGCTGGGCTGGCTTGGGCTGGGTTGGTTGGCACTCTGGGCCGGGCTCGCCATTTTGCCCATCTTGCGCTACCGCACCCTGCAAAACGAAGACCGGCCCGAAAAACCGCCGCAGGCCCTCTTACACAACGTCGCACCCAAATTTCCGCTGCGCCACTCATTGGTGATTGGCCAATTTTACCTGCGGCTGATCTTGCCACTTTTTTGCCTGTTTTTACTGCTGATCCCCGTTTTGGGGCTGGGCCAAAGTCAGCTCAGCAGTTTTAGCTATGCCCTGTTATTTACGAGTTTGCCTGCCGGTTTGGGCCTGTCTTGGCTCTGGCAGAAAGAGTCAAACCTAGACAGCCGCAGCTTTCGCGACAATCTCTTTGCCTTGGGGGGGCGGCTCAGTCTGTCTGGGGGCCTTTTGCTCTTTGGCATCAGCGCAGAAAATGCCCTGGTGCTGGTGCTCTTTGGGCTCTTTGCAGGTATTTTCGCAGGCTCTTATTGATCTGGTTGATCTGGGGTTTGGCTCAACATCAAAGAGCCACATTTGCCTGTAAACGACTCCGCTTCAAGCCGATTGGGATCACACTCCAATTTGATTTCGGAGCCATTGTCGACCCCGTCTTGATCGCTGTCCAGGGCGGCCCAGCTTTTGATCAAGCGGTGCAGATGAAGTGCCGTCGGCTTCATGCGGGCCAAATCCAACCCCACAGGACGCAGACCATTGGGGCCATGACAGAGCTTGCAATTGATTGATTTTTGATAGAGATAGCGCAATTGATCGGAATAACCCGAATGGGTTTGACCCGCTGGGGCGGCTTGCAAGACAAAGAACAAGCCGAGCAAGCCGATCGTGAATGGGTGTTTGATTTGGAGGTGTTTGATTTGGAAAAGCATAGGGTTTATTGTATCACGTCCCTTGTTTTAAAGCTGCTTGCAGCCAAACAGCGCCCTGCCCGACATGCTCCCACTCACCCGCCGTCTCTTTTAAGCCAAAACTGGCCAAGGAGCGGGCATCTTGTGTAATCCGCAAACTCAGTTCAGCTCCGGGGGGCAGGGTCCAATAGCGCAGAGCCTGCTCGGGCATCCAGGCCCCATCGGGACCGGGCAAAAGTGCGGTTTCCCAGAGTTTTTGTTCTCCCTGCCAGACAGCCAGACGCGGTGAAGTGACCGGACTCAAAATTTGAACCGACCCCAAAGCCAAACGGTGGGTATAAAGGGGTTCTTTGAGATAGCCTGGCTGTCCCTCAGGCAAGCCAGAGACATGGTTGCGCAGGGCATAGTCGGGATCGCTGAAGAGGTCACCCGGCCCCACGGGCCCATCGTTGGGATCGTCGTGGATCCAAGGGGCTGAAGCGGGATTGAGCCAGGTATAGTCGTTGGCCCCAAACTCACCAAAGCTGCGATAGGG
>CAZRFI010000168.1:0-6487 GCA_964598905.1 uncultured Candidatus Sericytochromatia bacterium | reverse complement strand
GTGTTTGGCTTTGAGCGAAGGAGCAGCCTGGGTATGAAAGTCAAAATGGGCATGGGTCTCGACCATTAAGAGTCGCCCATAAGCAGAACCGTCTTTGTGAATCACCAAGATCAGATCTTCGAGATCATTTTCATGGCTGCTGAAGGGATTGTCGAAGCCCGGCTCCCAATCGCGGGGATGAAACAAACCCAAATAGACAAAAAACAAAACATCGGTCTCAGCCACGTGATAATAGACAGCCCCGCTTAAAGGAAAACGCTCAAGATTCTCCCAATTATTAAAGCCATCAAAGTCCCCGTCAAAATCAAAGCGGGTCAAATAATCAGCGGCAGGCAGGCGTAAATCGGTTTGCTGATAAATCACCGGGGCCCAATGGCGGACCAGTGATTCATGGAGGTGCGTCTGAATCTGCATCTGATCCTGGGCGTGGGTCTGGACCTGAAAAAGTGGAAAGGCCCAGAGTAAAAGAGCATAAAACACCGATGTTTGCAAGCTTTTAAGCATTTTCATGGCTCCAGTATAGCCTTCCTGGGAAATAAACAGAAGCAAGGTATTTTTAAAAAATAATTAAAAAAATGTTAAATCAGTGGTTGACTTAATATTTTTTTAACCTTACAATAACCATTAGCTAAGATTTATTTCAGGAGATTTAAAGTACATGTCTCATCCCTCCATTCGTTTTACCAGTCTTATCCTTGCCAGCGGCAGCTTGTTGGCATCGCTTGCAGCCTGTCAGTCGGGAGTCTCTCCTTCTCTGACCGGTCAGCGTTTGGCATCTTCAGTGAATGCCGCATCCACCTCGTCTGCCCAGGTAAATCGCACCCCACTCAAAGCATCTCTTCACGCAAATACCGCAGCCGTTCCTGGAGAAATCATAGTCAGATTCAAAGCCGGGGTAGGTGCCAGCGCCACCCAGACAGCATTCAGCGCTCTGCGTTTGACCACTGTTCAAATGGTGGGGCAGCCCTCCCTCGGTATCCATCTTGTTAAAACCCCCGTAGCCGGCGGCGAAGCACAGGCCATTGAAGCCCTGCGTCGCAACCCTGCCGTTCTGTACGCAGAACCCAATGGCATTATCAGCCTGAGCCCTGAACAGGCCTCTGCTGCCAATGCTCTGCGCGCAGCTGACGAACCCAGCTACCCCAACGACGAAATGTTTGAAAAGCAGTATGCCCACAAAAGAACCAGCTCACAGGCCGGTTGGGCGATCCAAAAAGGCAGCCCCGACATGGTGCTCGCCATTGTGGATACCGGTGTCGATCTGAAACACCCTGATTTGGCCGCCAAACTGATCAAAGGTTACGACTTCGTCGACAAAGATGAAGATCCCAACGATGGCCAAGGCCATGGCACCCACTGCGCAGGCATTTCTGCCGCTCTGACCGACAATAAAACTGGTGTCGCCGGTTATGCTCCTGGCGTCAAGGTAATGCCCGTTCGCGTTCTCGACAACCGGGGCTCTGGTACCTGGGCCGATGTGGCTGGCGGTATCGCCTGGGCTGCAGACAATGGCGCCAAAGTTATCAGCCTGAGCCTGGGTGGCGGTTCTGATTCCGCTGTCGTCGGTGATGCCGTTAGACATGCGCTGAGCAAAGATGCAGTGGTCGTTGCCGCCATGGGCAATTCAGGCCGCGAACAAAAATCCTATCCTGCCGCTTACCCCGGCGTGGTCGCTGTGGGCGCCACCGACAGCAGCGATAAAATCGCCCGCTTCTCACAGTTTGGCCCCTGGATTTCCGTCAGTGCCCCTGGCGTAGATATTCTGGCCACCTTCCCGACCTATGCCAGCGGCATGCCCGGCAAAGACTACGGCAGCATCTCTGGAACATCCATGGCTACCCCTGCCGTGGCGGGTCTGGCAGCATTGGTTCGCAGCCAATGGCCCGATCTGAAACAAGAACAGGTCAAAGCCCATATCGAAGCCACCAGCGACGATCTCGGTGATGCCAAATTCGACAAGTATTTTGGCCATGGCCGTATCAACGTTGCCAAAACATTGAGCAGCGCACCTGCCCGCCGCCGTTAATTCGTCATACAGCAAAGCCCCCGGTTTATGCAACCGGGGGCTTTTTCTGTTTTTGTCGCTAGGGCTGAATGCGGTAAATCGTGCGCGGGAAAGGGCTGGTCTCACGCACGTGCTCAACACCGGAGATCCAAGCCACAAAGCGCTCGATACCCAGGCCAAAGCCACCGTGGGGCACAGAGCCATATTTGCGCAGATCCAAATACCAACCAAAGGCTTCCATGGGCAATTGGTGTTCTTCTATCCGCTTGACCAGCAGATCATAATCGTCGATGCGCTGGCCGCCGCCAATCAGCTCTCCATAGCCATCGGGAGCAATCAAATCTGCGCCCAGAGCCACTTCGGGCCGGTCGGGATCGGGCTTCATGTAAAAGGCCTTGATCGCACTGGGAAAGCGGTGAACAAAGACCGGTTTTTGGAAATGTTCGCCCAAAAGGGTCTCATCGGGTGCGCCGAGATCGTCGCCCCATTGGATCTCTGAGCCTTTTTCCTGCAGCAATTTGACAGCGTCATCATAAGAGATTTTGGGGAAAGGCGCATGAATATCTGCCAATTTGCTGGTATCACGCTCGAGCAATTTGAGTTCAGCGGCACGGGTCTCCAGCACACGGTGAATCACATAAGAGACGTACTCTTCTTGCATGGCCAGGTTTTCTTCAAAGGTCAGAAAGGCCACTTCCGGTTCAATCATCCAAAATTCAGTTAAGTGTTTGCGGGTTTTGGATTTTTCGGCCCTGAAAGCGGGGCCCAGACAGTAGACCTTGCCGAGAGCCAAAGCGGCGGCTTCCATATACAGTTGGCCCGTCTGGGAGAGATAGGCCTGATCTTCAAAATAGTCGATCTGGAAGAGGTTGGTGGTGCCTTCACAGGCGTTGGCGGTGATGATCGGGGCATCCACATTGACAAAGCCGCGCTCATTAAAGAAATCACGACTGGCAGCCATGACCTCAGCGCGGATGCGCATCACGGCCATCTGTGAAGGCGTACGCAGCCAAAGGTGGCGGTGCTCCAGCAAAAAATCAGCGCCGTGTTCTTTAAGGCTGATCGGGTATTCACCCTCGACTTTGCTGACAATTTCAATGCTCTGCACGCCCATTTCGTAGCCACAATAAGGGGCGCGCTCTTCTTTGCGCACACTGCCTGTGATCATCAGCGACGACTCTTGGGTAACGGATTTGGCTGCATCCCAGACTTCTTCGGGCAAGTCTTTTTTAAAGGCCACACATTGAATAAAGCCGGTGCCATCCCGCAGGATCAAAAAAACCAGCTTGCCGCTTTCGCGTTTATTGTAGAGCCAGCCACGCAGGGTGACCGTCTGGTCAGGGTATTTATGAATCTCTTCGATCGTGGTGACCGTCATGGTTTGCTCCTTGAAATTTGAAATTTAAGCAAACATCATCATACCCCGAAAGCCTGTAATCAGACTATCTGATGGTCAGATCTAAAGACTAAAAGCAGAGTAGACGACTTCCTGCAGGCCTTTTTCCATGTCTTCGCTTGAGACATTGGAACGAATACACTCGTGTAAATGTTGAGCCACATAGGCCTCGCCAAATTTTTTCAGGGCATTGTTGGCTGCTTTGAGCAAACGCAGGGTTTTGACACAGTCTTTGGTTTCTCCCGCAGCCAGAGATTTTTTAATCGCTTCAATTTGTCCCTGGGCGCGGTTCAAGCGGTGAATCAGTTCAATATTGGAATTGTCCATGGGATCGCCTTTCAATTACCTTTCAAAATAACAACGTGTCTTTATCTTAGAATACTATACAGGGTATGAGAATCATATTGCGTATACTTATACCCCATTGCGTACAAAATCATGTCTATTCAATTAAAAAGATTTGCAATAATATACCATAGGGGGTATATTATAAAGAGATGCCACTCAGGCAAAATAACTGCAAAAGCCTTTGCGCATAAATCGCAACGATTAGAAAGGACATATACGTGGATCTGCTCAATATCATCGGATACTTCGCCGCTGTGCTGATGGGAGGCGTGCTGGGATTGATTGGCGGAGGCGGCTCCATTCTCACGGTGCCGATCTTGGTCTATTTGTTTAAAATTCCCCCGGTCCTGGCCACCGCTTATTCCCTGTTTATTGTCGGCCTGACCAGCATCTTTGGTATGGCCGGGTATATCAAAGCCAAATTAGTCAATTTTAAAGTGGGGATTGTCTTTTCGATTCCTGCCATGATCGGGGTGTTTACGGCCCGCAAATTTATCGTGCCCGCCATTCCCAAACAATTGTTTGAAATCGGGGGCATGGCGATCAGCAAAGACATGGCGATCATGGCGCTGTTTGCGGTGATGATGGTGGTGGCCTCGGTCTCGATGATTCGCCCAAGTAAAGAAAAAGTGGCAGAAAAAGATCACAGCCACGATTCAGAACTCAAAAAAATTCTGATGGTCTCATTAGAGGGCTTGGTCGTCGGTGTGCTAACCGGATTGGTCGGAGCCGGTGGCGGATTTTTGGTGATTCCCGTGCTGGTGCTCTTTGCGGGACTGGATATCAAAGTGGCTGTGGCCACCTCCCTGCTGGTCATTAGTATCAAATCCCTGGTAGGATTTTTAGGGGATCTTGGCGGCGCTCCCCTGGATTGGGTGTTTCTGGGCGGATTCTCGGTCTTTACTGTGGCCGGAGCCCTGATCGGCACCTGGGCCTCTAAATTTGTGCCCAGCGACAAGCTCAAACCCGCCTTTGGCTGGTTTGTACTGGTGATGGGTGTGTTTATTCTGTTAAATACCGGCCTGAGCGGCGGCCATTAATAAACGGTGAAAACAAAGAGCAAAGAGGGAAAACAGAGATGATCTTTAGACAAATGTTTGACGCAGAAAGCAGTACCTATACCTACCTGATTGGGGATGAGAAAAGTGGCGAAGCAGCCCTGATCGACAGTGTTCAGGAACAGGCCGAACGCGATGCCAAGGTGCTCAAAGAGCTGGGACTCACACTCAAATACCTGCTCGAAACCCATGTTCATGCCGACCATATCACCGCTGTGACCCGTCTCAAAACCCAGTTTGCCGAAGCAAAATCGGTGGTCTCGGCCCAAGGCGGCGCACCCTGCGCCGATCACCTGGCCCAAGACGGTGATCTGTTTCGCCTTGGCGAGCTGGAAATTCGCGTTTTGGCCACACCGGGCCATACCAATGGCTGTATTTCGTATCAAGTCGGGGAGCGCGTCTTTACGGGTGATGCCCTGCTGATTCGCGGCTGCGGACGCACGGATTTTCAGGAGGGAAGCGCCAGCCAACTCTATGATTCCGTCACCCAAAAACTCTTTGCCCTGCCCGATCAGACCCAGGTTTATCCCGGCCACAATTATATCGGCCTGACCTCCAGCACGATCGGCGAGGAAAAACAGCACAACCCCCGTTTGGGCGGTGGCAAGAGCAAAGCGGATTTTGTTGCGATTATGGACAATCTCAAATTGGCCCAACCTGCCAAGATCATGGAAGCTGTGCCAGCCAATCTCAAATGCGGTAATCTGTCTGAAGTCAATCCGGCTTAAACAGCCAGATTAAAGCAAATACAATCGGTCCCTGCAAGAAAATCACAGCGAAAAGGAAACCTGAATGTCTTTTCACGAATTGTATCTCAAAGATATTTATGAACTCTACCAAGCCAAAAAAGACCAGTATGAATGGATCGACGTGCGCCGTCCCGATGAATGGGAGATGGGTACGATTCCAGGTGTGACCCGGATTGTGCTTGACGATCTGCCTGAGCAAGCCGCCACTCTGGACCCCAGCCGCAGCTATATTCTGATCTGCCGCAGCGGGGGCCGCAGTGGCCGGGCTTGCCAAATGCTGGCCGAAGTCGGAATCAACGACGTGACTAATTTTGGCGGAGGCATGTTGACCTGGTACGAAGCCGGGTACCCTTTAGAAAAATAGCGCTGACAGGCTCTGCCGAGATCTGCTTGAAAAGGTTTTGAAAATATACTATACCGGGTATAGTAATCACAGGAGTAGGTACTGCAAATGGTTATCGAAAATTTCACCCCGATTCCCGCCCTCATTGGCGGAGGCCTGATCGGTTCAGCCGCCGCCCTGCTGATGTTGTTTAATGGCAAAATTGCGGGCATCAGCGGCATTACCAAAGGTATTTTGGGCGAGTGCCCCACCCCCCAAGAGCGTTTCTGGCGCATCGCCTTTAGCTTGGGTCTGGTACTCGGCGGCGCAGCGATGGTCTATGCCCTGCCGGCAGCGACAGCGCTGAGCCTTAAATTAAACCCCGCACAAATGGCACTTGGCGGCTTATTGGTCGGCGTAGGTACCGCCATGGGCAATGGCTGCACCAGCGGTCACGGGATCTGTGGTCTGGCCCGGCGCTCTCAGCGCTCCTTGGGTTCGGTGATCACCTTTATCACAGTGGGCATGGTGGTTATGTTTGTCATGAGTCATCTGATCGGAGTAGCGAGGTTTTAATATGAAAATCTATTTGAGCGCCTTTGTTTCTGG
>CAZRFI010000167.1:4195-11068 GCA_964598905.1 uncultured Candidatus Sericytochromatia bacterium | reverse complement strand
GCTTTTTTGGTGGTCACCCTGATCATTACCCACAGCTTTTTGGCCTATTTCATCGGTGTCGAAGAATTGGGGAAATGGATTCGCCACTCTCCCGCAGAACATCCCACCGCCTTTTCTGTGATGGCCTTTACCACCGCAGTTTTGCTCTTCTCTTTTGGCTGGTTCCGCGAACAGTTCTGCATTATTATGTGTCCCTATGGCCGCTTTCAATCGGTCTTGATGGACGAGCACTCGCTGGCTGTGATCTATGACGAAAAACGGGGCGAGCCCCGGCGCGGACCAGACGTGCCCAAAGCCGAACAGGGCGATTGTATCAGCTGCTACCGCTGCGTACAGGTCTGTCCCACGGGGGTGGATATCCGCCGCGGTGTGCAGATGGAGTGCGTGGCCTGTACGGCCTGTATCGACGCCTGCGACGAAGTCATGTTGAATCAGCACAAAGAACCTGGGCTGATCAGCTATACGACCCTTGAAGATCTCGAGGGCCGCAAACCCAAGACCATCCGTGCACGTGTCTTGATCTTGTCGGTGGTGTTGGTGGGTATTTTGGCCGGTCTGACCTATGTACTGATCACCCGCGATCCCCTCAAGACCACGGCTTTTAACGCCAAAAACGTGCCCTTTACTGTTTTGGAGCAGAATAAACCTGATCCGCTGGTGGCCAATCAATTTTTCTTGGTCTCATCCAATTACACCTTTGAAGATGCCTCGATTGAAATCCGTGTCGCGGATCCCGCTCTGCGCGACAAGATCAAGCTGATTGTCCCAACCGGACAACTCAAAGTCAAAGCTGGGCAAGAGATCAAAAACCCCTTTTTGGTTGAATTCCACAAATCTGTGCTCAAACAGGGCCGGATGCGTCTGCAACTCGAAATGGTGAAAAAAGCCGATGAAGGCAAATGGCAGCGCACTGTCACCCAGGAGATTCCCCTTGCTGGCCCTTATTGAACATCCTGAGCACCTCGGACACCTCTCCAGTTGGACCTTGATCCCGCTGCTGGTGTTCCTGGCCAGTTTGTTCGGCAGCATGCACTGTCTGGGCATGTGTGGGGCGATTGTCTCGGTGATCAAACCCACACCCGCCGGGGTGGCCTCTTACCACCTCGGCAGGTTGTTGGGTTATTTGAGTCTGGGTGGCCTGGCCGGTATGGCAGGCGGACAGCTCTTGGCCCAGCAGCGCCCGCTGATCGCCGGGTTTGCCGCCCTCTGGCTGGCAGGGATGTTTATCTGGCTCGGCATCAAAGTCTGGCGTGAGCAAAGCTTTCACCTGAATCTGCCTGGCCCCTTGCAAAATCTAGCCCAAAAGCTAATGGGTTCGGCCTTGCAAAAAAGAGGCGCACTTTCAGGTCTGACCATTGGCTTAAGCTCGGTGCTCTTGCCCTGTGGCTGGCTGTATATGTTTATTCTCGGCGCTGTGGCCACCCAGAATATCTGGCTCGGCGCGCTGTTTTTAACTGCATTTTGGCTCGGCACGCTGCCGATTCTGAGCTTGGCTCCTGCGCTTTTAGCGGGCCTTTTGCAACGCCTCACCCCGACCAGCCGTAAATTCAGCTCCAGCCTCTTGATCGGGGCTGGATTTGTGACCATCTACGCCAAATTTGGGGCTTCACTGCAATCAGCTATTGTGCAGATGTGCCATTAGAATCACCCCTATGGTTTGGGCGGACGCGGGCCAATACTGCGGATCTGGCCAGCTTTAAAGCCCCCAGAAGCCGGTGGCAGGGTTTTGCTCACCTGCCCTGATTGGGTGGCTGAGGATGTCGCTGAGGCGCTCTCAGACGCAGGCTCGGCGGGTTCGGGGCCTTTGCCCCCACTGAACCCGGCTTCGATCACCAGATAATCGCCTTCCATGCCCACAAAAGCCACGCGAATCAACTGTTCGCCAGGTTGAAGATCTTTTTGGGCCGCGCTTTTAATATCTTCTGCCGTCACAGCCCGGTGCATCGGGCGGGGCATTTTGATCTGGCGGCTGTAGACTTTTTGGCTCATCTTGGCAGGCTCATCGAAAAGGGGCTGTCCTTTGTCTGGATTCAGGTTTTATTGTAGCACAGCGGCGCTTTTTGACTGGGGTGCAGAAAAAGCAAAATACATTGTCTGGCTAGAAAAAGCCCTGCGTCTGGGGTAAGCTGATAAAAATCCAGCCAAGCGGAGTCTTTAAAATGAACAAAATATCCATCTCCCGTGCCCTGGTCGAACTCAAAACCCTCGACAAGCGCATCCAAAAAGCAATCGATCAGCTTGAGCCCCTGGGCCTGATGATTGGCAAGAACCCCGAGAGCAGTATTCAAAACCGCCAGGACTTTGAAAAATCCGCGCGTTCGGGCTTTCAGCAGGTCAAAGACTTAATTGCCCGCCGCCGCTTGATCAAAAATGCAATAGTGCTCTCCAACGCCAATACCAAGGTCGAAATTGCCGGAGAGAAAATGAGTGTGGCAGAGGCGATTGAGCGCAAAGCGTCGATCACGCTCGAAAAAGAACTCAAAAACGAACTTTGGCAAAAGTTTACAGCCAAACAGACCCAACTTGAAGAGCACAATCAGAAGGTCATGCGCCAGCTCTTTCAATTGCTGCAAGCCACTTATGCCAAGCCCGAACACGAACTCAAAGCCGAAGACCACGACACCTTGGCTTTGCCCTTTAAAGAAAACAACCTGGCGACGCTGATCGACCCGCTGCAACTTAAATCCACCCTCTTTGAACTCGAAGCCAAGATCGACGCCTTTGAAGCTGAAGTCGACATCGCCCTGACCGAGTCCAATGCCCGCACCGAAATTGAAGTGCCCAACTAGATTCAGCGTTTGACAAAAACCGAGACTTTGCAGATAATGCCCAGGTGCTGGCCTGACGAAATTCAATCAAGACCAGAACTTTTCAGGCCAACGACAGCCGGTTCGATTCCGCTTGCCCCTATTTACACGGGGGGGTGTGGTGCAGTGGTAGCACATTGGCTTTGCGGTTAAAAGTTTAAGCTTTAAGTCTCAGGCTTCAGGGTTTAAACTTTAAGCTTTAAAACTTAATCGCTTCAACGATCAAGGTTAAAAGCTCAGCAAATCCCAGAACCGAGTCAACGGGTGGCTGGTCACCTTTTGAAGCTCCTGGGCTGTCAGGTCAGCACATTTTAAGCGCTTCTGGGGTATCAGGCAAAGTGAATCATGGGCTCCACGCCCAATTCGAAATACCAGCAGGCCTCACCCTCGCGGTTGACCTCCAACATGCTGCGGGAATTGTTGTAGACAATCAGGGTATTGCCATTGCTCATGCGCTGGCAGGCGATGGGCCTGTGCAATTGGTATTTTTTGTGGCTGGAAAACTCCCAGAGAATCTTGCGCTTGGGTGAGACCTCAATCACGCGGTGATTGCCGGTATCTGCTATCAAAATGGCACCTGAGTGCAAGCGGGTGGCAAATTCCGGACTGGTGAGCTGGTTTTCTTCGGTGCCAATCCGGCTGGGTTGGCCATAGGACCAGATCAGCTCACCGGCACGGGTGATCTCTTTGACCATGTGCAGGCCCTGATCGACATAGAGAATGGTGCCGTGTCCCAGGGCTTCGGCGTAATAGGGGTAAGATATCTCACGGTGTTTGTGGTATTCCCAGATGATCTCTCCCTGTTTGTCAAACTCGACCAGGCGCTTGTGGCCCTGATCGGCCACCAGGGTCGTGCCCCGCAGGGTGCGAAAGGCGCTGCGGGGGCGAAAGAGGGTGCCGGGTTTTTCACCAAAGATCTGGATCACATCTTGGCCCACCAACGAGACTTCCAAAACCAGATTGTGGTGGGTATCTGCAATCAGCAGGCTGTTGGCGGTTTCGTAAATATGGCCCGGTCGCTGCAATTTGTGGCTGGGTTCGGTGCCAAAATGCCAATGATCCTGGCCCGCGTGGTCCATACGCACGATCTGGTGATTGACCCGGTCGATCACATAGATCGAGACATCGACCAGGGGGGCGTCGTTAATATGTTTGACTTGGGCTGAACGTTCCCGCTGACTGTCGCTCTCGCGCCGGGCCTCCAGCAAGGTCTGAAACAATTCCATAATCTTTTCGGCAATCCCACTGGAGGTTTGCAGGCGATTGGTCTCGCGCAGGCGATCAAAGAGTTCTTCCAGGGTCGGAAGGCGGTATTGGTCAAACGATTGAACGTAGCTGTCGCGCTTGTCAAAGGCATCGCGCCGGATTTCCATGCGCCGTGAAAGGTGTTTGAGCAAAGAAGACCAGATCAGCTTTTGCTGGCGTGGCTGGATTTCGATCACCTTGTCTTCGTCCATCAGCACCAGGCTCTGCTTCTCGCGTCGGTAGACCCGGCTGGGGCTTTCCATGCGCAGCTCTTCGGGCATATCGTGGGTGTAATAAAAACACTCGCGGACCTGTTCGCCATCGAGATCAAATTCCACCACCCTGTAATGGCCGGCATCCACGATTAGCGTGTCTTGATCGAGCAGTCGCATGGCAAAAATGGGGCTATTCAGGCCCTGTTTCCAGCCAAAGCTGCGAATGATCTCCTGCTCTCGCACCTCGATCACACGGTTATTGCCTGTGTCTGCAATTAAATAGCTGCCATCAGACGTCTGCTGCAAATCTGAGGGACTGTTGAGATAACCTGCCTCAGCACCTGCTTCGCCCAAGACGCCGTATTGCCAGACAATCTGCTGCTGGCGGTTGATCACCAGCACGCGGTGGTGGCCCTGATCGACGATTAAAAAATGCTCCAAATGGCCTTTGCTCTCTTGGTAGGCCTCGGTATAAAAGCTGGCTTTGACCGGGTTGAGCAATTGGTGTTCGGGAGAAATTGCCTGGTTGACCGACCAGCCCACATGGCCCATGGGGCTGCATTCAAAGACCTGGCTGTTGTGTTTATCCACCACCAAGAGATTTTGTTTGTTGAGCCAAAGGGCATACCAGAAATGAATTTCGTGCCCCTCCCAGTTCATTTCGTGTGACCGAAGCTCCCAATCAATGGTCTTGTGGTCGTCAAGAATGAGCAGTCGGCGGCGTTTGGGGTCGGCCAAAAGCAGGTGAAAGCGCGGCAAGGCCCCCAAGCTGTCGAGCGAAGCGCGTTTTTTGCGCTCAGCCCGGTTCGGGCTCTCCAGCTCAAAAAAACAGCTGGGGCAGTCCCAACTGCCTTTGAGGGGCTGGTTACAGGCTGGACAGGTATACGGCGGGCGGATCAATTTGCCGGTTTTTTCTGAGACCTCACTCATCAGGCTGAGTATGTCCTGGCGGGTCAAGACGGTTTCGAGGGTTTTATGCTCCAAAATCTCAGTGACCAAGACGTCCACCGAGTCGTAATTTTCCAATTGTGAGCGGTAGTCTTCAGCCAGTGCTTTAAAGCGCTCGTTTTCTTCTGGGTGGGCGTGTAGGTCAATTTCGGTTTGCTGGTAAAGCTTTTGCCCGAGCACAAATAAAATGGCAGGTATGGCTTTTTTGGGGTCGAGCACCAGATGCTCCGCCTCTACAGGAGCAAGTGCTGGCACAAGGCCGATTCCCAGTCCCACTTCAATCTCTTCAAAGGGTGCGTGGATCATTGCCCCTGCCAAGAGTTGGGCTTTGAGTTCTGCTAATTTTTCAGCGGTGAGCAAACCCTGGCGGATTAGCAATTCCAGTCCCGTTTTTTGTTCATGTACCACAGGGTTGGGTATGGGAAAGACCAGTGCCACGGGTTTGGTTTGATCGCGCAGGGCATGGGGAATACTCTGAAAATGCACAGGCTGAAATTGATCGGGGTCGATCACAGATATCCCCGGCGTGAGTGGGGTGGGATCGCTGTGGCTGGTCATGACAAAGAGCAAATTGTGGGCAGGGCTCAAGGCCATCAGGTCGCAGGGGTCGATCTGGCTGGTGCTTAAAAAATGGCCCTTGAGTTGAATCTCTTCGTCAAATTCTCCGCTTTCAATATTCAGGTATTGCAGGGTTACGCCGGGTTTGAGCAGCAAGAGACAGAGATAACGGATATCTGGGGCCCGAAAAAGATTGCCAAAAATCTGCCCATGAATGCCCACAGGCATTTCTTCGAGTTCGAGGGTCGCGAGATTCAGGCTATAAAGCACAGGGGTGAGGTTGTCTGTAATAAATGCGCGGGGCTCGTAAAAGTCGAAGGTCACATTCAGGGCCTTGGTGCTGCCCGGCTGGCGAATTTGCACCTCTCCCAGCAGGCTGTGATCATAGGTTGAAAAGACCTTGAGGCTGCCCGCCTGTCGATCACTTAGACACAAGACACTGCGATCTTCATTTAAGTAGAGATCGTAAACCGTGTGGTTCGGGCTGGGTTTGTGCACCATGCTACACAGGCTCTGCCGGGTTTCTGCCAGAAACTCACTCTGGTAAAAATCCGGCGTGTACAAAAAGCTGGTATCCGCGCTGATCACCAGGCCATACATGCTTTCATGGCGGACTTTTTTAATCTGTTCTATCTGCCCGCTCTCGCGGTTGAGATAACAGAGTGCCGATCCCCAGGGCTCGTTTTTCAAATGCAGGGGTTCATTTTCTGTAAACCAGCCGCCCCCTGCCACCAGGGGATGGCTGGCAATTTCTTCGCCTTCGGGAAAGCTCTGGATGAGTAACGCGCGGTTGGCCAGATCGACAATATACGCCACGCCTTTGAGCGCTGCCAAGCCTTTGTCAAAGCGGCTGCGCTGATCCTGTTGCAATAAATCGAGCATGCTGAATTCAAGGCCCAATTCCTGCAGTGTATAGGCCAATAATTCAGCTTCGTCGATCTCAGATGAAGGGGGCAGCTCGGGCGCGATCATGCCTTCACGATACCATTTTGAGGGGGAGATTAGGTTCCAGATCGGCCCATGATCTGGGTCTATGGGCCAGATTTTCAGGGAATCTGTGCTGTCTTATTAGCAAGAATCTGTACTTTTGGGGAATAATA
>CAZRFI010000167.1:0-4095 GCA_964598905.1 uncultured Candidatus Sericytochromatia bacterium | reverse complement strand
AAAAACGGCGGGATCAACGGCGATGACGCTAAAATCAAAGGCATCTCTGAAGCCGTGAATCTCTGCAATCCCAACCCCACTACCAAAGGGGTTACCAAGGCAGAAATCCAATGGGCGACACAAATGGAAAAAGCGGTTTTAAAAGAGCAATACGAGCCGCTGCCCAAAGAAGTCGAAACGTATAACGAGATTTTCACTCGGCTCAACAAACAATAGCCCTCAGCCCGAGCGCATTTATTTCAGCTTAAGCTTGGCGTTCTCTTCGGGGGGCAAGGGCCGTGCCTCAATAATATGGGCGGGGTTGAGATAGAGGGTATTCCCGTTTTTGTCACTTTGGCGCGGGGTCCAGGTGGTAAAGCCGCCTTCGTTTCTGTAGACACAGGACAGGGTGGTGGCTTTGACTTGTGCCTGTTTAAATCCCCCGACACACTGCTTTTGTTCTGTGCCATCTTTGCCAATCGCCGTTTGCACATCTTTGCGGCAGTGTTGAATCTGCTCAGTTTGGGCAATTTCGGGAGAGTTGACAAAGGCAAACGGGGCTGAACGGGCTGCAATTCTGCTGCCGTGACGGTATTCTTGGTATCACGTTCTAATTGGGCTTTGACGTCTGCGTCGGAGAGGGTTGGGGGCAGATGACGCAGGACGGGTTTATTGACACTTTGCATGGCAGGCTCCAAAAACAGATTTGAGCTGATCATACCCTATTGATCGGGGTTTTCAGCCCTTTTTCTCTGGGTTGAAGCAGGCCCAAGGCTGCTTTGCGTGTGATCGAATCGGAAAAACGAAACACGCCCCGATCGTAGAGATAGTGCAAAAACGAGCTGAAAAAAGCCAGAGCGCCAAAAAGTGTTAGCCAGAGCGAGTCGCGAAAATGGGGCAAAAATCCTTGCACAACCAGGGCTTCGGGATTCAGACCCTGGACGATAAAATAATCAGCCTCGAGAATCGGTGTCAAGAGCAGTGAGAGCGTTACCAGCACCAGCAGCGGCCCCCAGGCTTGGCGATTGACCCAGCCCCAAAAGGCGTACCAGAGGTTTTGGCGAGGGGCATCTGCAGTCTGGCTCTGAGAATTGCCCGCCATCCATGAAGTCAGCCCCAAAGACACAAGCCAATGTTGCAATTGCACCAAAGAAAAATACAAAAAGGGATCGATCTGAAACGAGACCAGACTCATCACGCAGAGGCTGGAAAAATACAAAATCCGGCCCCGGCCCTGGTTTTTTCGCAAATACATGCGCAGGGTCAGGCCCCAAAAAAGCAAGACGCCCAGTGAAAGCGCGGCTTTGAACCCGGCCAACGTGGTTGAGTTGTTCACAAGCACCGGGGCCTGAAAGTGGCCAAAAAGGTTAAAGTCGCCGTAGAGAAAGTCTAAAACCAGGCTGAAGACCCCCGAAACCATCAGACATGCCCAAAAATCCCATTTGAGCAAAGCTTCATCGCGCTGGCCATGGGGCAGACGGCTGCGATACACCGACAATACGCCATAATGTTGCACCGCAAAGTGGTAGAGCGAGAAAAAATAATCGGCAAAAGCCAGCAAGAGAAAGCGCTCAAGCTGAGACAGGGGCAAAATGGCATGTGGACAAAAGAGATAGCCCATGAGCAAAACAAAAATCGCCAATGGCCAGCCAGCAAAATAGCTTTTTTTGGCAGCCAGCACAGCGCGGTACTCTTTTACACAGAGTGCCAAATAGACACTGGAAAGGCGGTGGGCAATCCAGAGACCCAAGGTCAGGGCCAGAATCACAGGCTTGGCTTGGCTGAGCGGCAACAGCACAAAGAGCAGCGGCAGCCAGAATCCTGAGAGGATCCAAAAGCTGTCCCAGCGGGGAGAACAAATCCAAGGGGATGCGGACATATACGTTCCTGATTTTAACTGCTGCTGAAGGCCAAATGGCGCAAAGCTCAACCTCATTTTAGCTTAAAACCCAAACAGCAAAGTAAAGAGCCTGTACCACGCGAATGGCATAATAGAGAAAAAACAGAGGACACGGTTGGTATTGCCAAAATGAAAAAAGTCACCTTCCTGGCCACATCTTTGGCCCTGATTTGCAGCACCTTTACAGCTTATGCCACTCATGCGGCTGAGACAAAACCTGACTGCACAGCCAAAATCTACCGCACAGGCCAAGCAGATACCGCCACCCCCACCCGCTACGGACTGATGCTGATGGGGGGCGGCACCGACGTCGATGATGCTTTCCGCTGGCTGATCCAGCGTTCCGGTGGCGGCGATTTGGTCGTTTTGCGCTCAGACGGAGCCGATGGCTATAACGACTATCTTTACCGAGAAATCGGGGGGCTGAACTCCGTGACCACTTTGGTGATTCAGAGCCGTGAGCAGGCCCTTTGCCCGGAGGTGCTTCAGCGCCTGCGCCAGGCTGAATCGCTCTTTTTTGCTGGGGGCGACCAGTCTGAATATTACCGTTTTTGGAAAGACACCCCGATGCACACGGCGATTGCAGACCTGGCAAAAAAACAAACCCCGATGGGTGGCACCAGCGCTGGCTTGGCCATTTTGGGCGAGGTGATCTACAGCGCCGAAGGCGAATCCATGCAAAGCATGCAGGTCTTAAACAATCCCTTTCACCCCGAATTGACCCTGCGCAACGACTTTCTCAAATTGCCCTATATGCAAGCGATTTTGACCGATAGCCATTTTTCTGAACGCCAACGGCAGGGCCGCCTCTTGGCCTTTTTGGCACGGGCCCGTGCAGAAACGGATTTTCCCAGCGCTCTCAAAGGTATTGGCATCGACGAACAAACCGCGCTGCTGGTTGAAAAAACCACAGCAGGTGAATACAAGGACAAAATCGCGGGGACGGTGATTGGCAAAGGCAGTGTCTGGTTTTATTGCCCTGGGGCTGAAAACCCTGAAATGATGAGCCCTCAGAAACCACTGACCTGGAGTCATGCCGGCCAAGCCGTTGATGTATTCAAAATGCCAAAACAGCCCTTTGTGCCCTCTGACCCCACTGCCAACTATTTAAGTTTGGCAAACATGTTTGACCTCGGGGCCTGGACTCCCCTGCAGGGAAATTACCAGGAGCTGTTTTTTTCGGCTGAAGCCGGTGTCTTCAAGCAAAAGCTCAAAACAACTCCCTAAAACATAACCCCTCAAGCAGAACTGCCCCCGAAAGGTATAATGGGGACAATGCCCAACAAGGAAAATCCACCGATGACAAACACGTCTAACGCTGCGCCCCCCGAATCCCTGACCCTGCTCAAAAAACAATTGCGCGACCCCGATGAATTCCAGCGCTTGGCGGCGATCCATGCTCTGTTTCGGCTGGACCTGCCCGAAGCAGACGCCCCCTTGATCGAAGCCCTCAACGACAGCGACTCGGGGGTGCGCGAAGCAGCCGCTTTGGCCTTGGGCGAACGCGGTGCGCTGCAGGCCCTGCCCGCCCTGCGCGGACGTTTAAACGATCCCCACCCCCTGGTCTGGGCCGCCGCGATGGATGCCCTGGTACTCTTGGATGATCGCGAAATAGTCCCGCAGGCTTTGGCAAGTTTAAATGCCGAAGCAGCCGAAAAACGGGCGGCTTCAGCCGGGGCGATTGGGGCCTTTCAAGTGGCTGAGGCCCTGCCCACTTGCCGCCAACTGATCTCTGACCCCGATCCCGACGTGCGCATCGCGGCAGCACAGGCCCTGGGCGATCTGAAAGATGGCGAAGCGGTATCTCTGTTGCAAAAGGCCCTCAAAGACGAGACCTCTGCTGTTTGCAGCACGGCGGCCTGGGCCCTGGGTGAAATTGGCGATTCCGGAGCCATTCCCGATCTGTTAAAGGCTTTGGATAATTTGGGCTCAGAAGTGCGCATCCAGGCGGCAACCGCCCTGGCTTTGCTTCGGGCAGAGGAAGCGGTCACACCCCTTGTGGCCCTGTTGCAAGACCTGATCGTAGACGTACGCGGCACTGCCGTCTGGGCCTTGGGTGAAATCCAAGGCCCTGCGAGCTTAAACGCGCTGATCAGTACCTTTGCCGACCCCGACAATGATGTCCAGAGCCAGGTCTACGAGAGCCTTTTAAATTGGGCCGACAACGACCCAGAGCCTGTGATTGCAGCCCTGCGGGCACACCAAGCCGAAGTCCA
>CAZRFI010000166.1:6086-11131 GCA_964598905.1 uncultured Candidatus Sericytochromatia bacterium | reverse complement strand
GAAATTAGTACAAATTTTAGGTGTATTGGGTTTAAATAAGAGTGTTGATTTTTCTATAAGTACAGTTCTACCAACGGGCTGTTCAGGGCCTCCACCAGAAATTTCAACCAGAATATCACCATCAATAAGCTGCCGTTTTTCGATACTTGTTGTTTTTACCTTTCTTAAAGAAGCACTTTGCCCTTTATTTTCATTCCAGTTCCGAATCTCTGCTCCCCTTATACAATAGACAAGGGCAAAATCAGTGTCGTTTAAGTTTGGATCTTGCCCCCAATCCCCACCTATAGCAAATAAAATTAACTCGTCTAATTCAATAGTGCTCCAGTTAATTGGTAGAATTACTTCTTCTTCACTCACGCAGTCAATGCCTCATTCATTTCTTCCAAAATTTCATCCATGTGTTCGCCAAAGAGCTGGTGCATCTTGCCCAAACCGCCTTGGGCATCAAAAGGGGCAAAGTCCAAATCATCGCTGTCGATATGAAAGGAATTGGCAATATGCTGTTTGATCAAACGCAGCCACTCCATTTGCTGCTCATTAAACTTGAGTGAGCCCGACTGCTTATCAAAAACCCAGCTTTGAAAACGGCGATTGACCGTTTGTTCGTAAGGAGTCAGACTTTCGTCGAGCCCCACCACCCTGCGCACCAGGGCCACCAGAGCCATTAACTCTTCTTTGGGCGAGGGCAATTTTAAGCCATCCAGATGGGCATAGGCCTCCCAGACTTGAAGCGGGGCCAAAACAGGCTTGTGATCCTTGATCTGGTTCAATAAATCTTTGATCATGGCAAAGGTCAAATCCCGGCCCGAAAAGGGCTGGCTATAAAAGAGACTCAAAGCAGTGATTTCGTCCTTGTGGGTCTCAAGATAAGTCGCAAAGTCCTGGGCCATGCCCTTGGCTTTTTCGGTGGCATCTTGATTCCAACTGGATTTCTCCAAGACATCAAGTGCAGGGTCTAAAATTTGTTCTCTTGAGCGCCTGACCTTTTCGATAAACTCATTGAGTTCGCCATGAAAGCCATGAGCGGCTTTGTCAATCAATTCGTTTTGGGCCTGGGTCAATGCTTCTGCCGAAGGAGGGGTGTCATCCGCCATTAAGGCCTGGGCTTGAACCGCAATTTTATCGGGATTATGGGCATCCAAAAGCCCATGAACAAAATCACAAATACTCTTGCCCTGAGCCAGTTTTTCAAATTGTTTTTTTTCTGCTGGCGTCATTTGCTTTTCAAGACGGGTCAAGCGATTGGCCAAAGACAAAAAGGTGTCCTCATCTTTCGCTCCCATCATCACGCTATAAAGCAAATCCTTCATCAGGATATTGCGTTTGCGCTCCAATGGTCTTGAATCGCTTTTGATTGATTGGGTCACACCCACAGCATCGACAATCACAAAATGGGTTTTATTGCTTTTGGCTGAAGGCGTTACCTTTTGCATATCATCCATGCCAAAGGTGCGTGTGCCCCGACCTTTCATTTGCTCAAAATAATTGCGGGAGCGCACATCCCTCAAAAAAAGCAAACATTCCAAAGGTTTGATATCTGTACCTGTGGCTATCATATCTACCGTAACAGCAATACGTGGATAATAATCATTGCGAAATGAACTGAGGATCGATTTGGGATTTGTGGCCTGATAGGTCACTTTTTTACAAAAAGCATTCGACTCACCAAATTCTTCGCGCACAATCTCAATAATATCGTCAGCATGGCTGTCATTTTTAGCAAAGATCAGGGTTTTGGGAATCTCTTCACGCTGGGGAAAAATCTCAGGCAGTTTGTTTTTAAAGGTGCGGATAATCGTGCGAATTTGGCTTTTATTGACCACGTCTTTATCGAGTTGATTGCCCCTATAAGTAAACTCTTCATCCATTTGTGTCCAACGTTTTTGGCGGGTTAAACGGTCTCTTTTATCGACAAACTCTTCGGCCACAATCAGATTGCCCTGATTTGTGATTCGGGTTTCAATTGTATAGACATCAAAGCCAACATTGACCCCATCAGCAACTGCATCCTCATGGGAATATTCACTGACGATATTTTGATTGAAAAAACCAAAGGTACGTGTATCGGGTGTCGCTGTGAGCCCGATGAGAAAAGCATCAAAATACTCCAAGACCTGTCGCCATAAATTGTAGATAGAACGGTGGCATTCATCAATCACAATAAAATCAAACATCTCAATGGGGACATCAGGGTTGTACTGAACCTCTTGCGGGTCCATCTTTAATTGAAACTCGTTGGGGTTTTGCTCTTCTTTTCTCTCGTCTAAGTCTTGCCCCTTCAAAATTGAATACATGCGTTGAATGGTACTAATGCAGACCTGGCTGTCTGGGGCAATATAACGCGAGTTGAGGAGCTGAACATTGTACAACTCCGTGAATTTGCGGTTATCGTCACTGGGTGTATAAGCAAAGAATTCCTGTTCAGCCTGTTCGCCTAAGTTTTTAGTATCCACCAAAAATAAAATGCGTTTGGCATCGGCAAATTTTAACAGCCGATAAATAGAAGTGATTGCGGTAAAGGTTTTGCCACTGCCCGTCGCCATTTGAATCAGTGCTTTGGGGCGATGGGCCTGAAATGAAGCCTCTAAATTGCGAATGGCATTGATTTGGCAATCCCGAAGATCTTCTGTTGGCAATGCTGGCAATGTTTGTAAACGGCCTTTTAGGCTCTGTTTTTCTGCCACCCAATCGGCAATGGTTTCTGGGCGATGGAAAGAATACACCACCTGAGCACGGGCCTTGGGGTCTTTTTGATTGGTAAAATGGGTGAGGATCCCGGTGCTTTCGTAAATAAAAGGCAGAGGCGTTTGGTTTAAAACCCAATTGAGTTTACTGCTTGCATAACTTTCAGACTGGGTTTCATGGGCCCTTAAACGGTGGCCCTCTTCTGGCTTTTTGGCTTCGATCACACCACAAGGAATGCGATCCACGAACAGAATATAATCAGCAGGCCCAATGTCCGTTGGATATTCTCGAATGGCAATGCCTCTGCCCGCAGCAAAATTAATCCTATTTTTGTCTTGCACCTGCCAACCAGCTTTTTCAAGCATTTGATCGATGCTGTCTCTTGCTATTTGTTCAGGATTTTTGTTTGCCATGCAATAACCGTTTAATCAGTATCTTAAATACGCTGCGTTATTTTTAATAGTAGATCAAATATCTGGACAAGCACCGAGGATAACCCCGCAAGTAAACGCATCCAGAAAAATGAAAGTAAGCTGAATAATAAAATAGCGTCGGCGCAACAAAGTACTTCTCTGTTTCTTTCTGACGTCTGAGCAATAAGATATCCTGTTCAGGATAACATTCAAGCTCCAGATTTGCAAACCGCCCAAAAGCGCATGAAATGTAGCTTTCACATATTATTTTAGCAAACAAAGACCCGCTCAGCGCGGCGCAGATAACGGATGAGCTAAGCGTTGTCTGTAATTCACACGAAGGATATTGAACCTCGCTCTATTCACTCTGTTACACTGTTTGCATGGAAGTCAAAATCTATCAAACCTCCAGCAAAAAACAACCATTTTTAGAATGGTTTGATGGCATTAAAGATAGCAAAGCCCAAAATGCAATCAAAGCCCGTTTGGCACGATTGCAGAGTGGAAACCGGGGTGACTGGAAGCCGATTCAAGGGACTGATGGTGAAATATTTGAGCTTCGCTTGATGATTGGGCCTGGTTATCGCTTGTATTGCGCTCAGGACGGTGAAACGATTATTATTTTATTGTGTGCAGGCATCAAGGGCACACAGGCTAAAGACATTCAAAAAGCAAAAGGGTACTGGGATGACTTCAAAAGCAACTAAAGCAATCTCTTTGCAAGATTGGCTGACCCCTCGTCTGAGCACGCCTCATGAGATTGTTGGCTACTTGGAAGCCTGCATTGCTGAACAAAAAGAATGTTCGGGCGTTGTTTTTCAGGCATTGAAAGACATTCTTCATGCCCATCCCAAAGACGGATCTGCTCTTTGTATTTGCTTTGCCCTGACCCAACAGCACCTCTCTGATGATGAATTCACGCAATTTGCCAATCTCATTGATGAGAGTTTTACCTTTGCTACACCCGATGATTTCCCTCAGTTTATGGCGGGGATTACAAAAATCCGTGAAGACCTCAAGGCTGGGGCGACGGTTACTTTTTTAGGCATTACAACAGAGCCTATCGAAAGAAGCCTCCAGGGCAAAGCCAAAGAAAATCTGGTTGAACTCAAACGCGAACTGGCCGCTGTCGCCTGATCTCTGGTTCCCCGCGCAAGAAATCCCCCTTCAAGCGCTATAATTAAAAAATCTGCATCTATGCCCTGATCGGCAAAAGCCGAATAATCTGTCCGGGTCTTTCATTTAAACCAAGGAGTCTCTATTGATGTCCAAACTTGATTTCGGCCCCACTTCACCCCTGCTTCCCCGGTTTGGCGCCAATCTGAATCCCTTCGCCCCACAAGCTCCCCAACAGGTCAGCCCGCCCCTCCTCCCGGCTCAACCAGCCAGCCCAGCGGCCAAAGACAATCTGCTCGTCGGCTCCCACATCAGCACTTCTGGTAGTGCCACGGCCTCTTTCTCCCTGGAGCCCGAAGAGCCCCAATTTATCTTTCACAAAGTCAAACGCGGCGACAACCTGAGTGATATTGCCAAAAAATACCTGGGCAATCGCAATCTGCATATGGAAATCTACAATGCCAACCGCGACGATCTGATGAACCCCAACGATCTGCGCATTGGCATGACCCTCAAAATCCCCGTGCCTGCTGCGCCTGCGCAACCCGAAAAACCCGTCACCCCTGCGCCTATCAAGCCAGCAGAGCCCACCCCAACACCGCCAACTCCCACAACACCTCCCGAAGCACCTGTCTTCAGCGAATACACAGTCAAACGCGGCGAATCCCTCAGCAGCATTGCCCTGGATACCCTTGGCGACTCCGAGCGCTATATGGAGATTTACCAAGCCAACCGGGATATCCTAAAAAATCCCGATGCCCTGCACAAAGGCATGGTCCTCAAAATCCCCCACAAGAATGGGGCCACGCCGCCCGCGAAACCCGGCAATGG
>CAZRFI010000166.1:1306-5986 GCA_964598905.1 uncultured Candidatus Sericytochromatia bacterium | reverse complement strand
GCCCTCAAGCGCTACGGCGATCCCAATGTTTCGACCTATGCCAATAAAGTCAATGCCGAATACAGAACCCTCTTTGGTGGGAAATTGTTCTAGTTTCTATTTCCCCTGCCAGAAAAAGCCACCCTTTTTCTCGGGTTTTTGCTCCAAGGGGCTGAGTAAGTCGGCCTCTTCGGGGCTGAGCGGTTCGTCTTGCATGGCCGCCGGTTGATACCCCAGTTCAAACGAGGCGGGTATCGGGATCCCGGCTGTGACAAAGCGGTCGAGCACATAGGGCCGAATTTCAGCCTGTTTAAAGCGCCCAATCACATGGCCATTGGCATCCACGGTCATCTGTTCGTATTTAAAGATCTCCTGGGTGGAGATCACGTCCCCCTCCATACCACAGACCTCGACCACGTGGGTCACCTTGCGGGTGCCGTCCCGCAGGCGCGACTGATGCACGATCAAGTCTACGGCTGAGGCAATCTGGTCGCGAATCGCGCGGATCGGCAGATCGATCCCCGACATCAACACCATGGTCTCAAGGCGCGAGAGCGCCTCACGGGGGGCATTGGCGTGACAGGTGGTGAGCGAGCCATCATGGCCGGTATTCATGGCCTGCAACATATCCAACGCCTCGCCACCGCGCACTTCGCCGACCACAATCCGATCGGGGCGCATACGCAGGGAGTTGCGCACCAGATCGCGAATCGCCACCTGGCCTTTGCCCTCCAAATTGGCGGGGCGCGACTCCAAGCGAATCACGTGTTCTTGGTGCAATTGCAGCTCTGCCGCGTCTTCAATGGTGACAATGCGGGCCCCGTGGGGAATAAACGAAGACATAATGTTTAGCAAAGTGGTTTTGCCCGATCCTGTGCCGCCACAGATCAGAATATTCAAGCGGGCTTCGACTGCGCTGCGCAAGAATTCAATCATTTCACGGGTCACCGAGCCGATCCCCACCAGGTTTTCGGCCTTGAGGCGATCCGAGGGAAATTTACGAATGCTGATCGCTGCGCCATCCAGGGCCAGAGGCGGGATCACAATATTCACACGCGAGCCATCCGCCAGACGGGCATCGACCATCGGCGAAGACTCGTCTATCCGGCGACCAATCGGGGCCACAATCCGGTCGATCACCACGCGCAATTGGCGCTCGTCGAGAAATTGGCGATTCGAAAGCTCCAATTTACCTTTGCGTTCAATAAAGATATGGTTGGGCCCGTTGACCATGACCTCGGTGATCTGCTCGTCTTTGAGCAAGGCCTCCAATGGCCCCAATCCCAAAGCTTCATCGAGCAGTTCTTCGATCAGCAGCAATTGCTCTTTGCGTGAGGCAATTTCAATTTTGTCGGTGAGCATGATTTCTGCGAGTTTGTCGCGCAATTGGCCGCGCACCTCCTCGCGCTTGGCCGGGTTGTCCAGCTCCATTTCACCCAATTTGACCTCTTGCAAAAGGCGCTTGTGCAATTGCTGTTTGACCTGCCGCGTCTGCTCGGCGCTCCAGCCCGCCACAGCCCGCTGCTGCACCTTGGTCAAAGCCTTGGTTTGCGGCACAGCCTCGCCGCCAGCGGCGGCAACAGGCATGGCCTCATCGACCACAGGGGTGTCTGTGGTCAGCGAGATATGGATTTGCGAGACATCGACAGGCGAGACTTTGAGCAGGGCTTTGACTGTCTGCACAAAGGCCTGCACCAAATTTTCGTTTTTGGACTTTTGCATCACCGGCACACCCCGGTTGATGGCCTTGATCACCGCCACGGGGTCAAAGGGCAGACTGAGTTCGAGGGGCCGTTTGAGCAATTCCTGAAAATAGCCGCCAATTTCTTCGGCACTGAGATCGGGTGAAAGATCGGCCATATTCACCAAGAGCTGAAACTTATTCAAAGGGTAGTGGCGGCTCTCGGCCTCGTGCAAGAGCTGGGAGGTCGATTGCAGCGAGAGAATATCTGGAATCACAATTGGCAGCACCGTACTGGAGCAGTCGATACAGACCCCCAAGAGACTGTTCAGCGCAGGCTGAGAGGCGTCAATCACAATATTGGGGTAGAGGGCATTGGCCATCACCAAGAGATCGTAGAGCTGTTGGCCACCAATCGGCTGTCGACCTTTGCCCGAAGGGGCGGCCAGGACATGCACAGGCAAACGGGCATGGGCCACCCGCAGCGATTCCAGCACCGTAATATCCGGCTGGCGGTGTCCAAAGAATTTACCCAAATGGCGCTCTTCGACCTCGCGCTCTAAGGAGAGCAAACTGGCCTGACTGCCCCCTTGCAGCAGATCGAGGTCGATCAACAGCGTAGGAGTTTTGCTGGCAAGACCAAGACCAATCGCGAGGTTATTGGCGACAAAACTGGCGCCAACACCGCCTTTGGCGGCACAAACAGTGACAATACGGGAGGCTTTAACCATAATTCAACTAGCTTTCTTGATGATAGGCTTGTTTCAAGGCATTGAGCTGTGCTTCCAGCTCTTGGGGCGAATAATCCGGCAGAAGTAAGCTGTCGTCGGGGTTGCTGGCACTGGTCAGAGCATCCCATTGACGCTTTAAGTCATCGTCTTGCAGACCTTCGGCACTGCGCCGGGGATCCAAATGGACAATCTGATTGGAGGCCTCTGCAAAGCTCAAAACATCGCCCTCTCCAGCGGCCAAATCGCGAAAAATCTCCCAAGCAGCCAACCAATCGGGTTTGAGTTGGGTCAGCAATTTGGCAAAAAAACGGGCCCGTTGCCAGTTTTGCTGAGCGACCAAAATTTGGGCCAGCCCCAGCAAGACCTCGGGGTGATCGGGGGCGATCTCGTAGGCTTTCTCCAGCAGCGGCAAAGCCCGCAAAGGTGCCTGCTGCAAGCGATACAGCTCAGCAAGCAACAAAAGTGCGGGCAAATGCTGGGGATCCACTTTGAGTGCGTATTCCACCTGTTGCATGGCCTCGCGGACTTTTCCGCGTTTTTGGGCAATCCGAGACAGCCCGATTAAAACCCGCAAATGGGTGGGGTCTTCACGGCTGGCTTTGCGAAAATACTTTTCAGCAGGCTTGAGCTGATCTAGCAGCAGATGGGATTCTGCCAATTGCAGCCAGTGCTGAAATGGATCATTTACTGACATCAACGTCCCTCACACCTGATTCCAACTTTCTCTAGTATAGCCCTTAGTATAGCCAGGAGGCGATTTTGAGAGTCACCTTCTTCAACGCGCCCGCAACAGGGTCAAAATACGCATAAAATCTGCAGGCAAAGGCGCTTCAAAGGCCAAAGCCTCCCCACTGAGCGGATGAAAAAACCTTAAAAAGCGGGCGTGTAAAAGCGGGCGTTCAACTTTAAAGGGCTGTTTGCGGCTACTGCCATAGACACTGTCTCCCACCAAAGGGTGCTGGATATGTTTAAGATGAACACGAATTTGATGGGTGCGGCCCGTATCCAATTGCAACTCCAGCAAGGTGTAGCCTTTTAAACTTTCCAAGACCTGCCAATGGGTGCGCGCAAAGCGCCCCCCCTCTACAACGGCCATGCGCTGCCGATCGACGGGATGGCGATCGATCGGGGCATCCACTTCGCCGTGGGTCTCCGCAAAGCCCAATTCTGCAATCGCCCAATAAATCCGCTTCATGTCCCGCGACTGCAATTGCTCAGACAAATGCCGGTGGGCCTGATCCGTTTTTGCGACCACCAAGAGGCCGCTGGTCTCTTTGTCGAGGCGGTGAACAATCCCCGGACGCTCCACGCCCCCAATGCCTGAGAGATCGCTGCAATGGTGCAACAGTGCATTGACCAAGGTGCCAGACGTATGTCCGGCCCCCGGATGCACCACCAGCCCCACAGGTTTGTTGATCACCAGCAGAGAGGCATCTTCATAGACAATATCCAAGTTGATCGCTTCAGCGACCACGTCCAAGGGCTGGGCTTCCGGCACTTCCCAAGCCAAAATATCTCCGGTTTTTAAGGTATGTCCCGCTTTGCTAACAGGTTCACCGTTGATCTGAATTTGACCCTGGGTGATCAATTTTTTGCAATAGGCCCGCGAAAGTTCGGGCAAAAGTGAGCTGAGCAAATGGTCCAAACGTTCTTTGTGCCATTCAGCAGTAACAGTAATTTCGGGCATGAAAGCTCCTTGTTCAAGGTCATTGCCAGTGTATCACAGCCCCAACGCAAACACGGGCAAACACGGGCAAAGACAGAGAAACAAGCGGGAGGAAGGTCCTCCCGCTTGCAAAACTCAGCTCAAACAGGCTCAGTTCAAAAACTTAGTCGAGTTCGTCGGCTTCGACATCGGGCTCCAGATTGAGATTGCCATCGGGGCCAATCATCATGCCTTGACCTTCGCCAGCCCAGCCCTCAAAGTCGATATCGTCGCTTTCATCAGCGCCCATTTCGACATCGTCTTTGGAAAAATCTTCTTCACTGCCATCGTCATTGAGACGGTTGACTTTGAGATCGTAGTTTTCCACGTCGTTGCCTGTATCGCTGACGCGGATTTTGCCATTTTCCAAATCCACGCCGAGTTCTTCATCGTCATCGGCTTCCAGGCTATCGACTTCAAATTCATAGTCTTTGCCATTGGGATTGTCAAAGCCATAGCTGAACTGGGGAGATTCTTTGTCGGGAGAGTTGCCGGGTTTGTATTTGATGCCTTCGCCATCGGCTGGCAAAGAGAGGGTGTCTTCTTGATTGGGGTCGAGATCAATGTCAGAAACCTTCATCGAT
>CAZRFI010000166.1:0-1206 GCA_964598905.1 uncultured Candidatus Sericytochromatia bacterium | reverse complement strand
CCTGCGTTAAGCCAGATCTGTTTGTTTTTCTCGGGTGCTGTTTCCGTCTGGGTGCAATAGGGGCAGGTGGCTTTGGCCAGACGGCCCGATAAATGGGTGAATTCCAGGGTTTTGGTATTGGCATCCCCTTGCCAGGCATCGGCTTTTTCAGAGGGGTTGGTAGCCGCAAAATTGTAGATCCAGGTATTGGCCTTGGTATCTATTTCGATATAACGTTCTTGGCCGGGCCAATTATTGTCATACATCAGCAGATGTACGATGCCATTGCCTTTGTCGGACAGGCCATAAGGGGTGGTTGCGTGGCCGCCAGAGCTGCCATAAAAGCCCAAAGTCACGGGATCTTTAACGCCTTTGGCCAAATAGGGCCTGATTTTTTCAATAATTTCGTTGGGAGTGCCCTTGACTGTGGCCTTTTGGGCTGTTTCGGTGGTGTATTGGTAGGCAAAATAATGACCAACTTTTTCGCGCACGGCACTGTTATAACTTAAATCAAAAGTGACGCTTTTGCCTGCTTCGAGGGTATTAAGTGGTTCAATACCCTGATACACCGCCAAAGCCAAAACGGCCATGCCTTCACATTGGCCCCCATTCATACCGGTATTGATTTGATCTTGCCATTTTTTGGCTGCCGGCGTGGGTTTGCAATTGGCTCCAGAGGTGTTGCCGGTACAGACGTTTTGATCGCCAAAGATTTTTTGCATGCTGCTCAGGGTTAAATAGGCGGTGCTGGGATTGGCGGGATCGTATTTATCGCCGGAGCCGTTGGCAAAGCCAAAACCGTGGGGCTTGGAGACAAAGCCAAAATCCCCTGCAGGCACCACTTCGGGTGCAGGTGTAGGCATGGGCAAAACATTATTCGCACTTGAGGGTGAAGCACTGGGTTGGGTCACCGTGGGAGTCGTGGCTTGGCAACCTGCAAAAAGGGTCAGAGATGCGGCGCTGGCAATTAAAAAACGGGATTTGAAAAAACGCTGTTTCATATGAGAATAATGATCTTTCTAAATATTTAAAATAATGATGTGAAATTAGAAGCAAAAAAAAAGTCTCTGTGTTGTCAGCGTTCAGGAATGAGATCGGCTCTGTGCCTGCAAAGTCCTTCATTATACACACTTTCAAAAACAGATTAAATGCGCTCACTTTTGAGCGACAACCCGAAAGTTTCAACGCCCTTTTCCCGATAGCTAAAAATATGTCAGAAGCCCTCCC
>CAZRFI010000165.1:0-11152 GCA_964598905.1 uncultured Candidatus Sericytochromatia bacterium | reverse complement strand
AAATGGGCGTTCAAGATTTGCGTGGAGCCGCCCTGCGCCTGGAGACGATCAATGTCTTGGGCACCAGCGACGAAGACAGCCGTGTCAAAGCCCAGAACGCGATAGGGGCCGTTGATGCTGCTTTGGATTATGTCAACACCGTGCGTTCGCGCTTGGGGGCTTTGCAAAACCGGATCGAATACACGATACAGAACCTGCAGGTCTCCAGAGAAAATCTGGCAGCCTCTGAATCGCGCATTCGCGACGCGGATATTGCCGCAGAAACAGCCAATTTGACCCGTGCGCAGATTTTGGTTCAAGCAGGTACCTCCGTGCTGACCCAGGCCAATATCTCTCCCCAGTCAGCCCTGAATCTTTTGGGCGGCTAAACCCGTTTATTTAAGCGAAGGCCCTGAGCGAAAGACTTTCGCTCAGGGCCAAATTTCGATAATAAACTTATAATAAAGAGATTTGACGCCAAATTATCGGTCTTCCTGGCCTAATTTAAAAAAAAAGTGTTAAAATAATATTAGGTTTGGAGAAGTCTGTACCTCCTTCTCTCAGTTGGGTGTCAAATTCCAAAACGAGGTGCAAAGACCCATTTCTTTTGGGAAAAAGTCGGAGACAGTTTCGTCTGTCTATCCATGGAGGAATTGTATGACAGAATTTTCAGGCATTTCAAGTCTCACTTCAATCGAGTCAGAACTGGTCAGACAAACCATTACGCAAACCGTATTGTCTTCGCCAACTCGCCCACAACCCCAACAGCCAGAAAACAGCGTGAACGAAGTAGACACAACACCTTTAACCCATGAAGAAGAACAGGAACTGAATGGTGCCGTTGAAAAACTGGATCAGGTCATCAAACCCCTGTCAATTGGTTTGAATATTCAACGCATCGAATCTCTCAATCGGTTTTATGTTGAACTCTTTGATCGTGAAACGGGAGAAGTTATTCGCGAAATCCCCCCCCGGCAAATCATTCAAATGCAAGAACACGTCCGCCAAATTCAAGGCTTGATGTTTGATAAATTTAGCTAAAACCTTTTAACAGCAACCTTTTTGACCGCTCCTGAAATAAATCAGGAGCGGTTCTTTTTTTTACATTCCTTGCTTCTCAGAGCTGTTTCAGTTGCTTTAATTCAATCTTAATTAAAGCCTAGCCTTATCTTCAGAAAGTTAAATCACCTTTGGGGCCATAACCTATTTATCGAACAGCGTATGAGAAGAGAGGAAGAGAAAATGAAAAAGCAATTGATGGTTACCGCCACCTTAATCCTGACTGCCTGTGGCAGCCAAAGCCAAACCCAAGCTTATAATCCCTATATGACCCAGCCCGGAGCCGCCCAAATGGGTGCCAATGGTGCCAGTTACCAACAGAATCTTTATCAACAGCCCAGCAATTACAGCTATACCACCCCCAACCAGGGCCAAATGGCTAGAACCCCCAACACCGCCATGGGCAATGCGGCCATGCAACAGTCCAACTTCGCATCTGTTCCCCAACAGGGTGCAGCTCCTGTCACCCGCTCAGCAGCGACTACAGCAAAAGCGCCCATCAAAACCTCTGCCACTGTAGCCCGAGCCAACACAGCCACCAAAGCTCCCCTGCCTGTTGCAAAACCTGCAGTTCCCGCCATGTCCATGACCCAAACTATTTTGAGCAAGGCCAAAGCCAGTTTTGACAAAATCCAAAATTATGTGGCCGTGGCCGACGTCTTCGAAACAAAAGCAGGTAAAGGCCCTGTGAAAGCAAAAATCAAAGTTTGGTTCCAAAAACCCGGCACCAGCAAAATGCACTTGGTTGAACACACCAACGGCATGTTTAAAGATGCCAAGCTGACCTATAAAAGTGGCATTGACCAAATCACAGGCCGTCCCGGTGGGGCGATGAGTTTCATGAAAATGACCCTGCCAATGAGTGATGACAAAGTCACTTCACGCCGCAGCTACCGCCTGGATCAGGTGGATACCTTGGCCATCGTCAGCCGCTTAGTGCGCCCCGAACTGAACCCCAAACTCTTGGGCAAAACCACCGTCAATGGTCGCCAAGTGGCAGTACTCGAATACCAGACTCAGAACCACTTTGATCCCCAAATCACGAAAGAGTTATTGGGCATCGATATGGAAACCTATTTTGTGCGCATTCACGAAATGTATGCCGGTTCAGAGCTGGTCTACTCGCTGAAATTGCCCGAAGTCCAGCTCAATCAGCCTTTGACAGCCAAAGACTTCGAAGTATAAATTTCCCTTTTAACTCTCTACGCAACGGCCCCGGTTTGATCCGGGGTTTTTTCTTTGGGAGAAATTGACAAGCATTACTGCGCGGCCAAGGTGGCCCCTTGCAGCGTGGCTGTGGTCGAATAGAGATAGCGCTGTAAGTCCGCAACTGACATTTTTCTCAAGGCCTGACCGCCGCCATTGTCAGAAACGCCACTATTGACCCAAAAATAATCATTTTTTTGACGAAAAACCAACATAAAGTGATTTTGAATTTGGCTGCGCGAAGGCGGGAAAACATCACCCGATTTATCATCGAGATACACCCCCACCAAGAGAACCCCTTGCGGGTATTTGCGCCAAAAACGCTGAACCACCTCTTTGCGTTGATGTAAGGTCTTACGGGTGGCCCCAATCAAAGGTTCTAAATTGAGTTTGAGCAATTCAGCGCCTTTTTGAATTTCTCCCTCTGAGACGGGGTTGGACACCCTGCCATCGGGATAAATGGCATAACGGACCGCAGAGACCAGTCCCGGCTTGCCATCGCTATTGGCATAGTTATACAGCCTCTCTTGGGCCAAATGAATCTCTTGATAGGTGGGTCGGGGCAACTTTAAAGGCACGCCAATCAGGGTAAACGCCGTTGAGAACTCCTGTTTGAGCAAAAAATGGGCACTTAAGAGAGCCGAAGCGCCACAGCGAAAGCGATCCTGTTGGGTTTCTGCCAGGGTGTCGTTTTGAGAAATATGTGAGAGTACTTCCGGCCAGGTATTGCCGGGAACCTGCTCGGTTTCGGTATAATTGGGTGCAAAGAAAAAATCCAGGCGGGTCGCGTCGTTACTCGAGCGGTAAAATCGATAGGTAATTTTAACAAATTGCTTGTGTTTAGAGATAAACCCCAAAAAATGTCGGGACAGTTGTTGGTCCTCAGGATCCATTTGAGCCGTTTTTTTGGCTTCTTGGCGAATCTGTTTATAATCTTGCCGATCCAGAACGCCATCAGCAGTCACACTCAACAAGAGATCAGCAAAGGAAGGAGACTGAGCGCAAACAGGCCTCACAGGCATTGTCGCCAGCAAACCGGCCAAGGCAACTCCCTTGAGACAAGTGCGCCAGTGAAAAAAGTCAGGGTATATCTTTTTCATCATCTATCTATTTTAATCTATTTTTTGCTCAGACTTGGAGGGAGTCGCAAATCAAAGGCTGATTCCCTGTTCGTAGACAGATTTTTTTGCTATAATGCCCCATCATGCAGATACAAAAAGTTCTTATTCTCGGCGCAGGCGCCATTGGTCAAGTAATTGGTGCTCACCTACGTTTAAGTGGGTGTGATGTCAGTTTTTGGGTTCGCCCCTATCAAAAAGAGACCTTTGAAAGCAAAGGTTTTACCCTGTACAACCGCTCCTCGGAAACCGAATTGCATATTGCGGCCCCGCAATTGCTGACCGAAATCCCTGAAGATGCTCAGTATGATGCACTTTTTCTCTGTGTCCGCAGCGATCAATTGGATGCCACGTTGCCCCAGATTAAAGCCCGTTTTGCTCTGGCAGAACACATGGTTTTGGTGACCTTTCAGCCAGGACGAGAAGACGCGCTCAAGGTTTTCAGGGCCCTGCCTGATTTGGTGATTGTGCCGGGAGCACCTGCCTTTTCAGCTTATATTAACGAAGGGCGAGTGGAATATTGGGCCCCCAAAGCCCTGCCCACCCTCATTGGCGCACCGTTTAATGAGACCCTGCAAATTCGCGATCAGATCGTGCAATTATTGCAAAGAGGGGGCATCCCCAGCAAAGGTGTCAATGATCTCGAAGCAGAAGTGCGTTTTCCCAGCGCGGCTTTGGTCGTATTATTGGCTGCCTTCCATTTGGCGGATTGTTCCTTCAAAAGTCTCAGTCAAAATAAAAAATTACTCAATCTGGCCGCCCAAGGCCTACAAGAAGCCATCGCGGTAACCAAAAAAGACCTGGGTTTTATTCCTGTCAAATACAAAGTGCTGGAGTATGTCAGCGGGAATACCTTGTCTCAATTGCTCTGGACCTTGGAACACTCCCCCCTGTTTGGCTTTATGCAAAATATGTGGGGGGTCCATGCCCGCAAAATTGAGACACAGACCTATAAAAACCTGGACGATCTGCTCGCGTTGAGCTTACATCAATCTAAAAATGCCCCACCGGCATTGACCGCACTCGCCGCTATGACCCCTGCAAAAATTGGAGAGTACCTGAAAACGAGCTCTCAATTTACAGGTAAAGATCCCAAAAAATCACTCAAATTGGGAGTGGCTATGGGTCTAGGGGGTCTTGTGCTCTGGAAACTTTTGGCCCGCAAACGCTCCTAAGTGGGCTGCGGCTGACCTTCAAGGAGGCAGCAAATGAAAATTATTGACCATGCAGAAATTACCGTCTCAAGTGGAGATGGAGGCAACGGTGCCGTTGCTTTTCGCCGTGAGAAACACGTGCCCAACGGAGGCCCTTCAGGGGGCGACGGTGGACGTGGCGGAGCTGTGATTATTGAATCCAGTGCAAATTTACACACCCTGCTTGATTTTCGCTATCAACACCGCTTTAAAGCCGAACACGGCAAAAACGGTGGGATTAAGAATTTGCATGGCCGAGGGGGTGAAGATCTCGTGATTCTGGTGCCACCAGGCACCCAGGTGCGCGACAAAGAGAGCGGTAAAATGCTCTTTGACCTGACCCGCGCAGGTCAGCGTGTGATTGTTGCTCCGGGTGGCAAAGGGGGCAAAGGCAATGCCCGTTTTGTCAGCGCAGTGTATCAGGCCCCCCGCTATGCCGAACCTGGTGAACCCGGTGTTCAGCGCGTACTCGTGCTTGAACTCAAAACCATTGCCGATGTTGGTTTGCTGGGTTTGCCCAATGCAGGTAAATCTTCGCTATTGGCGGCAGTCTCAGCCGCTCGGCCCAAAATTGCCAATTACCCCTTTACCACCTTGCGTCCCAATTTGGGCTCGATTCGCTTTCCTGAAGGGGATGGTTTTGTGATGGCGGATATCCCCGGCTTGATCGAAGGCGCCAGTGAAGGAATTGGTCTCGGCCATGATTTTCTCAGGCACGTCGAACGCACCCGTCTGCTGGTTCATTTGGTGGATATGTCCGATCCTGACCCTGTTGAGAATTACCATGTGATCCAAAAAGAACTGGCCAATTACCCTGCCAAACTCAGCGATAAACAACAGATCTTGGTGCTGAATAAATCGGATATCAAGCTCCCAGAAGAAGTTGAAGAGTTAAAACAAACCTTCGAAAAGCTTACAGGTGAGCCCGTACAGGTCATTTCAGCCGCAACGCAACAGGGTACCCAGGCACTGATTCGCACAATTCAACAGCAGTTGGAACTCTTTCCACCGATTCCCGAAAGTGAATTGGAGGTGCCCGAATCCTTACCGCGTCCAGATAAGGACTTTAGTCAATTTGAAGTCTTTCTCGATAAAGAAATTTATGTGGTGGAAAGTGAAGCATTGGAACGCCTCTTAAATCTCTCCGATCTTCAGGATTCCCGTGCCTTACAACGTTTTCACAAACAAATGGAAAAGATGGGCGTAATCGATGCTCTCAAAGAGGCGGGTGCCTCTTCGGGTGACACGGTCAGGATTGGCTGGTTGGAATTTGACTATCTCTAGAAAGGGTCTCGATGGGTGAGTACAGGGCCACTCAGAACCGTTAACTCGCGTGTCGGTCTGCTTATGGCCTCCTGGAATCAGGCGGATTCATTGTCTAAATCCCTGGGCTCACTTTTGAGCCAAACCCATGACCTTTTTACCATCACCTTGGTGGTCGATGGTCAGGATCAGGCCACAGCGGAGGTCTTGAAGTACCAAAAAGATCCGCGCATCAAAATTATCGAAACCCAACAGCCACAGCATTTTATTGCGGCTTTAAATCTGGCCATGCAACACAGCAAACCTGCGACATTTTATGCAGTGGTCTATGCCTGTTATTTTTATGCCCCCACATTTTTAACGGCAATGCTCATGACAGTCTTGCGCAATCCCACCTCTGGAGGATCGTTTTGTGGCAACCAACAAGGAGCTTCAAACACCCAACATCCCTTTCATTCAGAACCCAATTACCGCTATACCGAATTGCTGTCTCGCAATTTTTTGGGTCCGGGGGTCCTGTTTCGCTTAGACACGTTCAAACAAGCGGGTGGCCTGTTTCTGTCTGAGAAACAAGGCATTTGGGAAACCTGGAAACGCATGGCCAAACTCAAACCCTTTGTCCAAAATCCAGATATCTTGCTCCGGCGCATCGCTCCCTCCCATTATGAACTCCCAACTGAGCCCTATACATTGCTTCCCGAAAAAGATATCTTGCCAAGTCTCAAACTGCGCTGTCTGATTCTGGACCGCAGCAGCATTGACCCTGAGTTTTTACGTCTGCTGCGCGGTGCCGGCCATGAAATTTTGAACAGCCTCCCCGCTGAAGGTTCACTGGATATGATTGTCTTGGGCAGTTTATTGCAATTGGATCAAGCCTGCCGCCTCGCAAAGCAACATTTTTTGCCCGTTTTATTTGTAACCGACCAAGACAGCGATCTGGCCCAGATTTTCTACCAACACCCACCCCTGATTCGCGGATTCTCATTTGCCACCTCTTCCAAACAGATCATTCAGCGTCTGCTCCAGATCGACCAACAAGAAGCCGTCACCTATTTTACAGGCATGCGTCAACTGGATTTTAACCGCCAATTGAGCAAGATTCCGCTCTTGCTCAGCCGCTTTCGCACCACCTTATTGGTGAGGTGTTATACCAACCCCCTCTATTTACAAAACACCCTCGATTGGTTAATGCGACTCAGCCATCCCGAAGATTGGGGAGAGCTGCTGATTATTTGCCCCGAGGCTCCCCCGGACACCATTAACTGGCTCAAAAACCAACCTTACACTTGGTATGCTCCGCAATCGCAAGCCTATTTTCCAGAACTTTTGCATTTGCTCAAACAAATGCGCAGCAGCCTGGTCTTGGGTATTGATGCAGGGGTGCTGATTCCGCCCGAATGGTTCTTAAAAACCCTGCCCTATTTAAGTGATCCCCATGTGGGAATGGTGTCCTCCCTTTTACACAATTCCGAAATTCCCGATCAACATTTGCCCTTTAAAGTGCAATCGATGCCGCAAGTGGAGCAAAGCTGGAAACACTATTCAGAGAAAGTGCCCCATATTCGCCAAGAATCTTTGCCCTTGCTTTCCGATGGTCTGTTTCTGATGCGCAAACACGTGCTGGAACGGGTCTTGATTGCGGGCCCCAAAGTCCTGCCTTTGGGCTATCCTGCCTGCATTGCCCATTTGCTCGCTCAACTGAAGTATCCCCGCCTGATGACCCGTGATTCAATGGCCTTTAACCTGCTGATGTAAGGCTTCAGGCGCCCATTTGAAATCTTTTTGCAAAAAGGGCCTGGGCCTAAAGGGCAAAAAAGAAAAAAGGCGGGTCATAATGCCCGCCCAATAGCGTAGAGTAGAGAATCAAAAAAACTTGTTTAGTAGCGACGTCCCTGAGTGGCTGTCTGTTGAGCAGGAGCATAAGCTGCGCCCTGCTGTGTCGCATAGGTGCCATAGGCGGGGGTCGTCCCATAGCCAGTCCCATAAGCGGGGGTGGTGCCGTAACCTGCACCATAAGCCGGGGTCGTGCCGTAGCCAGGGTTTGTACCATAGCCTGCGCCATAAGTAGGGGTGGTGCCGTAACCGGGGGTGGTGCCATAACCGGCGCCATATGCTGGGGTCGTGCCGTAGCCGGGGGTTGCACCATAAGCTGGCGTTGTGCCATAACCGGGAGTGGCATAAGGATCACTGCCGGGGATACCCATGCCGCTGCCGTTGGGCGGGCCAAATTTGAGAATTTTGCTGTCTTTATTGCTGGTGCCAAAGTCTGAGACATAGACATTACCAGACTCATCAATGGCGATGCTGGTGGGCTGCGCTGCATTGTGGGCAAAGCTGGAGAGCAATTGGCCATTCATGCTGAAGCGTTTGATTCCGCCCTGTTCGAGCACATAGATATCACCGGTGCGGCCATCACCCGCTACGTCGAGCGGATTGACCAAGCCCTGCATAATCACATCACGGGGCATGCCATTCAGGTCCAAAACACCGATGCGACCATTGGCGATGAAAAAGACTTCACCACGGCTGTTGGCACCAATGCCAGCCAGCGCAGGAATGCCATTCATAGGGGCACGGGCCATGCCGCTCATATCACTGCGTTCGAGCATGCCATTGGCAGCCACGAAAACACCATTATTGCTACCAGCCAAGTCCATTCCGCCGGTGCCTTTGAGTTCTTTGATATTGCCACCAGAAGCACTGAGTGAATACATGCCTTTGCTGGCATCCAGGGCGAAGAGATTGCCACCGGCCAGGGCCACGCCCTGCAAAGTGTCATACATTTTGTGGCTCAGGCCCAAAAGGCTGGAGCCCAAATTTTTCCAATTTTTACCTGTATTGGCATCCATTTTGACAATGGTGCCTTTTTTGGAGAGGCCACGGGCATCCACTGCAGCGATATAAATGCTGCCACCGCTGACGGCGATACCACGGCCTTGCCATTCATTTAAGAAAGAATCTTGATCGACTTGGTATTGACCAAGGCTGGGGTTGGCCACTTGGCTGGGTTGGGTTGGCATATTGCCAACAGGGTATTGATCTGTGGGATAAGTGGCGGGGGGCGTCATCGGGGCCGTGTCCACAGGGGGCAGCGGGTTGATCGAAGGAGGTTGGGTAGGCAGCACGTCGGGAGTCACGCCGGGAGCGCGGCCACCACAGGCGGTGAGGCTCAAACTGGCCAGCAAAAGGGTAATTGTAAATGCTGACTTCTGACTCCGTTTCATACTCTTCTCTCCTCTTTTTTGAACTCGCTACATCTTGATAGTCTACTTATCCTTGAGAGCCGTTCAAGACTTGCGCCTTCGCATTTAAGAAGAGATTAAGTTGAACTGAATTTTGAGTTAATGTTTAAATGTCCCAGAAGGTTCAGCAATTCTCAAGCCCACAGGCTTCGGAGGGAGCTTCCAACTCCAGGGTGAGATGATCAATACCCCGGCTTTGCGCCAGGGCCTTAATGGTCTGCTTGAGCGCCAGATTGTCAGCGGTCAGGCCCAGATCCTGCACCACCACATGTAAGGTCAGTATGTTGAATTCTCCATCGAGGGACCAAGAGTGTAAATCATGAACAGAGATTACACCTACCAGGGCTTGAATTTCTTGCTGCAAGCCCTCCAGGTCGACATTTTCGGGAATCATCTGCAATAAAATACCGAGATTCTGATAGAGGCCCCGCAAGGCATTCCAACTCACCCAGGTGGCAATGCCCAGGGCCAACAAGCTATCGAGCAGATACCAATGGGTAAAATACATCACGACCCCACCGATCAAAACGGCTGCCCAACCCATGACGTCTTCGAGCAAATGCAACATCACCACGCGCTCATTGGCCGAACGGCCCCCACCCAGACGCCAGACAGCAAAGCCATTGACCAACAGCCCGACTATAGCCAGTAGAATAATTCCCGGTGTTTGCAAAGGTGTTGGGGTTAGCCAAAGTCGGGGCAGGGTTTCACGCAGAATCAGCAGCGAACCGCCAACCAAAATCACCCCATTGATCACTGCCGCCAAAAGCGAAAAACGCCGGTAGCCGTAACTAAAATGCTGATCGCGCTTTTTGCCTGATAATTTGTGAAAATACCAGGCCAGCCCCAGCGCCAAACAATCCCCCAAATCGTGAAGGGCATCGGCCAAAATGGCCATGCTGTTGAGAAAAAAACCGCCAGCGATCTCCAGCAGGGCAAAGCCCAAATTGAGCCAGAAAACCAGACCCAAACGCTGACTTGCATCATGGGAATGGCCGTGACTGTGGGAATGGCCGTGGTGTGAGTGTTGGTGCATGCGGGTTTCTCCTGTCTTTAGTATATCTGTCCGCCCACCCTCAGGGATAGCTCAATGCCCTTGCAGCGCAAATTCACAAACAGAGCAATTAACACCTTGATAACATACGCTTTTTTAACAGAAACAAGCAAAAATAGCCATAAAACAATAAATTAAGCTTGTCCAAATCCAAAAAAAGAGTTAAGTTAGATATGTGATTCGGAAATGAATGACTCAATAATATAAATCAAGAAATTCAAATCACACGAAATTAACAACATTATTTTTAAATATTTAAAGGAGAGTCAAAAAATGGCTTCAAACAATCAAATTATCGTAATTGGTCGTGTCGGAAATGCCGTAGCAGAGGAGATCAAACATCTCGCCAGTGGTAGCACTGTGGCAGAAATTCGCTTGGCCGTGCCTCGGCATGGCAAAGCCGAAGGGCAAGAAGTGACTGATTGGATTGCTTGCAAATTCTGGGATCGGCAAGCGGAAATCTTGTCTGACTATGTCAATAAAGGCGATTTGCTGAGTGTCACAGGTGCTTTGCGGGTCGATCATTGGGAAACCCCTGAAGGCAATCGCCGTCAGCGCTATTATATCCAAGCCGAAAACTTTCAAATGCTCGGTGGTCGCCGCCGTCCCAAAGTAGAAGGAAAAGTGGAAGAATCGGAAAGAGAATTGGCCGCCGCATAAAAACATTTACTAAACAGTAATAATTTTGGGAACAAAAATGCCCTGAATCCCGCCTCCTAAAACTGAGCCTGTTTTATCCTCGGCAGGTTCAGTCTGACACCGCAACAGCCTTCTGGTTGGTACGGTCACACCTCCTCTCCCGCATGGGTCCGCCCTGCGGGATTTTTCTTTGTCATCATCTTGGTCTCAAATTTTAAGCGCAAATGTGAGACCAAGTTAATAGGCTATGCCCACCCTTTGCCGCAGAAACTGCCGGGCCAGAATTTCTTTCAAGATAAAATCCGCCACATCTTCGACAAAAATCTGTTGCCCAGCTTCGGGAAAATAATCCCCCAAAACCCGGTACTGCCCCGTGCGAACCCGTTCGGGCATGGTCGG
>CAZRFI010000164.1:7119-11165 GCA_964598905.1 uncultured Candidatus Sericytochromatia bacterium | reverse complement strand
CATGTCTATGTACCTGGGCGCGATGTTCAAGTCAGAACAGATATTGTCGATAGCCAAGGGAAAATCAGGACCACCAAAGAAAGGGTCCACCGCTATAAAAATGGGCTGTCGCTGGGGGAAATTGATGGCTGGGTCTCAGCCTGTGCCGGGGGCAAATGTTTGGATGGTCCCAACTCAGTTCCTTTGGAGCCGGGTGTTTATTGGATGGTCTTTTCTGAAAATGGCAAAATCTTTTCTGCTGAATGGTTTGAAGTTCGTGCTTATCCACTGGGTGAAGGGCGTTTTAGCAAAGGACAGGTTTTTTACAGCTACTTGCCACAGACCCAAATGGCCCGGTTGTCTTTTGAGTCGGATGGTCAATTTGTGGTTGAAGCTGGATTTGCAGGCGAAAAAGCGGTGGCTGACCAATCTTCGATCAATCTCAAGTTGCTGGCCAACCTCAAGTTGAATGGCAAAGTCATCGCCAAATTACCTGGCAAAGAAGCGCATCGCGTGACACTTTATCCCTATACCACCCTTTTGCAACTCCATTTAAGTGGCGCGACAAACAATGCCATGTTAAAAAAATCAGATCTTAAAGATGGCAATTATGAATTGGAAATACAGTTAGAGGGCAAGCTCTACCGCAAATTTACCTTTCAAATCAAAGCCGGAAAATGGGTCTACCAAGGCCGTCAAAAGGACAATACCCAACCGCCCGAACGCATGATTGTCTCAGAAAAATCGGCTTGGCTCTGGAATAGCCTAAGCAAAGAACCTGTTTATCTTTTGCCGGATATCAAGTTCTCTGCTTCAAGTCTTCCCTCCTTACCACCTCTGCCTTTTTAAGCCGCAGGGGCAAGGTTTAAAATCAAGCTTTAACGGCAAATTTTGAAGGTCTTGCCTTTGTCTTTGAGGTTGATCGTGGGGCCAAAACTTTTCCAGTCGCTGCTGCCTTCTAAGCGATAGAGCCAATTTCCATCGGGGACATTTAAAGCCTTGGTTTGACCAGAGGCAAAACCATAAATTTTGTCTCCAACAGGGCTGAAATGTTTGACTTGCCGATAATAACCACAATTATTAAAGAGTTTGATCGGCACCAAGACGACTTTTTTGGAAATGGGGTTTTTCTTGTCAAAGGCCACATTTTGAGCGGTTTGATCAAAACTTTTGTTTTTTTCGATCAAGTTGGCGTATTCTGCCATCTTGCCATTGCCTTTTAGATTGTTGTAGATCATTTTGCCACTCACAATGGGTAGGGTGTCGCCGCCAGCAATCAGAAACCCCTGAATATCCAGCGTGTGTTCTCCCTTGGGCAATTGAGAAAGCGCTTTGGCCAAATTGCCAGACCAATCCCAGCGAAAAGAGAGGGGATCGGTGGAATGGGGATCGGGGAGCAGATTGAATTGTAAATAGGTGCCCGAAAAATTATACACTTTTTCAAAACTGTGTTGGGCCAAGAGATTTCCCTCTTTGAGAATGTCAAAGCGAAATACGACCTTTTGATCTTTAAAACGGCCTTCGAGGGATTTGTCCAATTTTCGCGTAAAAGCATAAACCCAATCTCCAGGTTCAAAACTGGCCAAAGCGGATTCACTCATGCTACCAGCGGCTGTTTTGACTCCGACCATGAGATTGGGCTCTGTGGTTTGGGCTGCCAATGGCATGGTTAAACTGAGACATAGACACAGCGTGAGGAGTGGTTTTTTCATGAAAGATCCTTCTCTAGCAAGATTTTAAAATGTGAATGCAAAAATTATAACAAATTTATTAGAAAAAAGTGTTTGAGATGGTCTTTTTTTGCACCGGCACAGGGCGTTAATTCAACGCAAAAAAGGCACCTGTTAACAGGTGCCTTTTGCTTTTTAAATCCTGAGATTAGGGGGCTGCTGTGGCTGCAGGAGCGGGACTGGCTTCCGCAGCAGGGCTGGCGGCAGGGGCTTCTGGACTGGCAACCGGCGCAGCGGGGCTGGCCACAGGAGGTGCAGGTTCAGTGACTGCAACTGGAGCTGAGGATGTGCCAGCAGGGCCCATGCCCACTTGGCAAGCGGTCATAGCCAGCAGCAAGCTGCCAGCGGCCAGGATCTGTGTTAAGGTGGTGATTTTCATAGTTCAATGATTCTCCTTGTTTTTGTATTCCAGTCTGCGCTGAAAAAGCGAAGACCCCCCATTTTAGCAGTAAATAAAAAGAATCGGCCACGTATCGTTGAACCCGGATTGGCTTTGACACATCTGCGTTCTTTGGGTTTAAACTGTATTATCAAATGTTCTGGGGGTTAGCCAGGTGAAAAAAAGGCTGTCATTATTGGGCCTGAGTTTAACGCTTTCGGCCTGTTTTTTAAATCCCAATCCCGATTTTGAGCCCCCACCCCCCTCGCTTAGCCTGATCAGCCGGTCCCAGTGGGGGGCTCATGCACCTGTTCTGGCAATGAAAAAACACACATTGCAGCGGATTACCCTGCATCACAGTGGCGTGGCGGCCAAAAAGGGCCGAGACAGTCGCGAACTGATCCGCAAATTGCAAGCTTACTCCCAGCAATCGGCAGCGCTGGGAGAGGGCAAAACCAAGCCTGTTTGGGCAGATCTGCCTTATCATTATCTGATCTATGCCAATGGAGATATTCTTGAGGGGAGGGAATGGCAATATGCAGGGGATACCAATACCGATTATGATCCCTCTGGCCATCTTCTGATCTGTGTCGATGGCAATTTTGAAGAGGAAATGCCCACCCCAGAACAAATACAAGCTCTGAGGCAGCTTTTGAAGTATCTCACATTGCGTCACCAGATCTTGGCTACAGAGATTGGGGTACATCGCGATCTGAGTGAGACCCTCTGTCCAGGACGACATTTGCTGCCCTGGATTTCCCAACTGCGTGAAGAGCTGGGTAAATAGATTGTTTTGAGTGCAATTTGAGAAACAAAAAAACACAAGACCCGGAGGTTAACTCCGGGTCTTGGCTTAAGCGCTAAGGCTTAAACTAAAGCTTAATAACGGTTGCGTCCGCCGCCGCCGCCACGATTGCCGCCGCCGGACATTTCACGGGGTTTGGCTTCATTGATGGTCAGCTGACGGCCCATGAATTCGACACCATTCAGGTTGTCGATGGCTTTTTTGCTGGCTTCGGGAGAAGACATCTCAATAAAACCAAAACCGCGAGGGCGACCGGTTTCGCGATCGGTAACGACGCGAGCGCTCAGAACTTCGCCGTACTGAGAGAAATAATCACCCAGAGCTTGTTCAGTGGTGTCAAAAGAGAGATTGCCTACATAAATATTCATGAATAAAATTGCCTTAAAATTAAATAATTTGGAACAGAGAAAAGTTTGTTACATCGAAAAGCATGAGGGGCTGAAGATACGAGAAAAAATAGTTAAACAAACTACTCTGATCGAGACAAAAGCAATATCATGAACTCGTGAACAGAAACTGAACTTGTTAAAGTTCCATGTAAACTATCATAACCTTTTCTTTTTAAATATGCAACCTCCATTTTAAGATCTTAAAAAAAAAGGACAGCAATTGCTGTCCTTTTGGGTTCGGTCTTTTGGCTTTAAAGCTTGTTGCTGAGCGCCTGTAAGACCTTATTGGCATCACTCAGAAAATGGGTCAATTTTTCTCCGCGCAGGGGCCGGTGGGCCATCATCGCGAGGTCGTAGACATGGCGACAGATCAATTGCAGATTGTCTTTCTCTGAGATCGTGCCATGCAATTTGCGCAGGCTTTGAATCAGCGGATTATTGCTATTGACCACCAGGGTATGCTCTTCGAGCAGACTGTCCATATGCTCATTCATACCGGCCTGCTGCATAAACTGACTCATTTCGTGCAGACGGCGGGCATTTTCGGGCAATAAAACCACAGCTGGAATATCTTCGCTTTTGAGTGATTCAACCTTGAGGTGCAACTTGGGCACGTTGAGTTCGGCTTTAAACAGCTCTTCCAGGGTTTCGTCACTGGTTTTATTGGTTTTGGGATCGACAATTTGGGCCGCTTTGTCTTTTTCCACCAGAGACTCAGAGATATCCGAGTCGATGCGGGCAAATTTGACTTCGTGGTTTTTGTA
>CAZRFI010000164.1:1329-7019 GCA_964598905.1 uncultured Candidatus Sericytochromatia bacterium | reverse complement strand
ACTTTTTTCGTAATATGGGTCGAGACCCGCTGCACATAAGGATCGTTCTGCAACATACTGCGTGAGACATTGAGGGGAATATCCGGGCAGTCGATGGCGCCTTGCAAAGTGACCAAAAAGCGTGGAATGAAGTCCTCGACGTGGTCTGAAACATAGACGTCGTGGCAATAGAGTTTGATATTGCCTTTGCCTGGATCCAATTCATGGCTCAGTTTGGGGAAGAACAAAATGCCTTTGAGCACAAAGGGCACTTCGACGTTGAGATGAATCCAGAAATAGGGCTCTGGGGCAAAGGGGTAAAGGTAGCGGTAAAACTCCAAATACTCCTCTTTGCTCACTTCTTGGGGACTGCGCTCCCAGAGTGGCTTTTGGCGGTTGGCGATTTTTTCGTTGATCTCAATCGGCACAGGCAAAAAGTCGCAGTATTTTTTGACGAGATGCTGAATCCGGGCCTCTTCGGCAAATTCCAGCTCATCGTCAAGCAAAAAGAGTTTGATTTCAGTGCCGTGGCTCTCGCGCTGACCGGCATGTAATTCAAAATTGGGGGAGCCATCGCAGCTCCAGATCACCGCTTCTGCCTCTTTTTGATAAGAGCGGGTGTGGATTTCGACTTTGCTGGCGACGGTAAAAGCCGAATAAAAACCCAGACCAAAATGACCAATAATATCGTTATTTTTATCGCCAAACTTATGCATGAATTCAGAGGCGCTGGAAAAGGCCACCTGATTGATGTATTTTTTGACTTCATCAGCGGTCATGCCAATGCCGTTATCAATAATCGAGAGGGTTTTGGCCTCTTTGTCGATTTTGATCTCAACTTTGAATTCGGTCTCTGTTTTTTCGGCCTGGCCAATTACGGTCAAATGGCGCAGCTTAGAAATGGCATCAACGCCATTGGAGATCAATTCGCGCAGAAAGATCTCCTTGTCGTTATAGAGCCATTTTTTGATAATCGGAAAAATATTTTCCATCTGCACGGAGATGGTTCCCGCTTCAAGCGGAGAAAGAATTTCGGTATTGCTCATGGTCTACCTCCAAGGGTGATTGAGAATGTCTTATATTTGGGGGCAGGTGTCTTGACCCCAATAAGGCATATTAGCAGAAAGCCAGCAAAGGATTAAGCAGATGGGACCTGGATTTGCTACAATGAAGGCACATCATCCAGGCAGGTAGGTCAGTCGCTATGCTCCGTCTATCTCTTTCGCTTATTTTGGCAGGAACGCTTTGGATTGGCAGTGTGGGCAGTGCTCGGGCTGAAGATTCGCGGGTGCGTGTAATCGAGAACGTCGGTGCGATGCCTGTGGCGGCAACCTGGTTCAAACAGCGGCTGATCTATGGGCAAACGGGTAAAGATCAATTGATGATTTGGGATCGCACCCAGAGCAATATTCTCTGGTCCCAATCCGCCTGCATGCCTGTGGCGGTGATCCCGACCAAAGACAATTATTTTTTGGTGGCCTGCCAGCAAAATACGTCTTTGCGCGTGATCAATGGCTACGGCCAAGTGATTGAAAGTTTTGAAAATAAGACCCAAGACAATGGCCTCGTGGACATTAAAGTCATGGATCAGAATTTTTCTCTGATAGGCATTCAGGCCATGGTTCAAGACAGCCGGGGTGGTACCTATTTGGCCTTAGCAGGCGCTCCTGACCGCACTGCAGCCCAGGCCCGTCGCGGTCAAATTTTTTATCTCTCCCCCAGCCGCCGCCTGCTCACTCCTATGGCAAGTCAATTAGATGGCCCTGTGGCACTGGCTCTCTCGGCTGATGGCAAAAATCTTTATGTCGCTGAACATGTCAGTCGTCAGATTCGGGTTTTTGACGTCAACGAAACCAAATTGAGCAATGGCAGGGTGTTTAAAAAGATCAGCGATATTTTTACCGCTTCCAGTGATGCGGCTGAAGAGCCTGCGCCTTCGGCCCTGGCATTTAATGGCAAGGGCCAATTGTATATTGGCCTCTGGGGTGAAGGAAAAATTCTGGTCACCAATCCCGAAGCCAAATTATTGGGCTCGATCGGTTTTAGCCAGCCCTATATCACCAGTTTTACCTTTGGGGCCAATGACCGCACCCTCTATGCCACGACCGTCGACAGCCCCGAGCCGGGCAGTGCGGGCAAATTGCTCGAAATCCGGCTTTAAGCTAGGCTAACTGCCTGAACTGAGACTCAAAAATTCCATGCGGTTGCCAAAGGGATCGCGGCACTCAAAGCGTGCCATTCCGGGCAATTGAACTGACGCCTTAATTTGGATGCCTGCTGCTTCAAGTTTCTGGCGCCAGTGGTTTAAATCAGTGACAACATAGGCCAAATGGGCTTTTTCTGAGGGGTCTGGGGCATTTCCAAGGCTGACATGCAGTTGCTGCGCACCCAATTGGCACCAGAAGCCACCATTGGGTCTGAGTGCATCAGGTTTGGGCAATTCGGGCAGGGCAAGAACCACCAGGTAAAAAGACCGAGCATCTGTCTCCGACGCAGCTGGAATCGTTATCGCAGCATGATGAAGACCCAGAATTGTCATCTTATTGGGCACCTGGCAAGAGCTTGAGTTCTTCGTCTGCGAGCACGCCCAAGCTCCAACATTCGATGGCCTGGGCAGCCAAGAAGCGGATCAGCGGCATTTCCTTGCGCAGCAAGGCATCGTCGAGGCGGGCAATCCAAATAAAATTATCGTGTTCATCGCGGGCATCTTCGATGCTGCATTTGATTGCGTAGATCCGCTCGACAAGGGTGCGCAACAATTCTTTTTCCGAGGTTAGATTGAGCACTGGGATTTCACGGTAGCGCTCGGGGTGATGTGAGTACCATTCTTTGCGCAAGGGATCGGCGTTCAGCCATTGGGTGATATCTTCCATATCCAAGGCGCGGCGCAGTACCAACTCAAGCGCCTCTTTTTCGCTAAAGGTCTCTTTAAGGGTATTGATCGAGCGAGACATCTTTTTCAGGTCTTGGGAAGACATACTGCTGCCTGTGGCAAACATATTTTGCATTTTCTGACGAATCACCAAATGGGTGGCCCGTTTGTGAAAATGGGCAATGGCATTGTAATAGGCCAAATAGCGAATCCGGGGCGCAAGATTGTGGGCTGCAGAATTAAAGTATAAAAGTGGCAAACCGTCGAGGGGTTTGGGTTCGACACTTAAATTGGCTTGCAGGGGTTTGCCTTTTTTTTCAAACGGCAGATCAAAGAGGGTGCGTTTAAAATTGAGGTTGAGCCGGGTTGTACAATTGTACAAAAATTGATCCACGAATTGATGGACAGGCACCTTGAGTGCTTCGGGTTTCCAGATTTTGAGGGTCAAATAATCGTCGTCGACCGAAGTCACAGAAAAAGAAGGGTGATTGGGTTTTTCTGTAATCACGGCATTGCCTTCGTCAAAGAGTTCGTCTTCGGTTAAAAAACAGGCATCATAGACCAGATGAAACATATCGCTCTGCTCGCCCAATTGGCCGACAATTTGCCCATCAACGGTCACATCGAGAATTCCCACTTCGCGTTTGCCGCCGTCATAGGCAAAGAGTTTTAGTCGGGTTTCTTGGTCAGCTGGCAGAATAATTTCTTCGTAAAAATTGGCAATTTGCAGGGCTGAGTTGCCCTTTTTAAAATAACAATTAAAGATAATCCGGTTGAGAAATTGTAAATAAGAATAAAAGGTCAGTTCCTCGCCAAGATCACGACAGAGCTTCTTGATTTTAACAATATTCTCTTCCATCGATGAACGCACCTTGAGGCGCTTTTGGCGGTCTGATATTTGGCTCTCAAAATACTCAATATACTGACTTTCATCCCAGGTTTGGGTCCAATTGCGCACGGCCTCAAGCTCAATATGGTTCTCAGCGCGTATCATTTGCGTCTGCCTTTTTCTGCATAATTCTGCTTAAAAATATTCAACCCGAAAAAATTCAACCCCCAAATTAAGTCAACATCAGCTCAGTCTATTTTAATTTTAGCTCAGATATCAATGGGCCACAAACCCTTTCTAAATGGGTGCATGGCATAATATTCCCAAGTGATCTTCAGCTGAAACAGCCAACTCACTTGGGCTGGGTTGACCGTATAAGTGGGTCTTGAACGGGTGACTCGTCCCTCAGCCAATCCAGGGCCGCTTGAATATCTGCGGGCACGGGTGATTGAAAAACGCAGCGCTCGTTGCTAACGGGGTGGTTAAATTCCAAATGGCCCGCATGTAAGGCTTGGCGGGGAATCAAACTCAGCAATTGGGGTAACCAATGCTCTTTGTCGGGGTAATTAAAGCGCTCTCCGAGTTGACCGCCATAAGTGCCATCGCCAACAATCGGGTGCCCCAGATGTTTGAGGTGGGAGCGAATCTGGTGGGTGCGTCCGGTAAACAAGACCACCCGCAAAAGCGAAAATCCGCCCACCGTTTCGAGCACTTCCCAGCCGGTTTTGGCGGGTTTTCCTTCTTTGCCGTTGAGAGGATAAACATCAATCATCATGCGGTTGCGTTTGCTGATTCCCAAATTGGTTTCGAGCAGCCCTTTGGCAAATTTGGGCGTGCCCCAGACCAGGGCCAGGTAAATTTTGCCCGTTTGGCGGCGTTCAAATTGGCGGCTCAGGGTGCGTTTGGCATGCAAGGTCTTGCCCACCACCAGCAAGCCCGAGGTGTTTTTATCGAGGCGGTGAATCAAACCCGGTTTAAACGGGGCATTGGGATCTCCCACTTGATTGCGGTAATGCCAGAGCAGGCCATTGGCAAGGGTGCCATCCCAATGTTTGTAGGTGGGGTGGACGGCAATCCCTGGCGGTTTATTCAAGACAATCAGTTCATCGTCTTCGTAGACGATGTCCAAGGGGATTTCTTGGGCCACCATATCTGTCGCAGCAGGGCGTTTGAGCGTTATTTCAACCAGATCTTTGGCCTGCAAACCATACGAATTTTTGACTTTTTTGCCATTGACCGTCACCCGGCCTTCGGCAATGGCCTTTTGAATCCGGTTGCGTGTGGCATAGCGCAGATGCCGGGTTAAAAAACTGTCGATACGCGTGCGCACCGCAAAGTTGGGGATTTCAAACTGCAACTTGGCAAGTTCTACTGCGGCAGGTTGATCTGGCAGCAGCGATTCCGTTTCGTCTGCTGGCCATTCCTCGTCTTCAAATTCGTCGTCGGCACTCAGTTCCCAGTCTTCCATGGGCGCATAATAACACAGCCCATGCCTGAAATAGGGACTTGAATGTCTGGTTTAGGCCACTTCTGGGTCGCCGGTTTCGCGATTGAGGGCCAGGGCCTGCCAGGCATACATATAGACTGAAAGCAGTCCCCAACCCAGACCCACAATCACACCTACATCGACGATACCACGCCAGGGCTGGGGCAAGAACTTGATCGCGACCACCAGCAGGACAATGCCACTGGTCAGGCAATAGGCCACAATTTTGCGTTTGCGGGTGGTGCCAAAGAAACACATACAAAAGAGTGGAGCGAGTAAGGCCTGTTTAAAATTGGCATGATCCCGCAGCCAGCGCAGCCGGGCGGCAAATCGGGGGGAATAATGTTTTTGAAAGCCGCGGTAGCCCTCGCTATAAGCCATAAACACAACCCAGCTGATCAAGGCCACCCAGTGCAAGGGACTCAGGGAGATTTGAAAGAGCTCAACGACATAGGGTGTGACTTTGTAAAAGGCCTCTCCCAAAAGTGCCGAAAAGCCCAATAGGCCCCAGGTTGCCGCAAATC
>CAZRFI010000164.1:0-1229 GCA_964598905.1 uncultured Candidatus Sericytochromatia bacterium | reverse complement strand
TTTTTGGGCATGGGTGTCCAGGTGTATTCGTAAACCCGACCGGGGGTATTAAAAACTCCGACCAGTATGACAGGTTCGATGAGATGGTGATTGATCAGCCGATCGAGCATTTGATCGGCATGCCAGGGATGATGCCCATAAGCGAGATGTTTATAAAAAAGGTTATTGCCATCATGCATGTAGAGCACCGGATAATGCCGGCCGGGGTTGTTGTCGTAACCAGGCGGCAAATAGACGTCCACAGGTCTGTGGTTGTGCAAATTCCGGGACTGAATATCGAGACGCTGAATGCGTCCTCTGTGCCAATGAGCCGGATGAATGGTATTGAGCGCTTTGTTTTTTAGGCTTAATTTTTTAATGCGGTGCGTCATGGGGCTGATTTAAAAACACAATCCAGTTTAATGGGGGAGGAAACAATTTCAGTATAGAGGATTTTGAGAGAATTTCAGCTGAAAAGCCCATGCAAATGAATCCTTGATGGGGGCTGAGTGTGGCAGTGCTTAACCTTCAATTGGGTCTGACAAAATCCACCATGAAAAAAGCCCCCTGATCACTTCAGGGGGCTTTGATGTATCTACGGTTTAATAACGGCTGTTGCTGAAGGAGCGACGGTCACCACCGCCACCGTTGCCGCCACGGAAACCGCCGCGATCACCACCGCGCTCTTGGCGGGGCTGGGCTTCGTTGATATTCAACTGACGGCCCATAAAATCTTTGCCGTTAAGTGCAGAAATGGCGTTCTGACCAGCTTCAGCAGAGTCCATTTCGACAAAGCCAAAACCACGAGGACGACCGGTTTCGCGATCGGTGATCACACGTACACTGCGAACTTCACCATACTGTGCGAAAAGATCGCCCAGGCTCTGTTCATCAGTTTGATAGGAAAGATTGCCAACGTAAATATTCATTGCGAAAAAAATACCTTTGTTTAGTGATAAATATGGGACTCCCGTCAATCAAGACGCAGCAGACAGTGGGAACTTAGGGACGCGGGAAGCAGACGGAATCCTTATCACCGGCGAAACAAAGTCAAAACACAAAAAACGTGACCAACAATCGTGACAGCGAACAGAATGTGACGTTAAAGTCTCATTGTCTTTTTAGCATATCATGAACATTTCTTTGCTTACAAGAGGGGCTCAGGCTGATTTTGGGATCTTTAAGGTACCCTGGGCCTCGAAAAAGGCCAGTTCGTCTCTGAGCGTATCTTCAAGGGGGCGAAAACGCGT
>CAZRFI010000163.1:4944-11217 GCA_964598905.1 uncultured Candidatus Sericytochromatia bacterium | reverse complement strand
GGCGTTCGGCCAGATTCATGCTGGCCATGACCTTGATGCGGGCCGCAATCGGCAGGGCCAGGGAAAGCGGTTTGAGCCGGTGAATATCTCTTAAATCACCATCCACACGGTAGCGCACCATCACAAACTCTTCCCAGGGCTCGATGTGGATATCCGAAGCGCGCATTTCGTAAGCATCTTCGATCAAACGATTGACCAAACGCACCAAGGGAGCGTCATTGGCCACATTGGGCAGGTAAATTTCGTCCGCCTCATCCTCATCGGGATCCAGGGGTGAATGCTGTTTATTGTAGCGGGTTTTGACCTCCTGCATCAGCTCACCCATAGCTGTATCGTTTGGGGCAGGACTGGCTTTGGCACTTGGATTGCCTTTGATGCCGCTTTCCAAAAGACCCGACAGGGTTTCGGGGGTGGCAATATACAAGGGGGCAGCCCGAAAACGCCGCAAAGCGTCAGACACTTCGATTTCAAAGGGGTGAGTGAGCAAAAATGAGAGTTGGTTTTTTTCATTTTGAAAGGCCACCAATTGGTATCTGCGGCAAAAGGGCATGGGCAAAATGCCCATTTTGAGCTGTTCGGGCAGGATCTCGCGCAAGTAGGGGAGGCCGGTATAATTGCCGATCAACTGGGCCATTTGGCTGCTCTCAAGGCCCTTTTGCAGGGCTTGGGTATAGAGGGCATCGGGGGTCAGCGCCAAATCAGGGGCTTGTTTGAGGGTTTGCCAAAAATACTGAACAAAGCCGTTAAATCCAGACGGTGAGGCCTCACTTTGGCTGCCAGAACGGCTCAAATCACTGGTTTGGGCTTTATGGGCGGGAACGAGAACGAGACCCTGGTTGCTACTGCTTTTGGCCGCTTCAGGTTGTACAGCACCACATGTTTCGCTCTGAGCGGCGGCGGCGCTGGTGGCTGAAGTCACTGCGGCGGAGGCAAGTGGTGCAGTGCCTGCTGGGCGCTCTGGTTGACGTTCTGGTTGACGCTCTTTTAATTGCTCTTGTGCCGCTGGGGGCGTATTTGACCGGGTGGTGGAGGTGGTGCTTTTGGCATCGGGCACAAAACTTTCCAGCCATTGGTTTCCGACCTGCAGCGCTTTGCGCAATTGGGCCATGAGTTCGTCTTGGGGAACGGGTTTGCTTAAAAAACCCATGCCTCCAGCTTGAAATGCCATCAGGCGGCTATCACTGCCCTCTTTCCCAGACAAAAAGATCACGGGCACCAATGACCAGCGCTCGTTTTCTTGAATACTCTCACAGACTTCATAGCCACTGATATCTGGCATATCTATATCCAATAAGATCGCATCAGGCAATTGGGTATTCGATTGCATATAACGCAGAGCCGCTTGGCCTGTGGCCAAGTGCGTGACTTTATAACCCACTTGTTTGAGGGTGTATTGAATTAATTTGGCGTAGTCCAGGTCATCATCAACATAGAGAATATGGGGGACAAAGCTCATACGGGTAAAGCCTTTCTAAAAAAGTCCAAAACTTGGGTTTGGCGGTGTTGCCAGGTATAGCTTGAAAGCATTTTTGTACGGGCCGCTTGGCCCAAACGGGTTCTCTCTTCTGGGTGTTGCAGTAAATATTCCAGGGCTGCGGTCAGGGCCCCGTTCTCCTCTGGCGCGTAGAGCCAGCCTGTTTCCTGGTGGGTTAAAATTTCGCGCACGACAGGCAAATCCGGGGCAACAATGGCTTTGCCTGCAGCCATATATTCAAAAATTTTAATGGGATTGCAGCCCTGGATTTGGTTGCGCTCATTCTTGCTCAGGGGCGCCACGGCAATTTGAGCAGGAGCCAGCAATTGAGGCATATAGCTGTGGGGCAGCGGATCGACAATTTCCACAGAGGCAGTCAGCCCCAATTGGTAACTCTTGGCCAAGAGGTTTTGTTGCCAGCGGGCATTGCCTTTGCCAATTAGGCGCAATTGAAACGGAGAGAGCAGGTGTTGGCAGGCCTCCAGCAGGTTTTCCAGACCTTGCCAAGGAGCCAGGGTGCCAAGATAGATAATCAGCGGTTTGTCGTCCGGGAGAGAATGGGGGAGGGCGGTGACTGCGGTGTGAAAGAGATCAGGATCTGCTCCGTTGCCCACCACGCCAATTTTGTCCGCGGGAATGCCTTGCTGAATCAGATAGGCCCGATGAACTTGGCTGGGACAGAGCCAAAAATCCGCTTGGGGCAATAGCAAGGCCTGTTGTCTGCGGATTTTTTCATGAACCTGGGCGGGCAGATCGGGGAAATGGTGTTCCAATTCTATTTCGGGCAGGCCGTGTAATTCATAAACCAATTGCCAATTTTGTGGAAACTGTTGGCGGTATTGGCTGAGCACAAAGCCATCCCAGAGCGAGCGAAATTGAATCACCTCGGGCTGCCAGGCCAATGCCTCTTGCAGCACCCACTCTGCGAAGTGAATGGTCTTTTCCAAAAAGGCGCTCTCGGGGGCGATCAATTTCTCGATTTGCACCTTTCCCCATTTTTCCTGAACAGGCTGACCGGGCTCACCCAAGAGCAGGGCTTTGACTTCAAAACGTTCAGACAGGGCTGCCAGCATATTTTGGATGCGCAGGCTGGCCCCTTTGGGGGCAGGCACGACGTCAAAGGCTGTGTAAAGCAGGCGAGGGAGTGGCGCCATGGCTTAGGTTTTGGGCCGTTGCGCGGGAGCCGGTTTTTTTCCTTGGGGCTGCGTGTTTTTTTGGGGGGGGGTGCCTGGCTGTTTTGCGGGTGGTGCAGGGGGCTTTTGCAAAGGCTTTTGCATTTTTTGCTGATCGCCTTGGAGCCAATAATTGACTACGGCAGGACCCACCGTCGTTTGCAGTCCTTTGATCAGTGGATTGACGACAGGCAGGCAGATAGATTTCGCCAGGGTCTGTTTGACGGGGGGCATATCGCGCAAGAGCGGGATCGCCTGTACAGCGGCCAAAGGCAGCAGAATCAAAATGCCCGAAATAAACAGGCCGAAGGCCGCGCCGCCGATCCTATCCACGACTTGCAGTGGGGTTTTGTTGACCATTTTGCCAATATAAGCGCCCGTGAGGCTGATTGCCAAATAAATGACGGTCCAGGTCAGGCCCAGGCCAATGGGCACAGCCAGCATTTCTTCCAAACCAAAGATATTCCCAATCAGGGCAATCATAACGGGCTTCAGGAGGGGTGTGAGTAAATACGCACCAACCAGGGCCGCCAGATTGACCAGGGAACGCAGGAGGCCGTTCATCAGGCCGCCAATGAGGTTATAGGCGAGGATCGCCAAGATCAACCAATCAAGCCAAATCATGCAGGCATATTAGCATAAAACAGGTGCCCCAAACAGGGTATCAGCGGGGTCAGTGGCGATCTGCGAGTAATTCTTCGTGATGAATCCCTGCTGTGTGCATCAGGGCCTGGTAAAAATGGTTGAGACTGCCCACGATGCCCCCCAAAACGAGCAGGAAAGCCCCTGTTTGTAAGTTGGTATTGCCCTGGGGAGCCACCAAGGGCAACCAGCAGAGTGAAAGTATCAATAGTGTGAGGGTTTGGTAACGGAGCAGACCCAGTGTTTGTAAGGGTTTGCGGCCAGCACTATAGGCAATGGCCAATGCCAGGCTCACAGCGCCACAGGCCAGGGCCGCTGTGCCCTGGGGCAGGCAGAGATAGAGAAAAAGGCTGCCAAAGAGCAGGGGATAGACCCCTGATCCGACAAAGGCATTGTGACTGTGGCGCAACTGCAATTGGTGGTTGCGAAACGCGCGCCAGGCCTGAAAACTGAAAAAGAAAGCAATCGCCGCCACACCCTGAAAGGCAAAGAGCAGATTTTCTTCTGCTTGCCAGGGCCTGCCCGCGAGGTAAGAAGAGAGGACCATCAGCAGCGAAACCACCAGACCCAAGGGCAGGTGAACATATTGTCTGAAAACCGTGTTGAGCAAGCTTTTATTATTTAGCAGGGGTGCCAGCGAGGTATCTTGAATCTGTTTGCTCTCAACGGCCGTGCGAAATTTTTTCATGGCAACTCTGTCTGTTTAAGGGTTTGGCAGCGGCGGCATGCCTTGAGTGGGGCGCGCCGTCTCTGGGTATTGGGCCTGCATATTTAACAATTGTTCTTTGTGCACGACAAAGTCTTCACGTTTGCTGGCAAAGATGGTGTAGACGCCAGAGTCCATGCGAATCGCATCACAGGGGCAGGCTTCGACGCAATAACCACAATAGACACAGCGCAGCAGGTCGATATCAAAGACCTGTGGGAATTTTTCAATCGCGGGATTTTCGTGCTCGGCTGCTTCGATATGGATGCACAGGGCCGGGCAGACGGTGGCGCACATCATGCAGGCCACACATTTAACGGTGCCATCGTCGCGCTGGGTTAAACGGTGTTTGCCCCGGTAGCCCGGTGGCATGGTCTTTTTCTCAAGCGGGTAATCCAATACAGGCATTTGCTCGGTGTTGGAGATATTTTTGAGCAGATGCTTGAGGGTCAGCGACATACCCTGAAAGATCGGCAGGAGATAGGTTTCTTCCCAGAAATTGAGCTTTTCACGGGGAATTTTTTTGATTTGGACTTCTTTCATTTTAGCCTCCAGACAGACCACCGGTCAGCGCCACGGCCAGCCCGGTCAGGAAAATATTCACCAACGCCAGGGGCAAGAGGGACTTCCAGCCCAAAAACATCAATTGGTCATAGCGGAAGCGCGGCAAGGTCCAGCGCACCCAGATAAACATCAGCAAAATCACCATCAGCTTGCCAATGAACATACCCATTTGGGCAAACGCCGCAAAAATCGGCCCGCCGAATTCTTGGGGAAAGCCCATGACCACAATCAGGGCCAATAGTCCCAAGGCTCCGAGGGCACCGAGGACCAACAGCCCTGTATAAATAATCGCCTCTTTGTCGCGCAGATCGCCAAAGCGGTGGGTGTGTTTTTTGTGATAGCGGAAACAGAGATAGGCAATGCCCAACATGCCTAACGCAGCACCCACCAGGGAAACCTGGGTCAGCATTGCGGCTTTTTCAATCAAAAAGCTGGTAGACATAAAGGGGATCTGCCAGCCACCCAAAAACAGGGTGACGATCATCGAACCCGCCACCACCATGGCGATGTACTCTGCCATGAAAAAGGTGCCAAACAACATGCCCGCGTATTCGGTGTGAAACCCGCCCACCAGTTCTGACTCGCCTTCGGCCAAGTCAAAAGGGGCGCGGTTGGTCTCAGCAAAGGCACAGACGACAAAGATGATCGCAGCCAAAGGCTGGAGCAAAATGCCCCATTTGGGAATAAAGCCAAAGAGCAGGTCTCCCTGCTGGCGTACAATTTCATTCAGGTGGACGGTGCCTGTGAGCATGATAATTCCCACCACAGAAAGACCCAGCGGCAATTCATAGCTGATCAACTGCGCACTTGAGCGCATGCCACCCAAGAGCGAAAATTTATTGTTTGAGGCCCAGCCTGCCAGTACCACACCATAGACCATCAGCGAGGTCATGGCAAAGTACCAGAGCAATCCGGCGTCGATGGTGAGCACCTGCATCGGGATTTCGCGCCCGCCAATTTTAAGCACATCAGCAAACGGCACAATCGGCAAGATCACCAGCGCCACTGCGGCAATAATAATCGGGGCCAACATATAGTGGAAAAAATGTACGTGGCGCGGTATCAGCGGCTCTTTGGAGAGCATCTTGAGCGAGTCGGCAATCAAGTGAATCAAGCCCCCGAGCCGGACAAAGCCAATCGCGGCCCGATTCGGTCCAATGCGATCCTGCATCAGGGCTGAGACTTTGCGCTCCAGCCAGACCAGCAGCGGCACCATCGAGAGGCCAAAAAAGAGCACAAACAGGGCTTTGATGATCACCACCACAGCCATAATTGGATCAAACATTGGCCACCTCCTCTGCCACAACGGCTTCTGTCTCAGTTGGCAGCAGGGAGAGTCCATCTTCGGGTAATTCGTAAAAGCTCAGGCCTTTGAGGGCCGGGATTTTTTCGCGCAATTGCCCCCAAACGTCTTCGACATCGGAATAGGTAGGTGGTGCTGCTGTCAATTGGGGCTTGAGCAGTGACAGTATGGCCTGCCAACCCGGTTGAACATCTCCTGAAGGCAAGAGGGCCCTGTAAACTTTTTGCAGGCGCTGCTCGCTGTTGACATAGCTGCCGTATTGCTCGGCGTGGTTGGTAACCGGAAGTGTATAATCGGCTTTTTGGGCCAAACGGTTCTGTTTTGAACCCAGGTAAATTAAGGTCGGGCGGTGGGTTTGCAAAAGCTGGTCAAAGGCCGCCTCTTCGCAATTGTTCTCTAAAATGATCAGCAA
>CAZRFI010000163.1:3192-4844 GCA_964598905.1 uncultured Candidatus Sericytochromatia bacterium | reverse complement strand
TCCCAGAACCTGGCCGAGCAGATCTTGCAGGACAAAATTGTCTTCGAGGCTGGCATGGGGGCTGGCCAGGGCGCCGATCGCTGTTTTGCCATGTTTTTGCAAGGTATGGGCAATGGCTGCTTGGGCCCGTTCCAACACGCTGGACAGCGGGTGAGCCTCACCGTGAATCAGGGCCTCTTGCAGGCGGTTTTCGTTTAACACTTTATAACTCAGGCGACCTTCGTCGCAAATCCAATAATCGTTGACCGCCGCATTGTGGCGGGGACGGTAGCGGTAGACCTGGCCCTTTTCGTGGTCGAGATAAATATTGCAGCCTTTGGAACAGCCTGTGCAAACCGATTTGGCCGTCGAGAGAAACCAAACCCGCTTTTTAAAGCGGAAGTCTTTGCTTGTGAGGGCGCCCACGGGGCAAATATCCACCACATTGGCGGAGTAAGGGTTGTCGAGCTGTTTGCCCGGAAAGGTCTGAATCCGGCATTTTTCGCCGCGGCCTGCAATCACCAACTCGTTGGTATGGGTCACTTCGTCGCAGAAACGCACACAGCGCGAGCAGAGAATGCAGCGCTCTTGGTCCAACATCACCAGCGGGCCGACATCGACCACTTTGTTCTTTTTGACTTTGGGAACCGTCGAGCGGTTGGTGTAGAGACCATAGTCCATATAATAATCTTGCAGACCACATTCCCCAGCTTGATCGCAGATCGGGCAGTCGATCGGGTGATTGAGCAGCAAGAACTCCATCACACCCTGGCGCATTTTTTTGACGGTGTCGGTATTGACCATGACCTCCAGGCCCTCGGTGGCGGGGGTGCTGCAGGCAATTTGGGCCATCACACCACGCGGGCCTTTGACCTCGACCAAACACATGCGGCAATTGCCCGACACACTCAGACCGGGATGGTAACAATAATGGGGAATGGTGATTCCCACCGAGGCAGCGGCCTGGATCAGGTTTTGTCCGGCTTCGACTTCGTATTCAACTGCGTCGATGATGATTTTGGGCATGGTTTACGCAGGGCCTCTTGACTTTGCAGATATCGTGTAAATGGTATTTTTAAGACTTACCCATTTTAGCACAGGGCTTAGGTGGGCAAGAGGGGTTCCGTTTTCAGCAAAAAACCCCCGCCTGAGCGGGGGCATCAGCATGGATGCTGATTGTGTCGGGGGCTTTTACTTAGCGCTGCTGGTAGCAGAGGCTGCTTTGGCTTTGTGCCCAGCACCGTTGTCTTTGCCCAGCTCTTTGCTGATCAAGTCACGGCGGGATTTGAGTTCATCAATGTGGCGTTCGAGTTCGTCGATGCGCTCATCGAGATTGTCTTTTTCAACTTTGGCGATACCCAAAGTGGTGCCAATTTGCTGAACGCTGTTGACAACCTGTTCCCAACGCTCGGTGAATTCTTTTTCACGGCCTTCGAGGGTGGAACGCACTTCGGAAACGAATTTCTTGGCTTCGTTGTCGTGCAGGGTGCCTTTTTTGACAAATTCATCGGCAACTTCTTGTACTTTATCTGCAGAGAGGGAAATGAATTCAGCGGTGAGCAGAGAAGCTTTTTTTAAAATATCCATGGTTAAATCTCCTTTATGGAACGGACGAGTGGTTGTTAATCTATCTGACTGATCTTAGTTTATAACACGGCGCGTAAAAGATCAAG
>CAZRFI010000163.1:0-3092 GCA_964598905.1 uncultured Candidatus Sericytochromatia bacterium | reverse complement strand
TTGAATTGCTCTTCACTCACCCGCAGTTCGCTTTCGCCGAGACCATAAATGGCGGTCTCAGGCAGGTTTAAGACCTGTTCAAACGAAGGCTTGTCGGGATTGTGGTAGATCAAACCGGTCAAGAGCAACTGCTCACCCCGGGATTCTTGCACCAGACGCATGGCTTCGACCCGGTTGGTGGGATCGTAGTTATTGTCGAGCTTTTTCAGGGAGAGGTGCGAGCCATCATGCAGTTTTACATCTACTCTGTTTCCGGCTTCGTAATCCACGTCGATTTCTTCGTAATAGGGAATAAAATCGATCTCCTGCAGGGGCTTGTCGTGGTCTTTGACAAAGTCATAACTCTTGGTCGAGCCCTCGTGATCGTTGAAGGTCACACAGGGGCTGATCACGTCAATCACGGCGGTGCCCTTGTGTGAGAAGGCCGCTTGAATCAATGGCACAAGTTGCTTCTTGTCACCCGAAAATGAGCGGGCCACAAAGCCGCAGCCGAGTTCGACGGCCAGACCGCAGAGGTCGATGGCTTCAAAGGGATTTTCAACCCCTTTTTTCAGCACAGAACCGATGTCAGCAGTGGCCGAAAACTGGCCCTTGGTCAGACCATAGACCCCATTGTTCTCGATGATATACACCATATCCACATTGCGGCGGATTAAATGTACAAACTGGCCCATGCCGATACTGGCGGTGTCGCCATCGCCACTCACGGCCAGACCGACCAAATTGTGGTTGGCAATCAAAGCACCTGTGGCAATTGAGGGCATGCGACCGTGAACGGTGTTCACGGCGTGGGCCTTGGATATAAAATAAGCGGGGGTTTTGCTCGAGCAGCCAATACCACTGAATTTACCCAGGGTAACGGGATCAATTCCCGCATCATAGGCGGCCTGGATAATGTGGTTGGAAATGGCATTGTGGCCGCAACCCGCACAGAGGGTCGTGGGACCGCCTTTGTAATCTTCGCGGGTCAGACCAATGTGATTGGTCTTGGGAGCGGGTTTGGCAAGTTTTGCTTCGGTTGCTGTATCAGACATGGGCCAGTTCACTTCCTTTTTCCAGTTTCAGCACTGCAGAGACAATGGTGTTGGCATCTAAAAAGCTGCCGTTAAAATGGCAAATCGAACGCAGACGGGGCGCCAGATCCGGGAAGGTGGCAGCTAGAATGCTCCGCATCTGACCGTCACGGTTTTGCTCAACCACATAACAATGGGTGTGTTTGGCAATAAATTCTTCAACTTCGGCGTGGGCAGGCAGTGAGCGAATGCGCAGAGAATCGGGCTGGAATCCTTGCTCTGTCAATAAATCCAGCGCTTCTTCCATCGGCCAACGGGTCGAACCAAAGTGGATCAGACCAATTTCAGAGGGTTTCTCGGCCAGGGTCAAAACGGGAGCTGGCAACCATTGCTGAGCGCCTTCGAACTTACGTGCGATGCGTTCCATACCCGCTTCCCAATCGCCAGCATCTTCACTGTATTTGGCCTGGGCATTGTGGCCCGAGCCGCGGGTGAAATAAGGCGCTTTTTCATTGCGGGTGCCTGGCAGTGTGCGATAGGGAATCCCGTCGCCATCGACATCGGCATAGCGGCCAAAGCTCTCGACTTTTTCCAGGGCTTCGGCGTTGAGTACCTTGCCACGGGCATAAGGCTGGTCGGGGTATTTAAACGGTTTTGTCATCCAGGTATTCATGCCCAGATCCAGCTCGCTCATCACAAACACAGGGGTTTGCATTTGTTCTGCCAGATCAAAGGCCTGCTGGCCCATTTCGTAGCACTCATCCATTGAGCTGGGGAAAAGCAGCGGGTGCTGGGTGTCGCCGTGGGAGAGGTAATAGGTCGAAAGCAGGTCGCCCTGGGAGTTGCGGGTGGGTAAGCCGGTACTGGGGCCCATGCGCTGGACGTTGACAATCACGGCGGGAATTTCGGTGAAATAGCCGTAGCCAGTCAACTCAGCCATCAGTGAAATGCCAGGACCCGAGGTGGCAGTCATGGCGCGGGCACCGGCCCAACCGGCACCGATCACCATGCCCAGGGCGGCGATTTCGTCTTCGGCTTGAATGGCGGCATAGCGGTTGTGGCCAGTGACTGGATCGTGACGGAATTTTTCAAAATAGCCGATCAGGCTCTCACAGACGCTGCTGGAGGGGGTAATCGGATACCAGGAGAGGAAGGTGCAACCGCCCATCAGGGCTCCCAGTGCGGAGGCGGTATTGCCTTCGATCAGGATCTTGTCAGCGGTGGCGTTCATGGTTTGCAATTGGAAAGGATCTTTTTTCTCGAGGTTTTCAGCGGCCCAGGCGCGGCCGACTTCAATCGCGTTGGCGTTGAGCTCAACCACTTTTTCTTTTTTGCCAAACTGTTTGCGCACGGCTTTGTCGATGGCTGCCGAGTCGAGATTGAGCAAATGGGCAAGCACGCCCACATAGATCATATTTACGACTTTTTTCTTGAGTTTGACGTTGTCGGTGGCTTTGTTGACCAGGGCCGTAAAAGGCACACCGTAGTTGATATGGTCTTCGCGCAGGGCATGATCGAGTTTCATGCCCGTATCGTGGATCACCACAGCTCCTGGACGCAGGCCGCGGATATCGCTGTAGACGGTATCGGTGTTCATAAGCACCACGATATCGTTTTCTTTTTTGCTGGCTTGGTAGCCCTTGTGGTGCGCCCGAATGGTGTACCAGGTGGGCAGGCCTGCAATATTTGAGGGAAAAAGGTTTTTGGCTGCAACCGGGATGCCCATATTGAATATGGAACGCATCAGAATCAGGTTGGCTGACTGACTGCCTGTGCCGTTAACGGTGGCAATCTGGATGTTTACGTCGTTGATTTGTGGATTCATGGAAACTCCAAAAGGGGGGAAGAATGTCTAATACACAGTTGACCACAGGCCTTATCCAGGCGTCCAGTTCTTAGATCTGGTTCGACATTAAATAATATTAAGCACCTCTTGCTGCGGTTCCACCGCAGCTTAGAGAGTGCTTACGCGAAGCCGAAGGCGCTTGAACCGTTGGCGAGGCACGAGCCTTGCTCCAGTTGTTGGCGACACAGGAGCCTTACAACTGGGGACAGCATTGCTACGGGTCAAGACAGCCG
>CAZRFI010000162.1:0-11494 GCA_964598905.1 uncultured Candidatus Sericytochromatia bacterium | reverse complement strand
GCGCTTTCGAGGGTGGTATCGGTGATCTGGCCATTGCCCATCTGGGCCAGTTTGGCAATGCGGTCCGAGGTCGGCAGCGAGGCAATTTGCACACGGGTGCTGTCGGCATCGCTGTGTTTTTCGATCCAGAGCTGCTGGTGAGCGGCTGCGGCAATCACCGGCAAATGGGTAATGCAGAGAATTTGGCTGTGCTGGGCCAGACGGGCCAATTTTTGTGAGACGGCCAGGGCGGTTTTGCCGCTGATACCGGTGTCGATCTCGTCAAAGATCAGGGTCGCGACCGGGGCGTTGTGATTGAGAATGAGCTTGAGCGCGAGCAAAATACGCGAGATTTCGCCCCCGGAGGCGATGCGTGAAAGTGGGCGCAGCGGCTCGCCGGGGTTGGAGCTGAGCAAAAAACGGGCTTTTTCCTGGCCGGTTGCCCCCAAGTCAGTGGGCAATAATTCAGCTTCAAAGCGGGCTTTTTCCATGCCCAGTTCTTTGAGTTCCTGTTCGAGCAAAGGGGTGAGCTGAGCCACCAAAGCCTGGCGGGTGGCACTGAGAGCCTGGGCCAGCACTTGGTTTTCAGCCTGCAACACGGCGATTTCTGCTTCGAGATCTGCCAATTCCAGTTCGGCGCTGGCCATGCCCGCCAACTCTTGGCGAATGGCCTCGGCGTGGGCCAAAATGTCGGCAGGAGAGCCATTGTATTTGTGTTTGAGTTTGCGCAATAGATCCAGCCGATCTTCGACCTCTTCGAGACGCTGGGGATTCAGCTCCAAGGCTTCGGCATAGTCACCCAGTTCTGAACTGAGTTCTTCGACCTGAATACTGAGGGTTTCACAGAGCTGAACCATTGGGGCCAGGGCCTGATCATAGCGCAACATCTGCTCCAATTGACGGGTCAGGCCACAGATCTGCTCATAAATCGCGGGGCGGTCTTCTTGATCGGTCAGGGCAAAGCGGGCCGTTCTAACCGTATTCATCAGCTTTTCGCCAAAGCGCAGGCGCTCGCGCTCGGCTTGCAAATCCTCTTCTTCGTCGGGCAGCAACTCGGCCTCTTCGATTTCTTGCAATTGAAAGCTCAAAAAATCCTGTTTAAGCTGGAATTCTCGTGCGGCCTGAATCCGAGCATCCCGCTCACGCTCCAATTGACACAGCTTTTGCCACTGGGTAGCGAAAGTCTGAACACGCAGCGCCTGTTCTTCGCCCCCCAATTGGTCCACCAAACCCAGATGGTCTTCTTCGCGGAACAAGACCTGATTCTCATGCTGACCGACACTGTCCATCAGCAATTCACCCAATTCACGAATCAGGTTCTGAGAGACCAATTGGCCATTGAGCCGGGATTTGCTGCCTGAGCGGTGCAGGGTTTTGCTGATTGTGAGCAAACTGTTGGGAGCAACCTCGTCGAACCCCTGGGCCAACAAAAAAGCCGCCACGCCAACCGGCGCAAGAAAAACCGCTTCGATATACGCGAAGTCCGCCCCTTGGCGAATCTGCTCAGGGGAGGTTTTGCCTCCGAGCACGCCCTGTAAGGCGTCGATGATCAGCGACTTGCCTGCACCAGTTTCACCTGTCAGGGCAGTCAGGCCTGTTTCGAAGCTGATTTCGAGTTTTTCTACCAGGACAAAATTGTGAATCAAAAGGGTTTTGAGCATATGTTCTCCTAACGGTCGATAATATCGCCCTTCATACTCCCCAATAATTTTAAAAGTTCGTTTTGCTCCTGCGCGGGAACATTAAATTTATTCAATGAGCGCACCAGATCTTCGACCAAAGCGTTAAATTGGGCTTCGGTAATATTCATGCCTGTATGCACGCTGATCATATCGCGACCACTGTATTTGCAGGGTCCACCCGCCGCTTGGCAGATTTGCTCCGCCAGCAGGCGGTTGACCTCGTTGGCATCTGCGCCAATAAAAAAGCCATTGATGCGCTCATCGCGCGCCACATTGTCATAAAAATCTTCGACCACGGCTTGAATGGCAGCCATGCCACCGAGGCGATCGTAGAGAGAGGCATTGGGATCGATTTCACGCGGTTTGCCCTGAGCAGCACACCCCATTAGGAGTAAAAGAGCCAGGGCTGCTAATTTGAGTTCTTTGACTTGCTGCATTCTGCGCGCATTCCTCTAATTGTGTTCGATAAAAGTAGAAAAACCAAATAAATAAACCATCATGGAGCAGAGTATACAGTTTTGTACAGCAATTGGTCAAGTGGCAAAGACACATTTCAGCGTTTTTCTTGTGACAAAGGGGGATTGAAGCCCAACAAGCTTTCAAAGCAAGAGCAAAACTGTATACAAGTATACACACAATGGGGCTAGGCTCACCAGCTAAATGGGTAAAGTTAAGAGGCCTGCAGGGAGCGCAGATCGTATTTTAAGGCCCGTTTGATTTTTTTGAGTGCGTTTTTTTCTTTGTAAACGGTCACAATACAGCCATCATGGGTGGCCAAAACGACCAAGTTTTTGACCGACTCACCTCGGTTCGAAGCCACTTTGTCGATCATGATATAAAAAATCAAACCCTGTTTATAAATTCGTTTACCGTGCCGCAGGGTAAACTCCACGTCTGCGAGCTTGATACCTCTTTGAATCAAGCGGGTTTTGGCATGGCGAGACAGAGCCACAGGAGAGGGGATCAGCAAGGTATCCAACATGCCCGGATTTCCTTTTGAATTGCTGTTTTTATCATACGAAAAACCCATGGCAATTGCCAGCAAGGCTATTTTAAATAATCTTTAAAAACATGTTAGCTGGTTTGGACTTTGTCCCAGAGTTGAACCAGATGGGCTTCGACCTCTGCAGCAAACAGGGGGCCGTTGCAGATCACAGAACCCGCTAAACGCGGTCGCAGCAGTGAGCGATAGGCTTCAAGCCGCTCAGGCGAGCGGGCCAGAGCCACAGTCAGGGCCAGATAATCCTTGCGGGAGTCGGCAATCAATTCGGGCAGGTCTAAAAGGCTCAAAATGCTGGCACCCACCGCTCGGTGTAAATGAGCCCGGCTGCGCAAGGTAATCACCGGAACCCCCATCCAGAGCGCTTCAAGCGTGGTGACGCCGCCACAAAAGGGAAAGGGATCCAGGGCCAGATCAATTTGACTGTAAAACCAGGGGACATGATCTTGCTCAAGCATCGCACCATAAAGCAAAATTCGCGCGCGCGGAATCCCCAAATGCTCAAAACTGCAATACAGCCACTCTTGGCTCAGAGGGTCATTCAGAGCCACAGTTTTCAGGCAGAGACGAGCATCTGGGAGCGCTTGCAAAATCTCAGCCCAGGTCTGCATAACTTCTAAATTGAGCTTGGCGAGATTATTGGCGCAGCCCAAAGTCAAAGGCTTGCCCAAAGCCGAAGGCACAGCGGTCAGAGGTGTCTCGGACAAAGGCTGCCAGTGCAAAGCAGAACTTAAATAAAGCAAAGGTTCAGGACAGTCTTCGGCCAATTCAGGTGGCCAAAGCCGGGTATCACTAAAAAAACCATCCATTTGAGGCAGAGCTGTGGGCCAGCCAAATCCCAACCCCGTGAGTTGAACGGGTGCTGAATGCAGGGCAAACAATCCGAGGCGGGCCCCATGAATCAAGCCTGAGAGATCAATTAAAATCTGAATCTGATCAGCCTGAATACGTTGTTTAAGGGCTTCCTCAGAGAGTTCAGAAGAATTAAACCAATGCTCAAAACAGCCCTGAAAACGTTGGGTCCAATCATCTTCTCCGCTCAAATCTGTATAGGCAAAAAGTTCAAACCGGGAGCGGTCATGGTTTTCTAAAAGGGGCAAAAGGGTACTTGCCGAAGAAAACTTGCCCATTTCCCGCGAGAGATACCCCACGCGCAAGCGATGTGAGCTGGTTGTTAGAGGTAGACTTTTCAGTGGAGTCGCAGCCGCAGTCAGCGGGTGATAAGCGCCATCCCTCACCGCCTGCCGCATTTGAGCCAATAAAGCTTCATCTTTGAGGGCATAATCGGCATAAGCAGCCAGTAAAAAGGTCGCCTGCAGGTGAGCGATCATTGGGAGAAAGGCGCTCAGACTGCTGGAATCGTTATTTCGGCGCGGCAAAAGCTGGGAGAGAATCTCACGCAGATAAGCCTGTTGGCGTGAAATCTGACCCGCCAGATACAGCGAAAAGCAAATATCCTTCCAGGCTTTAAGTTGGTCAGGGTGCTGTTTAAGCGCGGCCTCTAAATGGGATGAGGCATGTAAATACCAACCCAAAGACAAATAAGCCGAAGCCAGCTCTTGATGGGCAAAACGATGATCTGGATTCAGTTGTAAGGTGGTGCGCAGGCTTTCAATCGCTGCTTGAAACAGCCCCCGTAGCCGTTGAATATACCCCAAATTAAACCAGGCTTCAGCATGTTGAGGTTGTAAAATGAGGGCCTGTTTATAACTGGCTTCGGCCTGTTCTAAGCGATTGGCCCGAAAATCAAAATAGCCTTTGAGAATCCAGGCCTCGGCATCCTGTGCATAGAGCCGAAGATGTTCTTCCAAGAGCACTTCAGCAACATCCAGCCGAGATTCCCCCATTGCTTTTTCAATCTGTTTCCAGGTGGGCAAATGGGAAAATGGATTAAACATGCACCAAAGTATAGCTTTTGGTCCCCCTCCTGTCCAGCGAAGCAGTTACAATGACATTTATACACCCCAAGGAGAATCGCTTTATGTTCGATCGTCAGACAGCTCTTGTTCTGGTTTCCACTTTGCTTCTGGCCCCTCTTCCTTGGGCCATCTTGCCCGCTCAAGCCGCATCTGAGACCGCGCCATTGGCATTTTCAACTGCACCCCCAGCAGAACCAACCACAGAACCCACTGCCGAACCTTCACCCATACCCGATCTGCTCGTCCCCGAATCAAAACCCTTGCCCGAGCCACTCCCCACAGCCACCCCAGCGCCACCTTCGCTGTTTGATGAAGACTGGGATATGCCTGTGGATTTTGGGATTTATGCCCTCGGGGGCTGGATGCGCCCAGATTTAAGTGCCTTGAATCAAAAGCTGACTGAGCAAAACTTTCAGCCCTTTGCCCGCGATCAGTTTTCGCTTGGAGGGGGAATGCAATTGGGCCTTGGCAGCTTGATGACTGAATTTCAGGGCGCAATCAATCTCTCTTTGCCCGCTGTCAATTCGGAGTATATTACCAGCCAGAGCACAGGATTTGGTCTGTTTAACCTCGGTTTTATTCTGCGCCCGACCCGTGATTTACGCATTTACCCGCTGCTGGGGATTGGCATGGGTTTTGTCGATTTACAATTCACCCAACGCAATTCAGTCATCGATTTTGACAGTTTCCTCAAAACCCCTGGCCGCCAAGGCCAGATCTCTTCGTTTGCGCTCTTGCTCAATGCCGGGCTGGGACTGGACTATTATTTCCGCGTGATTGAGGATTTTGGCTTTCGCCTCGGACTACGCGGGGGCTGGCTCTGGAGCCCGATTCAGAGCAATTTCTGGCAGGTCAGCAATCTCTTTTCCAATAGCGACAGCAATAATTCCAGCCTGGCTGTACCGGGAGGCCCCAATGTGGGCATGACGGGCCCGTATATACAGGTTTTATTGGGTTTTTAAATGGGTTCGGCCTGGTTTGATCTCTGTGAGCGCTCGCTGCGGGCCGAAGAAAAACAGCAATTTCGCAACATTCGGGGACGGGAGTTCTTTTTTGCCGACTTTATGTTACACCATCTCGGCAACTTTGAAAAACGGCCCGAACATGCCAAAATTATCTCGCGTTTGCAGAATATCTATACCCTCTATCCCCTCAACTCAGTTGCTGAGCGCCGCAAAGTTGTCGAAGAGACCCGGCGACTGCTGACAGGCCTCAAAGATCCCCGTGAGATCCGCCAAGTAGTCAAAGCCCAGGTGCAGGCCGAGGCCAAAGAGGAGAGCAGTTCCGACTGGCGCGATGTGCCTGTGCAGTTTGTCAAAGGGGTGGGCCCCAAACTGGGGGCGCTTTTTGCCAAAGTGGGGGTGGGCACGGTGGGTGAACTTTTGCACTATTATCCCCGCCAACATCTGGACTATTCGCGCTGCACCCGCATTAGCGAATTACGTATCGGCGAGACGGCCACGATTTGGGGCTATATCCACTCCGTAACCTATTTTAACCCCCCGCGCAAAAAGCACATGACGATTGTCAAAGTCACCGTACGCGATGGCAGTGGTCGCCTGGTTTTGAGCTTTTATCACCAGGGCAAAAACCAGTGGATCCGGGCCCAGATGAGCCAGCGTTTTCCCGAAGGGGCCCAGGTAATCCTCAGCGGTTTGGTCAAATGGGACAGCTACAGCCAATCGCTGACCCTCGACAAGGTCGAAGCCGAGGTAATGGAGAATCTGGAAGATGTCGAAAGCCTGCAGAGTCAAGATCTTGTCCATTTGGGCCGGATTGTGCCGGTGTATCCACTGACCGAGGGCCTGAATTTAAAATGGGTGCGCAAGGCGATCAAATATGCCTTGGATGCCTTTGTGCCACGGATTCCAGAGCCCTTGCCTGTGAGCATTGCCCAGGTCTTACCCCTGCCCAGCTATGCCCAGGCCCTGTCTGAATTTCACTTTCCCAGCAATGCCGAGAACCTGGCCAAGGCCCGTCAGCGCTTGGTCTTTCAGGAATTATTTTTAACCCAATTGGGCCTGCAGTATCGGCGCAAACAACGCGAAATGTATGAGGCCGGGATTGTCTTTAAACCCGCTGGCGATCTGAGTCAGTCCTTTTTAGACAGCCTGCCCTTTGCGCTGACAGGTGCCCAGGCCCGCGTACACCAAGACATTCTCAGGGATTTGGGCAAAACGGAGCCGATGTCGCGGCTGGTCCAGGGCGATGTGGGTTCGGGCAAAACCGTGGTGGCGATTTTGGCAATGTTACAGGTGGTTGAAAACGACTACCAAGCGGCCCTGATGGCCCCGACTGAAATTTTGGCTGAGCAGCATTACCACAAAATCTTTCACTGGCTTTTGCCCCTGGGAGTGCGTGCTGAATTGTTGACCGGCAGCCAGGGGGCCCGCAGTCGACGTGAGGCCCTGTCACGGTTGGCCAGCGGCGAGGCCCAAATTGCAATCGGCACCCATGCCCTGATTCAAGAAGGGGTGGTGTTTAAACGCCTCGGGCTGGCCGTGATCGACGAACAGCACCGCTTTGGCGTCAAACAGCGCGGGCTTTTGCGCGAAAAGGGCCTGAACCCCGAAATTCTGACCATGACGGCCACACCGATCCCACGGACCTTGGCCCTGACCCTCTATGGCGATCTCGATGTCTCAATTCTGGACGAATTGCCGCCCGGACGCAAACCGGTCGAAACCCAATTGGTGACAGGCAGCCAGCGCGAAAAGGTCTGGGAACTCATGCGCCGCGAGCTGGAAATGGGCCGCCAGTGTTATGTCGTCTTGCCCCTGGTGGAGGAGTCGGAAAAATCCGATCTCAAAGCAGCCACAACAGAGTATGAGGCCTATCAGGAACTCTTCCCCGACTTTAAGGTGGGGCTCTTACACGGGCAGATGAAAGGCCAAGAAAAAGACCAGGTGATGCGGGCCTTTTCGGGCCATGACTTGCATATTTTGATTGCCACCACCGTGATCGAAGTCGGGGTCGATGTGCCCAACGCCAGCGTGATGGTCATTGAACACGCCGAGCGCTTTGGTCTGGCCCAATTGCACCAATTGCGGGGTCGGGTGGGCCGGGGCTCGGATAAGGCCTATTGCCTCTTGATCAGCGACAAGCTCTCAGATGTTTCCCGCGAGCGGCTGCAGGTCTTTGTCTCGACCACCGACGGCTTTGTGATTGCCGAGGCCGATCTGCGCCTGCGCGGCCCCGGTGAATTTATGGGCACCCGCCAGAGTGGTTTGCCTGATTTGGTCTTGACCAATCTGGCCGAAGACGGCCAATGGCTGGATCTGGCCCGCGAAAAGGCGATTGGCTTATTGGCCCAAGATCCCCAGCTCATTGCCCGCGAAAACCTGGGCGTGAAACAGGAATTGTACCGCTTTTTCAGGCGGCATTTGAGCTTTTTAGAGGCCTAGTCCAACGACGGGACCAGCCGAGTCTTTAATGCTCGCTGTCAGAGATCTCCAAATCTTCAAGCTGACGATTCAGATCATGCACCAAAATTTGAGAGGCGCCGGCTGAGAGAATGCCATTGCGAAAGGCCGATTGAACCGAACTCTTTTGAGTGATCAAGAGATGTTTTTTGGCCATGTTTGACATCAGCTGAACCAGCTCGGGCTCTGTACTTTGAAGCTGACCCATCTCTTTTTCGAGAGCATCAAGACGCTCTGTGTATTTGGCTTTTTGCTCTTCATAAATTAGTTTAGAAAACTTACCTGAGGCATGCATCAGCTCTAATTCGGCCAAAGCTGAACGCACGGCCACCAATTCGCCCTGCAGCAATGCAAACTTTTCTGCGATACTGTCTTTTTGAGCCAGCTTAAGCCATTTCAGAAATAAGGTCATGCTAAAACCTGGCACCAAAAGCGAAAACAAAACCACCCCAAAAATAGTCACCAACAATTCCTTGCGGTAGGGCACATCTGCAGGCAAACTCATCACCAGCGCCATCGAAAGAGCGCCTTTGAGATTGCCCCAGACCAGAATATGCATCCATTTCATCGGCAAGCGGGCTTTCAAAGCGGCATTTAAAGCCCAGGCCAGGGGATAAATCGCCAGAATTCTGCCAGCAAATAAAGCCAAAATGCCAATCCCAATTAAAGGTGCAAAACGCAGCAATTCATCCAGGTGAATTTGCAAGCCAATCAGCAGGAAAATCAGAGAATTAATCACAAAAGCTGCATATTCCCAAAAAGTCAAAACTGCGACCCGTGTGGTCGCTGTCATGGCCCGTTCCCAGCCCATATTGCCAACCATAATCCCCGCAGAGACAACGGCAATCACGCCGGAAACATGCAAACTTTCAGCCACCATATATGCGCCATAAGCCAAAACGGTGGTGATCATCAACTCCAATAAATGATCGTCAATTTTTTCGAGCAGCACAATGGAGGCATAAGCAATCACCAGTCCAACAGCCAGTCCCCCCAGGCAGACGACCAAAAACTTTTGAATCCCGTCCACGGCACTAAAACGGCCAGAGACCACCACCGCCAGGATAATTTGGAAGGCGACAATGGCAGTGCCATCGTTAAACAGACTCTCCCCTTCGACAATGGCGGTCAGCCGATGGGGAACCCCCAGCTTTTTGAAAATGGCCAAAACCGAAACAGGATCTGTAGCCACAATCAGCGAGCCAAACAGCAAGGCGATCAACCAAGGCAAGCCTCCCAGCCAATGCATCACCCCAGCCGTCACAAAGAGACTGATCAGCACGCCCAGTACGGCCATGGTTAAAATCGATTTCATATCCGCTTTGAGATGACTGTATTCGATATTGATCGCAGCCTCAAACAACAGAATGGGAAGAAAAATCGTCATCACAATTTCGGGGCTCATTTTGACTTCTGGTAAGTAGTGCAAAACACCCAATACCAAGCCCCCCAAAACCAGCATCACCGTATACGGCAATTGCACATAGCGCACCAAAATCGCAACAGAAGTGGCAATCAGCAAGAGTGTGAGTAAGATTTCTACTTCATGGTGCATAAGGTCCTCTCAATGCAAAAAAGATAATTAACCGGGTTCAACCAGCAAAACATATAATCGAAAAATCAGCAAGCATAGAAACATCGCCCGTAATAACGGAGAAAGCTCTACCCGCTGTTATAATACAGACAGTTTTTAACCCCACTGATTTCTGACAAGAGAAAAGAAATGCCCGAACTTTCACCGATTGTCCGATTAAGCTGGCCAATGTCTCCAGCTTTACAAGCCCAGCCGACGCCAGCAGCAATCCCAACCACAGCGCCAGCGCCTGAAATTGCGCCAGAAGAAACTGATTCCTCCCCCCCTGTCGCAGATCTCTATCAGGGCCAAAGCAGCGAGGGTCCCTCTGCCCCCACTACATTGCCAGACAAAGCCAGCTTGCTTTCCGCTCTGTTGCAGTCCCAACCCCAACTTGAAATTGCCCAAACCCTGCAAGCGGCTGCCCAACGTATCATCTTGGGCATGAAATCGCAAGTCAGCCTAGCAGATCTCTTTCGGGTACAGCGCTTGGAGCCAGAAACCGAGAACCCAGGCACTGAAAATCTTGACGTTTATAATCAGGTCTTTAACCACCCCAAAACCCCACTGAGCACCTTGGCCCAGGTCGTTGTCCAATCTCCTGCTTTGGCTGAGGAAATTCGCGGCCAAGAAAATGGCGAAGCAGCACTCAACGCTCTCAAGAAAGCCGCCCAAAACCATTCTTTAAGCAAATCAGAAATCAAAGCCGTGCAAGCTTTTCTCAGCAAAACCCTGAAGCGCGATATCGGTTATTTTAAAGACGAAACAGGCATTGATGGCAGCTTTGGCCATCGCACCCGCCTGGCCCTGCAGGGCTATTTGCGCCACAAAATCAGCCCAACAGAATTAACTGCGCTCACACTCAATCTCGATTTTGTCAATCAAACCAAATCCAGCCAAGGCCCCAGCATTGCCTATGATCGTCTTTTGGCAGACAATCTGCTGGATATGACCCTGGCGGTTGGCTATGAACCCGGGCAAGACATGGCTGCCTCTCAAGGAGACAAGCTCGTCAAAGGGTTAATCACACGGGGATTTACCCAAGACAAAGCCAGAGCCCTGGAATTGTTAAAAGCAGCAGGACAAAATCCCCAAGAGGACTATGAATACCTGGTCAAAGAGAATATCGGCCTCAAAGATGGACAACCTGTCCATGCGGTCGTGCGCCTGATTCGGCCCACGCTTGAGAATCAAGAAACAGTCGGAAGCAGCCACCGCTCAGCGACGTTAGAAGGCATGAACCAAAGTGATGTCTTTATGTATGCAGGCCATGCCCGCTATGGCTCAGGTCTGGATTTTGACGCTAAATTTAAGGTCACGATCAATTGGGAGGGCGTACCCGATGCTCCCGCAACAGGGAAAGTGGTCTATGAAGATTTGAATGCGTTGAAAAAAGCCCTCGGCAAAAATAACCAAGCCGTGTTGAAAAAGGTCGAAGAACTGGAACAAGCGGGACGACTGTCGATTGAGAGCAAAAGTGCCGGCAATATTTTAATCAACCCAGAAAACCAGCATCCTGAGGAATTGGGAGCTGTTTTGATGTATAAATCCCTGCAAGGCCAAGACAGCCCGCTGCCTCAAGCCCTGACTCAGGACCATTACCGGCTTTGGCTGCTCAACGGCTGTCGCAGCGAAGACTATTTGCCTGCGCTGCGGGCCATGGGCGAAAACCAAAGCCAATTGGCCCCCGAAAACCTGGAGCTGGTTTTAACCACCGAAAAACTCTATTTTCAAGACACCGTGGACAGTATGTTTGCCCTGCTAGACGGCATCCAAACCCAAGAGAGCAACCAGACCTTGCTCAAAAATCTGGAAAAAGAAAACCTCGATGCCGCCAGAAAAAGCCATTTTATTGATGGCACAAACCAAACACGGCTTTAAAATCAGCAGCGTTAGTCTGGATTCAAACCCGTCTTGCG
>CAZRFI010000161.1:5443-11632 GCA_964598905.1 uncultured Candidatus Sericytochromatia bacterium | reverse complement strand
TCTGTGACAGGGGTTAAAATCCGGAAACGAGATAGACCTCTCGGCTTTTTAAACGGGGATCACTGACACGGTTGTCGCGATTTCTGTCACGCTCCTGGGACGCACGGCTGCTCACAAAAGGACGAGAATACTGAACTTCGATACAGTTATTTTTATACCATGAGCGGTGCAAGGTATCACAGGCCCATTGGGCATCGGCTTCGGGCATTTCAACCACGCCAAAATTCTGTAATTGGCCGGTTTTTTGACTGACAGCCACCTGAGCTTGAACCACCTGACCATGACGGGAAAAGATCTTTTCGAGTTCAGCGGGGGTGGTTTCAGGGGGTAAATTGGAAACAAAAAGCGTTGGCATAGAGCATCAATCTTTCAATGAATTGGTTAATTGTGATGGACAACCCATAATTAAGTTTTATTATAATCGTTTTTGCAAAAAATTTAAACCCCTGTCACAGAAAAGTTATCTGTTTTTTTGAAGGCCTACAAGCAGTGGGCAACTCAGAGGCAGAATGTTAGACTGAAACTGAAATGACACAAATAGTCCCAACAGAAGTGAGGATCGCCATGTTTGCAGATTCCCCGACCCTGATCAGCGTTTACGAAAAAATGCTGCTCTGCCGCAGCTTGGACGAAATTCTGGCCCAAACCCGAATTCTTGGCAATCCCTTTTATATCGGTTCCACCTTTGAAGAACCCCTGGTGATCTTGGGTATGGCCATGAAAGTGGGTACGGGTGTCAATTATGACGTGTTGGCAGCCTATTACCGCTCACTGCCACTCTTGGTGGGTATGGGGGTCGAGCCTGCCGCGTTTATGCGCCAAGCGGCAATGTCAGAGCAGGATCCCTTTTCCAAAGGCCGCCAGATGGTCAACCATTTTTGTGAGCCCGACATGAATATCATTCCGGTTTCCTCCTGTGTGACAGTCGAAGCAGGCAAAGGCTTTGCCTCGGCCCTGATTCAAAAAATGCATGCCCAAAGCCCAGTGTTGACCTTGGTGCATTTGGGCGATGCGATGTGTGCAGAAGCGGATTATTGGGTGATGTTGCAAGAGATCGCCTTGCGAGAATTGCCGGTGCTGGTGGTGATCAGCAATAATGCCGCAGGCATTCACACCCCTTATACTCAAGGTTCTGCAGCCCCCTGTCAGAGTGCCTGGGGCTTGGCTTGCCAAATTGCAACTTCTTCGCGTCCAACAGACCCCCACCTGAAACAATATGTGGCTGGTTACAGTCCTGCCCTACCCGAAGGCCTACAATACAGCCCCAGCCCCAAACCGGGCTGGGAGATTGTCGATGGCAGCGATGTGCCATCGGTCTGGCAGGCATGCCAAGTGGCCTTTGACTATATCCGCAAAACTGGCAAACCCTATTTACTCGAATTACACACAGAACGCGGGCGACACCACTCGTCTTCGAGCAATCCCTCCGGCCAGATTTTGGAGCAGGTCAAAGCGGCAGACCCCCTGAGCAAATTTGAGGCCCAGCTCAAACAAGCGGGTGTCTTGAGTGCTGAACAGATCACAGCCCTGCAAAGTGATATTAAAGCCAAATTAATGGCCGAAGTTGAACAGATCAAACACGAGAAAGTGTCTGATGACGCCTTCTCAGGCATGTATTACACAGGGGTGTTACCAGTTTAAAATCTGCAGTCCCAGACGCAGATTGTCGCCTTCGCGCAGATCAGGCACGCCATTGCCGTTGGCGTCATCGCTGCTAAAGCAGGAACTGTCACCCACCAGCACCAATTTGCCCGAACCATAGGTGCTGGCCAAAACCGTGCCAAAGGTGCCATCATTACTGGCAATCCGGAAAGAGCCTGCACCGGTGCGCAATAAAACAGCTGCAGTGCTTGAACCCTGACTCTGGACACTGCCACTCTGGTACATGCTGACCTGTTTGAGACTCTCGGTAATGGGATGGTTGCTAAAGCTGCCAAAGTTGAGCTGCCCAGAGTTGTTTTCACGCAGGGTATCTTCGCCAAAGGCAATGCCAAAGGGCTTGAGCATGAGATTTGTGGCCGTGGCATTAAACCCGCCAAAACCGGCCCATTCACCCAAAACCACCACTTTGCCCCCATTGAGTACAAAGGCTTGAATCGCTCCAATTTCTTCGGCAGAAAAAGCCTTATTCGGACTGGTCAAAACCAGGATATCTGTGTCGGTCAGATTTTCCATATTTTCACCGAGGGGTTTGAGTCCAAAACCGGCTTTGCTCACTTCGTCCTGAAAGGACTTGAGACGGGCCAAAGCGGACTCACCACTCAGACCAAAAGGCGCTTTGCTGGTATCAAAGCTGACCTGTACCTGCCGGTTTTTTGAGGCCAGGGCAATCGCCCCCAATTGGATATTTTGATTGGGCAAAACCGCCTGGGTCTTGATCTGATTGTTAAAACCCTGTTTGGAAATGCTCAGGCGCAATTGCACAGACTCAGAATAACTCAGGCTGAAATTGCCATTGGCATCACTCAGGGTGCTCTGTTTGCTGTCGAAGATCACCGCAGCAGACAGCGGCTTGCCTGAACTATCTGTGACTTTGCCTGTTAAAGTGGCGGTTTTGGCATCGAGTTTGATGGCGACAAAATGGGCCTGATCTGCGCCCACAGGTGGCAAAGCACTGAAATTGACATTGCGAACAGTTTCTATATAGCCTGGGGCCTGCACACGAATGGTATAGTCGGCATCGAGGCGCAATTGGGGGAAACTCACCAGACCATTGCCATCGGTGGTCGCCGATTTGCTGGCAATCGAAGCCGCGCTGATCTCAACACTGGCCCCACTGACATTTTTGACATTGGCATCGGTGATCAACAATTGAACATTGGTCGTGGGAGCTGGGATCACAGAGCCCGAAACAGGCAGCGCTGGCGTTGGGGTCGAATTTGGACAGGGCGTTCCCGGTGCGCCACAGGGATCGGGTTCAGCGGGGCAGCCACTGAGGCTCACGAGCAGCGACAGAGCAAGCAAACCTGCTCCCCCCTGAGCTTGAAAACGAGAAATGAAATTAATCTTTGGCATTGTGCTCTGTCCATTTTAACGCCCGCAAGGCGTTGAGTTTGCCGTAACCACTGGCCTGGTCAAAGCCCAGGGCATCCATATCGTCGGCAGTGGCTATCAGGCGGCTGCGAATTTGGGCCGGTGTCAAATTGGGTTCACGGCTCAACATCAAGGCCACCACACCGGTTACATGGGGGCAGGCCATGGAGGTGCCCGAAGTGGCAGCATAATAGGTGCTGGTGACCCGTTTTTGGTAATATTCGTAGGTGGGGTACGAGGGCCAGGTGGACCAAATCTGTTGACCTTCTGCCGCTGTGGCACTTTGACCGCCGCCACCGGGAGCGACCAGGTCGATTTCGGCCCCGCCATTGGAATATGAAGCGATTTTATCGTATTGGGTATGGGCTCCCACAGCAATCACCCCTGGATAGGCAGCAGGCACGGTAATCGGCGAAATAGTGCCCACCAAACGGGCACTTTCATTGCCTGTGGCTGAGACTATTGAGATATTCTTTTGCAATGCCAATTCAATCACGTCCACCAGAGCCTGTGTGCTTTTATTGGCCGGGCCACCGATGGAAATATTGATCACGCGCACATTGCGGTCAATCGCCCGCTGAAAAGCTGCCGTTAAGACGGCTGCATCGGTATTACCTGCATAATCTGTGGCTTTGATGGGAACAATCCGCACCCCTTCGCCACTGACCCCAGCAACCCCAATCTGGTTGTTCATTTGGGCCGCAATCACACCCGTGACATGGGTACCGTGGCCATTGCCATCCATGCCACCGTAGTTTTTGCTCAGACCCGAAAGTGGGTTGCGGTAGACATCAGGGCCTTTTTCTTCGTTCCAGACATCTTCAAACTTTTCCAAATGTTCGATTAAGTCGGGATGATTGGGATCAACCCCTGAGTCAATCACAGCAATTTTGAGGGTTTTATTGCCTGTGCTTAAGGCCCAGGCCTGGTCGACACCGCTGCTCTTCATATTCCATTGCAGACCATAATTGGGGTCATTCGGACGCACCACAGAGGACGTCTGCATGGTCTGAAAGCCCGGCAGTTTAAAGCTGGGGTTGGGTTCGGCATAAGCCACAGAGGCACTTTTTTCAAGCTGGCTCATCGATTGCAGCAAAGAGGTGCGCGCAGGAATACGCAACAAATAAATGCCCTGATCTTTGGAGATCAAACGGGCATCTTCGATTTTGACATTCTCGGGCAAGACAGAATTTAGGTCAGCAGCTTTATCGCGCAATTTGAGCAGGATATCCCGGCTGTGTGCCAGATCAACGCCAGCCAAGGGCATGGCCAGAGACACCTCTGAAACAGGCTGAGGCGCAGTTGGGGCTAAACCGTTAAGAGAGACGCTCGAACAGGCGCTCAATACGGTCAGACCCAGGGCAAAAAGTGATTTAGGAGTAGAGCCTTTGAACATGTATCACTGCAGGGTGGAGCATCAATATCCTGACTGCTTTATTGGCATTCATACTTTGCGGCAGTTGCAGGCGGTAAGAGTAAAAAGAGCGTTTTTCAACTTCGCGGGTTCCATAAATCTGGTGAAACAGAACCAGGGTCTCGGGGCGGGTATCTGGGCGGAAATCCACGATTATTTGATTGCCCCCATCGAGGGGAATGGGAGTGATAATGGCTGTGCCATTGGGGATCTGGTTCTGATTATTGGCGGGGGCAGGTGAAGCCGCCGCCCCCTGAGGGTCAGTCGCAGGCGCACCCTGAGCGTTAGTCGAAGGAGCGCCCGAAGTCACAGGGGTGGGAATTTTCATACGGTAATTGGGTTCCGCATACTCAACCAAGGGGCTCTGGCCATAGAGCTTGACCGCATCTTCAACCGAGAGATTCTGGGGCAAGCGCAGACGGTGCACCTTAATGCCTGAAATCACGCTGAGCTGACTCACACCGTGGTGACTGTTAATAAAACGGATATCATCGGGAGTGGCATTGGCCTTGAACTTGACCAAAAACTCATTGGGCAGGTAATCCGTACTTTTGACTGGGGTACCGGGGTTATAGGGCTGAACGTTCACAGCTTGGGGGTTGATATGATCGGCCACGACGTAAGCAGGGACAGGATCGGTGTCGGTGACATAAGCCAAACTGGCAAAGAGTTCGGCGTATTGACCACGGGTACGCAAAGGCGGCACTTTAAAGCTCCAAACCAAGGGACCCATTTGTTTTGGCGTGGTTTTAAAGGTTTTGCTCAAGGCCTCAATAAAGGGCTTTTTGACCTCGGGTCGAAAGGTCACAGTCACAAACTCGTCAGCGGCTTGGGCGATTAAACCCAGCGCGCAGACCGAGGCGCAGACAGCAGTGGTGAGAAAAAGTTTAAGCTGTTTCATTTGAGGCAATTATAGCATGTGAGCCAGACCAAAATGGAAGCTTATCTTGAACTTAGGCCTTTTCTTTTTCGACAGAATAGCCCAACTCAAGCAGCCGTCGGCGCTCATTGCGCCAATGGGGCATGACTTTGACGAAGAGTTCGAGAAAAATTTGGGTTCCTAAAAACGCAGAAATGGTCATGCGGGCAGCTTCGCCAATTTCTTTTAATTTTTGGCCTTGTTTGCCAATCACCATGCGCTTTTGCGAGTCTCTTTCGACCACAATCACGGCAGAGATATAGATCAGATCCGCTGTGCGGTGTTTAAATTGCTCAACATAGACCGAAGCGGCATGGGGTATTTCGTCGCCCGTCTGGCGAAAGACCTGTTCGCGCACCAATTCTGCCACCATCACCCGCTCACTCTGATCGGTGTATTCGTCATTGGGATAAAGGGGGACGCCTGTGGGTAATTCTTTGTAGAGCGCGCTCAAGACCTCGGGGAGGCCATCGGAGTGTTTGGCGGAAATCTGAAAGACCCGTTTAAAATGTCCGAGGTCGGTATAGGCTTTGAGAAATTGCTCCCGTTGGGCCTTGGGCAATTTATCGACCTTGTTGAGCAATAAAAAAGTTTTGGGGGCTTTCTGAGCCAAGAGATCGGCAATAAACTTGTCACCGGGGCCGGGGGCTTCGGTGGCATCGACGAGAAAGAGGTGAAAATCGACCTCATCCAAGACATGCAGGGCCTGATCAATCATATTGCGGGCCATTAAATGTTTGGGTTTGTGAATACCTGGGGTATCAACAAAGATGATCTGGCCCCGTTCGGGCTCAGTTAAAATCCCGCGCAGACAGGAGCGGGT
>CAZRFI010000161.1:0-5343 GCA_964598905.1 uncultured Candidatus Sericytochromatia bacterium | reverse complement strand
CCTTCGGCACCACTTAAGGTGATCACCATCAGGTCATCGTTTTCGAGTTTGAGTCGGACCCCTGTCAAAATCTGGCCTTTGTCATCTTTGACCTGGCCTTCGATCAGGGCCGAAACCTGGGCATTGTTGGGCGGTACGGCTGTGGCAATCGGGGTGGGACCTGTTGCCGGTGTCGGTTGCGCAGCCGGGGTCGGTGTGGCTTCGGCTGGTGCGGGGCTGGCCTGGGGGGGCTCCACCGTAAATTCCTGAGCCAGGGTATTGGCAGGCAAGACCTCGACACTTTTGCGCGTGACAATTTTGCCTTGATAGAGCAAGGTCAGGGTGTAATTGCCCGGCACAATCTCGGTAAAAAGATAGGTGCCATTGGCTTCAGCCATGACCTGAGTGACCAAATTGCCCCGGCTGTCTGTCAATTCAAGCTGAGCGCCCTGATCGCTGACAGGGTTGCCATTGGGAAAGACCACCCGGCCCGAAATGCGCCCCATGCGCTTGGCAAGTGTGATTTCGATAAAGGTCTCGCGGTTCTCCTGAATCGAAATAAAACGCGATTCAGAATACCAGCCCTCTTTGGCCACTTCGGCCTCATAGGCCCCCGTTGGCACTTTGAGATAAGCAGCTTCGCCAATCAAATCCGTCAACGCACTGACCCGCAAGACCAAATCGGGACTGGATAGGCGAACTTCGGCACCACTCAATGCGGTTTGGGTGTGTTTGTCGAGCACGCGCAGGCGGAAACTGCCACGGGTTGCCCCTGGGGCCTGAATCTCGACCCGTGAAGGTGGAGTGGCACTCGAAGCTGGAACAGGTGTCGGGGTTGGAACTGGCGTTGCAACAGGGCTGGGAGAGGCTGATGGGGCTGGTTCGGGTGCTTTAAAGCCAAAATTACCGCTGTAACCCACCCCCAGGATAAAGTCGCGATCCCAGAAGGTGCGCCCGGGCACCTGCATCAGAGCCATATCGACATGTAAAAAAGGCAGGGGGGTAAAATTCAGCCCCAGATTAAAAGCCGGGGAGCTGAGATCATTGAAAGAGCCCATATACTCCATTTTGATCCGGCCATAGTCCAACACGGGAATTTCTAAGCCACCTACCAGCCGAGCCCCAGTCAGGCCGCCCATAAAACCTGCATGGAAATTGGCCACATGGTAGGTCTTTTTTTCGTAGGGCAGAAACAGGGAATGGGAAAGCGTCAAGAAAAGGCTATTGCCGGGCAAATAGCTGCCAGCGGGGTCTGCTCCCAAGAGAGTAGCCCCCATGGCCAATGAAACCGGCAGGCCTTTGGCCTGATCAATCAGGCGGTATTTTAAACTGCCCGCCATCGAGGCAAAGCCATTGGCTGGGGGGGCTCCAAAGACCAACCCTGCTTCGAGATTTTCGAAGAGACTGACTGTGGCAGAAAGTGACAGACCCGAATTGAGGGGAAAATAACGCAGTGAGGCGACATAAGAACCGTCGGCCATAATTTCTGCAGTCGGTACATTAAACAAACCCGAATAGCCCCACAGAGCCGGATTGGGGGCTCTGTGGGGGGGGGTCTCAGCCAATGCTGCAAAGGCCACCGCCAAAGCGGCGGCCTGCAGGCTCAGATACACCCCGGCGACTCCGAAGAGCCGCCGGAGAGGGGCGTGGCCCATCTTAGGCATCCCGTTTGGCAGCGGCTTTGGCTTCAGCAGCCTCAGCGTAGACCAAAGCTGCGGCAGCGTCTGCTGCTGCTGTATTTTCGGCCACGAATCGCTGTTTTTTGAGCAATTCGTCGCGCATCGCTTTGGAGCGCATACCGGTACCAGCCGGAATCAGGCGACCGATAATCACGTTCTCCTTGAGACCGCGCAGCCAGTCGCGTTTGCCTTCGACAGCGGCTTCGGTCAGAACACGGGTGGTTTCCTGGAAAGACGCCGCAGAGATAAAGCTCTCGGTATTGAGTGAAGCTTTGGTAATCCCCAAAAGAATCGGGGTGTACTCAAAGGATTCGGTCTCTAAACCAATTTCTGCCACACGTTTTTTCTCCTGCTGGATGCGGGTTTCGCTGACGATTTCGCCTGGCAGGAAGGTGGTCTCACCGGGATTTTCAATCCGGCATTTGCGGGTCATCTGACGCACAATCACTTCAATGTGACGGTCGTTGATTTTTACGCCCTGTGAGCGGTAAACCATTTGAACGCCATCCACGAGGTAGCGCTGGGCAGCGGCCACATCTTGGATTTTGAGCAATTCGTGCGGATTGACCGAACCACTGGTGAGGCGCAAGCCACGGGTGATCTTCTGGCCGTTGACAACAATTGCAGAGGCCGTGTAAGGCACTTCGATGGCGTACTCTTGCTCATGTTCGAGGCCCATTTTAACGCCCCGGATTTTGATCGTGGTTTTGTCGTCGTCACGCAGGACGTCGAGGACTTCCCCTTCAAACTCGGAGAGAATGGCGGTTTCTTTGGGCTTGCGGGTTTCGAGCAATTCCTCTACGCGCGGCAGACCCTGGATAATATCCCCGGTCTTCATCTGCTCGTAGGTCAGAATTGCAATCACTTCGCCCTGGCGGACCATGCTCTGATCGGTGACCACCAAGTGGGAGCCCTGGCTGACCAGATAAGGACGGGCGCGGCGAACCACAACCCCGTTTTTGTCCACTTTGGTGACAACACCCGTTTCAAGTGACGGCAGACCCTCTGCGATCAAATCACCTTCAAAGAGTTTGTCGCCCTCTTTGACATTGGGTTTGTTTACACCGGCATAGACCTTCTCGTGTTCGTTGGTCAGCAACATCATGCGGAAGACGCCGGTATTGGAATCTTCATAGACATGAATGGTGCCGTCAGATTTAACACGGTATTCGGTTGAAGCCACTTTGTGACGGGCTTTGACCATTTCGCCGTCTTTGACCAGGGGATCGATATAGATGTCGATCTCTTGGTACTCAGGTGAAAAGGTACCACGCAAGGTGCCTTTCTGACCAGAAAGCGCTTCGGTCGAAGACAGGTTCAAGAAGTAAGTGTCTTCTTGCTCTGGATTGGGCAGCAGGTTGACACGGCCCCCGAGGGTGACCAACGAACCCAGCAATTTGAATTGCAATTCAATTCGGCTCAGGGGAGAACCCGCTTTAACGCGGTCGCCTTGGCGATGCAGCAGACGGGTGACAGTGTCGAGGCCGATATTGTCGGACTCCGTGCGCACCTGGAAGAAGTTTTCACCGGGTTTGATTTTGTACTTCTTAAAGGGGCGAATCACTATCAACGTTTCAGCTTCATCGACAGGAATCATCTGAATGAAACCATCAATTTCGCTGTGAACTTCGGCCATTTCACCGCTATCAGGATCGAGGCGTTTGCCCAAGAGCTTGCCGTTGCGAATGCTGGCATTTTCTTCGACCAGGATTTCTGAGCCATCGGTAAAGCGATAGGCCACAGCTCCCGGATAGAAGAGCAATTCTTGTGAGGTATCGGGCTCGTAATAGACAAAACCGGCTTCTTCAACCTTTTCGCCTTCCATCAGCTCGGTACCGGCAGCCACGGTGGCACTCTCTTCCAAGAAGAGCGTTTTGTCTTTGAGACTGTAGCTTTCTTCAAAGAGCAGCAAGACTTCGACTTCTTTGGCAATCGGCTCTTTTTCATTGACTTCGTGCACATAATGCACGATGCCGTTGCGCTCAATTTTGTAGCGACTTTCAAAGGCCTTGGCAATCACCTGGTTGTTTTCCAGACGGGTGCCGTTTTCGACAAAGAGTTCAAAATTGCGCACCGAGAGATCTTCATCGAGGAAGTTCAAGGTGGTTTCGGGACGGGTTTTGTCCACGAGTGCGCCTTCGAGCTGCAATTCCGCAGTGATAATCGAGAGGTTTTTGGTCCCATCTTCGTTTTCAATCAGCGAAACGCGGCCACCGTATTCAGTCGAGGTACCAATACTGGCGATGGTATCACCAAATTTGAGCACATCGCCATCTTTGACACGGACTTCGCATTTGGGAGGCATGGAATACACGTCGCCGCTGTAAATCCAGACCAGACCCTCTTTGCTGGTGACAATGGTTTCGTCCTGTTGTTTGGCACGGTTGCGGCGTTGTTCATAGAGAATGCCGTCATAGACGATTTTACCGCTGACACCACCTACAACTTCTTTCTGTTTGCGCTCAATCGACGAACGACCAAACTTGCCAGACTCGCGGACAGCAATTGCCAAGACAGAAGACTCATCCACTTCATCCCCGTCTTTGGCACGAATGGCAAAGCCAGGCATAATCAAGATTTTTTTGTCTTTCTTGCGGCCACCTTGAACCAGGGTGATTTCAAACTCTTTTTCCAAGACCTTGAGATTGTCCCCTGCTTGGGTACGGATGTCCTGGGTGATCATCTCAGCGGCATTGTAAGCGATTTTGCCTTTGATGCCTTTGCCGGGATAGATCTTCTCAGCGGAAGCCCCTTCAAATACCCCCCCGGTATGGAAGGTACGCATGGTCAGCTGGGTACCGGGCTCCCCAATTGACTGAGCGGCAATAATGCCGATTGGCTCACCGCGATCGACCACGCGCTGATTGGTCAGGGACCAACCATAACAGAGGCGACAGACACCAAAGTGGCTTTCACAGCCCATGGGCGAACGCACGTCGATAAACTGCTGGGCTTCGGGACGGGCCACGATCCAGTCGTTGATATCGTCGAGTTTGTCGGGTGAAATGACATCATTGCGGTGGACGATCACTTTGCCAGCGTCGCTGACAATGTCACGGGCAGAGGTACGGCCTACCAAGCGGTCAATCAACTTCAGGTGAAGATTTTCACCCTCTTTGACATCGCAGAGGCGGAAAAAATTCATCGTGCCGCAATCTTCGTCGAGGATGATCACGTCTTGGGCCACGTCAGCCAGACGGCGGGTGAGATAGCCTGAGTCAGCGGTGCGCAACGCGGTATCTACAATCCCTTTACGGGCCCCGTAAGAGGAGAGCACATACTCGGTTACGTTCAAGCCCTCTTTGAAGTTGGACTTGATCGCCATATCGATAATCCGACCCGAAGGATCAGACATCAGACCGCGCATCCCGATCAACTGACGAACCTGTGAGATATTACCACGGGCGCCGGAGAAGGCCATCATGTACACAGAGTTGAGCTTGTTCTCGGGATCGTTTTTGTCGATCAGCTTGGTCAACGATTCAGAAGCTTCATGCCAGGTATTGATAACGCGGGTATAGCGCTCGGTTTCGGTGATCTGACCGCGGTGGAACAGGCGTTCGGCCTCGGTGATAATGTCTTCAGCCGCTTTGAGAATTTCGGGTTTGCGTTTGTTGACAACCAAGTCACAAATCGCAATCGAAACACCGGCTTTGGTGGCATAGTGGAAGCCTGCGTCTTTGAG
>CAZRFI010000160.1:0-11653 GCA_964598905.1 uncultured Candidatus Sericytochromatia bacterium | reverse complement strand
GGGGCAGTATCCGTGATTTGATCAGGCCCTGTTGCTCCACTTTGAGGATGAAGGTCTCTTTGGCGTAAGTGCTTTTGATTTTATTGACAGCCTTAAAGATATGGGTTGCCAGGTAATAATTCTGGACGCCTGTCAGAAAGGCATTGTGGGCGACTTGGTTGTTTTTTGTTTGGCCGGTGATCGAGAGCGGATATCTGGCTTCGATCTTTTTGCGCTCGGCCTCTTGTTCGGGCGATTCTTTGGGGGCGGATTCTTCTTCTGAGGATGATTCGTTTTGAAGATCGGCATTATTGAGATTCGAGCCAGTCAGGGCTCCTTTTACTGTGCGTTGGGCAAAGGAGGCGGGTGCGACACTCCAAGACAAGGCCAGTGCCAGGGTCAGGGAGAGCGAGAAGAGGTGCAGTGGTTTTTTCATGTTTATTCAAACTCCTTCACAATCAAAGTCATCATACCCAAATCTGGCACATGAATCAAGCCATATCATGCTTTTATCCAAATGATTTGGGTACAGCTCACAGGGTACTGAGATCAATTTCAAGCGACTCGCGGGCCAAATAAGACTCAGGGAAAATGGCTTGGGCTTCACTTTCCATCTGGATCAGCATCTGATCTGAATGCAGCGGGTCGTGGTGATAAAGCATCAGGCGTTTAACGCCTGCCAGAGCTGCAATCTGGGCCGCTGCCGTGTGGGTGCTGTGTCCCCAGCCCGTTTTATTCTGCAGTTCGTCGGGTGTGTACTGCGAATCGTAAATAAAGATATCACAGCCTTTGGCAAATTCAACCAGACGGGGGTCGAGGCTTTCGAGGGTGTACTCCATATCGGTGGCATAGACGACACTGTGGCCCTCATGTTCGATGCGAAAGCCATAAACACCGCCTGGATGGTTAAAGGCGCAGGAACTGATCATCAGGCCTGGTTCGAGTTCAATCGTCTCTTCTTGGAGCTCGATAAAGTCAATCCGAGCCCCCATTTGATCCAGTTGAACCGGAAAGTATTGGTAGTTCATTTGGCCTTTGAGCACGTCTTCGAGCCGCTCTTCGGCTTTGCTGGCACCATAGACCTTGAAGTGATTATTGGCAATGAAAGCGGGTGAGAAAAAAGGGAAACCCTGGATATGGTCCCAATGGGTATGTGAAAGAAAGACGTGCCCGGTCAGATTTTGAGCCCGTTTATTGCGCACCATTTCATTGCCCAAGAGCCGGATTCCTGTACCCGCATCGAGAATAATCAGTGTATCAGTGGAGGGAATTACCTGTACGCAGGAGGTATTTCCACCTACATCCATGGCTTCTTTCCAAGGGGTGGGGATGGAGCCCCTAACACCCCAAAACCTGACTTTCAAAGTACACCTCTATTATTCATGATTTAGTTTTAACTATTCTGCCAGAATTTCTGGCAGTTGGATGTGTCAAAAGAACGCTTTGCTTTTAAAATTGCGAAATAGGAGAAGGTGCGACGTTTTTTTTATTATACCTGTTTCGTCTCAGGATCAATGCATAAATCTGCAAAATAGCAAAAAAGCGCAGCAAAAAAAGGGTCAAAAAAGCCGGTACGGCTGGCAGATCACGATTGCTGATAAACAGATCAGCGCAGACTCAATAGCGTTGGCGAAAGTCTTTCTCCGGGAAGTTGGACTCCCGGTAAGCTGGCGATTTCTTTTAAATTATCACCAGCAGTCAGCGATTTGAGGAAGGCCAACAGATCTGCTTTGTCTTCGCTGCTGAGGTTGAGAGGGTTCATTTCGTTGGAGAGATAGGGATTGGGAATACCCCCCTGGGCATAAAACTCAATCACGGCTTCGAGACTGCGCAGAGAACCATCGTGCATATAGGGCCCTGTCAATGCGATATTGCGCAGTGAAGGCGTGCGAAATGCGCCCGTGTCTTCGGCTTGACGTGTCACTTCAAAGCGGCCCAGGTCGGGTTTTGGTTGATTCATGCCGACGCCCAGATTGTGAAATTTATTGTCGGTACTCTGCAGACCTTTGTGGCAGGTTGCACAATGGGCCTGGCGGCCAAAGATGATCATGCCCCGCTCTTGAGAGGGGTTCAAAGCGGTCATGTCGCCGTCAATAAAGCGGTCATAAGGTGTGGGCTTTTGGCTCAAAGCCCTTTCAAAGCTGGCCAGGGCCTGAGCGATGCCTTGGGGCGTAATCGCCGTGCCAAAGGTCTGTTGAAATTTGCTGCGATAATAAGGCACTTCACCCAGTTTTCGCACCACGTTTTCCAATTTTTCGTTCATTTCAATTGGGTTTTCGATCGGGCCCAGGGCCTGCTCTTCGAGGCTGGCTGCTCGGCCATCCCAAAATTGCGTTTTGTACCAGGCGGTGGTGTAAATTGTGGGCACGTTGCGGTGACCGCGCTGGCCGGTGACCCCGGCAGCATTGGGTTCGCCATTTGAAAAGCCGCGCTGGGGCTGATGGCAGGTGGCGCAGCTCATTTGGTTATTGGCAGAGAGGCGGGTCTCAAAAAAGAGCCGAAAGCCCAATTCGACTTTGGCTTGGGTCAGGGGATTTTGAGGTGGTACAGGCACATTGGGGAAATTTTTTGCATTTGAACTCTGAGCGAAACCCTGCAGAGCTTGGGCCGGTAGCGCAGATCTGAGTTTCTGCTGGGGCAGACTTTGACAGGCCGCTAAAAGCAAGAGCAAGGAAGACAGGAGTGCGGCAGGCAAGAGCTGTTTGAATGACAACATCGGTGCTTTTCTTTGCCTCCGCAGAATCTGGGTGTTTGTTAAAAATATTAATTTGATTATAACATAAATTTAATCAATTCTTGCCTGCAGGGCCACGGAAAAAAGGCGAAGCCTGTGTTTAAATTAGTGTGTTTCTGTCTATCTATTTCTGCTGAATCAGGCAGAATAAAAAACCAAGGTGTTATTTATGGCTTTGCGGGTCTTGATCAGCCGATTGTTGGCGGTGTTTTTGTGGGGCTTTAGTCGCCTGTTTTTTCGCTTTGAAACCCGCTGGATCACGCCTCCCGATTCCGCACTTTGGCAAGAGATCCGGGTCTTTGCTTTTTTGAATCACACCAGTTTGATGGAGCCACTGTTCTTTGGGGCTTTCCCGCTGGCTTTTCTTTGGGATGCGGCAGCAAAGGCCCGCATCCCAGGTGCAGATAAAACCATGAAACGACCGATTGTCGGCAAATTTTTTCAGTTTTTTTCGCCCAATACGATAGCGATCTCTCGCAAACGGGATGAATCCTGGCAGCTGTTTTTGGATGGGGTCGGCCCCGATGTTTTGGTCGCTTTGGCACCCGAAGGTCGAATGATGCGCCCCAATGGCCTTGATTCTGAAGGCAAAGCCATGAGTGTGCGTGGTGGAATTGCCGATATTTTGCTGCGCCTGGGCTGTGGCAAAATGCTTTTGGCCTACAGCGGCGGTCTGCACCATGTCAATCAGCCCGGCCAGAAGGGTTTTCGGCTCTTTCAAACCCTGCGTATGAATTTTGAATGGTTGGATATTTCTGACTATATTCAGGCTTTTGAAGCGTCTGAACCCAGTCATTTGCGCGTTTTGGTGGCACGCGATCTCGAAGCCCGGCTTGCCCAGCACAAACCTGTTTCTCAGGCTTAAAATGGCCAGACATCTGAGATAGACGTATTCTCGACATTTCTGCTATACTTCGGGTTAATTTCGGTGCAGGTTTATAACTCCCAATGAAACAAGTTGAGAAAGTGCTGGTGGGGCTCGGTGAAGTGGGCTTTTTTGCGGGCCGCATGTTCAGATCCCTCTTTTCGGCTTGGCCCGATCCCCAATTGGTGCTGCTGCACATGTATAAAATTGGGGTCGAAACCCTGCCCGTTTTAATTGCCGTCTGTGTTTTTGTGGGCACCAATATTGCCCTGGTCGGCTACCATATTTTTAAAAGCTTTGGCGGCCAGCAATTTTTGGGGGCCTATGTCGGTTTGAGCTGTGTGCGCGAATTGGCCCCGATTCTAACGGGCGCCATGATGGCGGCCAAACCAGGGACAGATATCTCTGCCACGATTGCCACCATGCGCGTCAAAGAGCAAATTGATGCCCTCGAAGTGATGTCGGTGGACCCCTTTCAATTCTTGATTGTGCCGCGTCTGATTGCCTTTATCTTTGCGGCTCCGCTGCTGGTGCTCTTTGGGGCGTTTTTCTCTGTGGCAGCAGGTTATTTTGTCGCGGTCTATCAATTGCACCTGAATTCAGGGCAATTTTTGAATGATGTGCGCAATTATGTGCTTTTGCAAGATGTCTTTAATGGCATGCTCAAAGGGGGACTTTTTGCGATTGTGGGCTGTGTTCTGTCCTGCTTTTTTGGCTTTTACTCCCAGCCGGGTCCCAAAGGCGTCAGCCGTGCCATCAACCTCTCTGTGGTCACGATTGCCAGTTTTATCGTGATTTTTAACTTTTTTCTGACGGCGGCAATTTATGGTTGAATACGCAGTTGATTTTAAAAACGTCTACAAGGCGTTTGGCAAACAAGTGGTGCTCAATGATGTCTCCTGCCGGATTGAAAAGGGCAAAACCACTGTGATTGTTGGTCCGAGCGGCACCGGCAAAAGTGTCTTTTTGAAACTCCTGGTGGGGCTACTGAAACCCGACAGCGGCTCTATTTTGGTCGATGGCAGGGATATTACCCAATTGAAAAAATCTGAGCTCTTTGAAGTTCGGAAAAAGTTCGGTATGCTGTTTCAGGATGGTGCGCTGTTTGATTCGCTGGACGTGGCTGAAAACATCGCCTTTCCCCTGCGGCGCCATACGCGACTGAAAAACAAGGAAATTATGAAAATCGTCGAGGATAAGCTGAACCAAGTGGGTTTGCCCGGTATTCAGCATAAACTGCCATCTGAGCTCAGTGGTGGTATGCGTAAGCGTGTCGGTCTCGCCCGTGCTTTGGCCCTTGACCCAGAAATAATTCTCTTTGACGAACCCAATTCGGGCTTGGATCCGGTCATGTCTGACGCGATTGACAAGCTGATTATCCGCACCAAAGAACACACCAAATCGACGTTTATTGTGATCAGCCACGATATTCCTGGTACCTTTCAGATTGCCGATCATATTATTATGCTCTATAAAAGTCAGGTGATTGCAGCGGGGACCTGTGAGGAAATCCAAAACTCCACCCATCCGGTTTTGGTGCAGTTTTTTTCGCGTAACAGTGATATTCCGATCGATCAGAACTATGTCACTGGAAAATTGGACCTGCGACCCTATGTAACGGGTGAGCTGGCCGGAGAGGATGCAGATTGAGATGAGTGTCGTCGGGATTTCGCTGGTTAAGGTCTTAGAGCATTATTTAACACCCCAGCAATACAAACGCTACGTCAGGGATCGCCGCAATCAGATGGTCTCTCCTCAGCAGTCGTATAATGCGGCATTGCGGGATTTGAGCATTCGTGATACCGAAGCCGCGATTTTTAATTTGATCAATGTCTTTGAATCTGAGCCCAAGCATTTGCCTGCTTTGCACTTGGCCCGTACCATGCTCTTTGGTTTAAACAAACTCTTTCATGAAGCTGGCGGGGATTTGCAAAAGTCCAAATACCCGAATATCAACAGCTGGCGCCAAAAAGTAGAAAAACAGATCCAAGAATTGGAACTCGAAGAGCAGCGCGTGCGCAATGAAATTTCCCAGACCGAAACCAAAAAAGGCCTGTTTGAAGGTCTCTTTGGCGGTGCCAAACGCCAGCAGCGCACAGCGCAACTCAAGCAGCGTCTGCAAGAAGTTTTAAACGAATTGGCTCAATTGCAAAAACGCCGCACCCAGGCCATCAAATTGGTGCAAATTCAAGAATATGCCAATATTGTCAGCTTGATTCTCGAAGTCTGTATGTTCCCCGCGCGTTATAGCTGGTTGGCTGTCGATGAGCAAAAATCCAACGAACCCAAGTACCAGACCCAGATCTGGGTTGGCTAAACCCCTTGGTTCAGATTCGCTTGGCAGTGTTGTTGGGGTTGGGTCTTTTTTTCAATGGCGCTTTTGCTGTCGGGGCGCAGACAGCCCCAACCCAAGCTGAGATTATCTCCCGCCAATTGCCGCAGCCCGATTATCTCCCGCTCTTAAACACGGCTTATCCGGTTTGGATTGCCTGGGGCCAGCCCGAACAATTTAAGTTGTTTGACGTACAGCACATTTGGTTGCCCGTGCCTGAGCGCAGAGAGGGTTGGTGGCAGTACCGGGCTATTTATCGCTTGGCAGGTGGCTCTTCGCTGATGCTCGGCTCTCACCCCAGCTCTGATCTGCGTCCAGATGATCCTGTTTTGGCGCGGGTGACGTTGTCTTCGGGTGAAAGGCTCACGCTTTACCGCACGCCCACAGGCGGTCTGAGATCTTCGGCCTGGGGCCGTTATCCCTATTATTTTTTTCAGAGTCCGGCGCCCGATACCCCTGGTTTGCCCAGTCCCGGCGATAAAACGATCTCTGTGCAAGCGGCTCTGGATTTTGTCGCCTGTTTGCGGATTATGGATCGCCAAACCCTCGTTCCTTAAATGCAAACGCATGATGCTCTTTGATACCTGATTAAAAGAACAAACGTGATTCCCCTTTTGGAGGCAGAATAGATATGTTGACCATCAATGGACATTCCCTGACCCTGGAGCAGGTAGAGGCCGTTGCCGTGGAACGTGAAGTAGTGGCCCTAGACCCGGCCTGTCTGCCTGCTTTGTTGCGGGCCCGTGCCGTGGTGGAGCAGGCGATGGCTTCGGGTGAGGTCGTCTATGGGGTGAATACCGGTTTTGGCTATTTAAAAAACCGTTTGATTCCCCCTGAAGATATCCGGGCCCTGCAGCGCAATCTGATCCTCAGCCATGCCTGTGGCGTCGGAGAGCCCTTTCCCCAGGAGCGGGTGCGGGCAATGATTCTTTTGCGTGCCAATACCTTGATTCAGGGCCATTCAGGTGTGCGCCCGGTGGTAGTGGAAACCCTCTTGGCCTGTCTCAACGCTGGGATTCATCCGGTTGTGCCCAGCCGGGGCTCTGTTGGGGCCAGTGGCGATTTGGCCCCCCTTTCCCATTTGGTTTTGGCGCTCTTGGGAGAGGGGTTTGTGGATTATAAAGGTTCACGCTGGCCTGCTGCCCATGCTTTGGCTGAAGCAGGGATCCAGCCTTTGGTGCTCGAAGCCAAAGAGGGCTTGGCCTTGATCAATGGCACCCAGCCCATGTCAGCTTTGGCTTCTGCGGTGGTTTTTGGCATGGGCCAATTGTTGGATTTGGCTGATGTGGTTGCGGCCATGAGTATTCAGGCTGCGCTGGGTTCTTCCCAGGCTTTTCGGGCTGACCTGCATGCCCTGCGACCCCATCCAGGTCAGGCTTTGAGTGCCAAACGCCTGTGGCAAGCCATGCAAGCCAGTCAAATTGTCGATTCCCATGCGGGCTGTGACCGGGTTCAAGATGCCTATTCTTTTCGCTGTTCACCCCAGGTGCATGGAGCCAGTCGCGATACCTGGGGGCATATCAAACAGGTGTTGGAGCGCGAGATCAATGCCGTCACCGATAACCCTCTGATTCTGCCTGAAAGCGGTGAGATTATCAGCTGTGGCCATTTTCATGGACAGCCGATTGCACTGGCAATGGACTTTGCAGGCATTGCCCTGGCTGAGTTGGCAAATATTTCTGAGCGCCGCATCGAGCGTTTGGTCAACCCGCTTTTGAACCAGGGTCTCCCGGCTTTTCTCACGCCCCACGAGGGCCTCAATTCGGGCCTGATGATTGCCCAGTACACCGCAGCAGCATTGGTTTCTGAAAACAAGGTCTTGGCCCATCCCGCTTCGGTGGACTCGATTCCGACCTCGGCCAGCCAAGAAGACCATGTCAGCATGGGCACGATTGCGGCCAATAAAGCCCTGAGCATCTTAAATCACACCCGGCAGGTCTTGGCGATTGAATTGCTCTGTGCCTGTCAGGCCTTGGAATTGCGCCAGCCACTCAGGCCTTCGCCCGTGGCGGCAGCGGCGTTGGCCGCTGTCCGGGAGCAGATTCCGTTTTTGCAAGAAGATCGCTATTTGTCTCCCGAGTTGGAATTGGCGAGTCGCATGTTGGCTGATGGCAACATCTGGAATGCGGTCAAAGATCTGTTAGTTGATGAGTCAGCTTGTTAATTAAGGGCGCTGATCTGCGGCCTGAAAGCCCTGATAGAGCGCAAAAGCGCGGCTGACATACTGGGCCTGGGTGCCATAATTGCCTTTGCTCTCAGCTGGGTTTTTCCAAGCCGGATACGCCACACCCGGAAAGGTCTTGGCCAGGTCTTGGCCCTTATTTGCATAGGTATGTTTAAATTCGGCGGCCAGGCAGCGCAGGCTGTATTCGGGGTGATTGCGTAAAACGCTGGCAGTGGCTTTGGTTGTGGCCGGAAAACGTTGATCGGTTCCTGGGATTTTTTTGCCCTTCCAGTCCTGGGCCTGGGTGGCAGCAATGCCTGCCGCGTGCATGCCTCCGCCAATTTCTTGCATGCGCGGATTAAAGGTCTGGCGGCCCGAGTGGTAACTTTCAAAGATGCAATAAGTGGCCAAGGCAAAGGGATCGGTGCCCGTTTCTGTGCCAATGCGTTTGAATAGCTCACCATAGGTTTCTGGCGATGGGGTTTTGCCTTTGCTGGCTGACAGATCTCCACTCCAGGGGCGTTCCCAGATCTGAGGCAGATCCTTGAGGATTTTGTCGAAGTGATAAGCTGGGCTGCGGTCTTTGCCCGCCGGATAAAAGCCGGGGAATTGTTTTGCTTGAAAGTTCCAGCGCGGGAAGTTTTGAGCTGGATGTGGGGGACTGTCGAGGCCCAATGATTGGCTTGGGCGCGAGCTGCCCTGGGCTGTGAGGGCGGACAGTGGACCAGACAATAGGGCGCTGTTTTGGCCTGTTTGGGAGAGAGGGCTTCCCGATGCTCCTTTTGTTGCAGATCCGGCTGTTTTGGGGGCGGTTTTTTTAGGGGGGCTGGCAGAAGTGGCTGCGGAGAGCCGAGTTGGCTGAAGTGGGTTCATGGAACCTTCTTTTTTAACGCTGATGATTACCTGTTATTTTAGCTTGTCTCTGGCCTTTCTTCAACAAGACAGCTTTTAAGGGCCTGTCACCGTATTTTGCTGCAGGGTTACCGCTGTTTGGGCCAGCAGTCGGCCATTCACCGATGCACCAGTGGCCAGGGTGATCCCTGATTGAGAGAGCAGAATACCCTCAAAGTGTGCATTGGTGCCCAAAGCGGCGGGGCCTGTTGTTTGCCAGAAAATATTTTTAGCCTGGGCACCCCCGCTTAAATGGATCGTGGTTGACGCTGTTTGGTTGATCCCACCTGTGCTCTGAAAAATCCAGACATCGTTGGGACCACCTGCCAAGGTCAGATTCCCTGATATACTCACACTGCTGGTCCATTTGTACAGACCGGGAATCAAGGTCAAACCACCAATATTGCCACTGCCGAGATTCGTAAAGTCTGGTGAAATTCGGCCAGCGGCATTGGTATAAGCGGCCTCCATATCACTGACTGCCACACTCAGATACGCAGGTGTGGGGGCCGTCAAGTCTGCACCATAGAGTTTGCCGCTCACCTGAGTTGAATTTGCAAATTGGCCAGAGCTGTCCAGAATATAAGCAAAACCAGTCACTGCGGGCAGGGCGATCGGACTCACCCCAAGGTCCCCGGTGATCAGAGACGGACTGACATTGGTCACCCCTGATTTTGCCAGAATCACAAATTGCTCGGCGCTGCCGAGAAGAACCCGATCGGGGCCGTTGGCGCCATCAATAACGGTAATCTCTGTCTCAATCTGGGCTGCTTCTGCATCTTTGAGATGGAGATCGACTTCCAATTGGGCTGTACCCGTGACGTTATAAGTGGGGGCGATTCCCACTTCAACCCGTCCGGTATTGCCATTGACTCCGCCCGTATGGGAGAGATAACAACTCCCTTCGGCATACTGATAATCTGAGCCCAAATTGGTCAGATTGCTGGTGCTGTCAAAAACCATGTTTTGGTCAAAAGCGGCCACACCGACATAAAAATTCCCTGTGGTAATATTTGAAAAAGTAATCACCTGGCTGTTGCCACTTAAATTGCGCACAACCGTAAATGGCCCATGGGCAATGTTTAATGCCCCTGGGGTGGGTGTGTTGGCACTGGCGATCAGAAAAACCCGAAAGGACGCGATCTGACTGCTTTCTTTTGCGGGCTGGCCATTGAGCGAGGCTTGGGTATGAAAGGGCTTAGACGTCGGAGGGGTCTTTATTTTGACCCAAATTGAAGCCGATCTGTGTGAGGTTTTGACGATGCCTGTCTGAGAGAGTGGGTGCACGCAGGCCATTTGCAGCAGACAGGTACCTGCGATCAGGGCGAGCTTCAGATAGGACGAGAGAGGAGCGCTAATCATCCAATAAGCTCAAAGTCAGGGTCAGTGGATCGGTTCCGGTTACATCAAAACTGCTGTTGACGCTGACCCGCCCAGGGTAAGTGGGGCTTTCGCCACCGCCATTGGAGACATAATAATATTCCCCGCCAATTGTGGCACCCGAAGCCAGATTGGTAATATTCGCTCCACTGCCATTTTGGCCATCGTAACCGGCTGCAGCAACATAAAAGCTGCCCGCTTGAACCTGTCTAAAAATGACGGTTTGGCTGTCGCCACTGGCGTTGATTCCGAGCTTGTTGACGGTAAAAGGCCCCGCTGCTGTGGTCAGCACACCCGAAGCGTTGAGGACCAGATAGAGTTTAAAACTTTGAAAATCTGACACCGTTTTGGCTACCTGAGTAGAGAGCTGGGGGCCTAGCGCGGGCAGGCGCAAGACAAAAACACCTTTGCCGCCTTGTTGGGTATCCATTTCAAGGATCTTTGCCTTGTTCTGGATCGGGCGATTGAGTTGGTTGAGGGCAGAACAGCCCAGCAGCAACAGGCAACTCAGGCAAAGCGCACTGCGTATTTTACTTGGCATGGCATTTGCCTCCTCTTCTGCTCTGTTTGTGTCTTGGACGTATGCGTTCTGATGGACAGTCTGAGTTTATTATCCTTTCTGTACTTGAAGTTATGATGGATTTACGATTGTCAATTTATCAATTAAAGATCAAGTTTGTATAAAGTTCAAATTAATTTAATTTAATCTCAACTCAATCTCAACTCAATCTGGGCTTGTTAAGCTAACCTGTGCCTCTTTTCAGAAACCGCACCAAGGAGAAAATAGATGATGCCCTATGACCTGAGCAAAAGAATGAAATTCAGCTTTCTGGTGCTTGCATGCTTGTTTCTTTTGGCCTGTACCAGTCAGACACGGCTCTCCCCTGATCTGCTCATTGAACCAGCCTCGATTCAGTGGGGAACCAAATTGGCAGGTGTCTTCTCTCTGCGTCCGAATCCACTTTTTCGGGCTTCTGAGAAACCCGTCTTAAAAATGCAGATCAGTGGATTGCGGGTGAAACAGGGAGAAATTCACGTCACTGCCGATCTCTCCCTCAGCCAAGACCAGCTTGTGATGGGCGCTCACGATAATATTTGGGGCCAAGAGGGGCTTGTTCAGAAAATGGCAGGAATTTCAGAGGGTCCCATCAGCTCCTATGGCAGTGCTGAATTCGAACTTACGCTGGGTTTGCCCGCCAGTGCTCAGGGGCAGATTTGGCTGGAACTGACCCTTCGGGATTTGCATAACCAAAGCAAAATGACCCGTTTTTCTGTTCCCCTGAGCATTCAATTAGCTGGCTGAGACGG
>CAZRFI010000159.1:6377-11668 GCA_964598905.1 uncultured Candidatus Sericytochromatia bacterium | reverse complement strand
GACGCTGTGATTGATGATGCCGAAGCCCAAGGGCTCAAATTTGTCAACAACGAGGCCGTCATTCGCGGGGGCCGCGCCCTGTTTATTATCAAGAAATAGAGCGATAGGCAAACCAGAATATGTCTAAACGCATGATATTGTCTCTGGCCATGGCCTGTTTGGCTGGTCTGCCGGGATTCTTTTCGCTTGCCCCAGTCTGGGCCGATGTCCAAAATCTGGACTATGCCGTGCGCGAGGTTGAGGCGATTGGCATGGGCGGCAATGCAGATGCTGCCCTGCTCAATTCAGAAATTCAGGCCCTGGAAGCGGTTCTGGGGGGCTTGATTCAGACCGAGCAGGAAAAACAGGCCTATGCCAAAATCCGCGAACAATTATTGGTTGGACGCGAAAAATACCTGAAACGCCTCAAGATTTTGGGCAAAGGCACCACCGAAGAGGGGGGGCGCTATTACAAGGTGCTCTACCAAGTTGCGGTCAAAGAGCTGCGCTCAGATCTCGAAAAAGCAGGGGTCTTGGTCTCGACCCGTCAACTCAGTGAACAGCTCAAATTTCCCACGATCATGGCCTATTACAAAGACCCGGCCGATCGCAGCACCTATGCCCAATGGTCGGTTGATCGCATCAATCATTTCCTGCTTGAACATCAGTTTAAAGCTGTTGATGCGGGTGTGATGCAGTCCTTGCAAAAAGATGATCAGGTTCTGGCCCAGACGGCAGGTCGCAAAGACCGTTTGAGCCAGGCCATGGCGCTCAAAGCCCGTGCCGATTTTTATATCCGGATTGAAATTGAGCCGAAGGTGGTGGGCCGCAGCGGGGATTATACCTACGTGCAAAGTCCGGTGCAGGTCCAGGCCTTTGAGAGTTCGTCGGGTGCTCCGTTTATTGTCAAAACCTATCAGCGGCTCGACAACAAGGGCCAACCCGAGGCGCTGGCCGTCAAAGGCAGTCTCGATGTGAGTGCCAAAGTGGTGATTGAAGAAGCGGTGGCAGGTGTCATGCCAATGTTGGAAGCCGATTTGTTGCGCCATTGGAAAACCAATGTGGCCCAGGGAAATCAGTACCGTTTGGTGCTCAAAGGCCTCAAAGGGGGCCAAAAGCAGCTCTTTGAAGATGCTGCCAGTGAACATGTGCGTTCGCTCGCTCTTCAATCAGATGGTTCTTATCTTGTGCGCTATTCAGGCAATTTGGGCGATTTGGCAGATTTACTCGAAGAGTCCCTTCAGGATAAAATAGGGCTGAGTGTTCAGCAATTTGATCTGGGCTCTGCTTATTTTCAAGTGGGGAAATAGGAGCGAAATAGTATCCAGGTTTTAGGAGAGGAGAGCGGTATGGTTCAGGGATTTAGCAAAGCAGGACGGGTACTGCTGGTGAGCGTTTTTTTACTTTTGGGCTGCCGCCAAGCCCCTGCGCCTGATGAGACGCCGCCTTCGGGCCAGAGTGTTGAGGCCATTCAGAGTTATACCCTGGTTTTGCAGGGCTACGAAGACGGCGAAGCGCGCAGGCTCTTTCAGTCTGAGTTGGAAAAACTGGGATTGGAAGTGGATCTTTTGCAATCCGGTGCCAATCGGGCAGAATACCAAATTACGCTCGGAAAAGAGAGCCCGACAGAATGGCTGAAGAGTCTGTCTCAGACCTTTGAAAAACACTATGAGCTCAAACAAGATGGCTCGCGGTTGTTGTTTTTGCGGCGCTAAATCATGCAACAACACGCAGCCACACTGATTAACGCTTCCGCGATCTTGATTATTTTTCCACTGCTTTTGCTGCTGTCTGCGATCATGGGCCTTTTATTGTTTAGCCCCTTGGGCACGCCGCTGTTTAAAGTTCTGGCGGCCAGGGCCATGCAAAAGAAAAACTATGCCTTTGCCGCGCGCTTGTATGAGCGCATTTACCATTGGCAGGAGTTGCTGGAAGGTGCTGATGTCTATGCCAAACAAGCCGCTTTTGCTTGGGAACAGGTGGGTGATCTGCGCCAGGCCCTGGCCTTTTCTCAAAAAGGCGAGGACTGGGCCAAAGTGGGCCAATTGTTGATTGAGATGGGCAAAATGGAGCAGGCCATAGAGATCTTTCGTGAGCATAACTTACCTGCCCGCTTGGCATTTTGTTATGAGCAAACCGGTCATTTCTGGGGAGCAGGGGAGTTGTATGAATTGGAACTCGACAACCATCACAAGGCCATGCGCTTCTACGAAAAATCCCTGCAACAGGACACGCTTTCCCCCTTGGATCGCATTCGGGTGCGTTTACTCATGGCCCGTACCGCCTTTCGCCTGGGCAAAAAAGAGGAAAGTCTGAGCCATTTTGAGATGGCGGAGGCCCTGCAGGCCAAACCCGAAGCCCCTCAGCCCGATGAGCATTTAAAGGTGGTTTTTCGCACGGTGCAATTGCTCTTAAATGGCAAATAATTAATCATTCCTTGTTCTTGTCTTAATTTTACTTTAAGAATGATTGGGCGCTTGAGGCCCGATAATCTTTTTATATATCAAGTGTATGAATGAGGAGTCTTTTTATGCGTTATTCTCTGACTTTGCTGGCCGCTTGTCTCTTGGCTTTTTCCAGCGCTTGTAGCAAAGCCCCCACTCTGACCGCTCCTGGAACCGTGGGTTCCTCCGCCTTGCGCAGCAACAGTGTCGCCCGTACCCCGGTTGCGACTGCTGCAGCCAGCCGCAACACTGTGAACAGTGGCAAAACAACTGTTGAAGTGGAAAGTGCCCCTGAACAGACTTCCAAGTATTCCAATGAAGATGTATCGGCTGAAATCAGCCGACAGGGTTCGAGCGACCAAAACGACAGCTGGGAGTAAGTCATGACCGCGCGTTCTCTTTGGCTGGGAGCCTGTTTCCTTTTGGCTTTGACCACAGCTTGTCAACCATTGTCTCCGCTTAAATCCCCCTCTACTGCTGCACTTCAGGCTCAACAAGCCCCATCGAGGGCCTTTGAATTTCAATCCCTCTTCGAGGTCGATGGTGCTGGAGATCGCTGGCTGGAAAGCCGCTTCCGTGATTTTGATCAGGGTCTCTTAAAAGAAAACTTAAATTTGCGCACGCAAGGACCTCTGCAACTCAAGCCCGAGGCCCGTCAGGGCCGTTATCTCTCGCGCGCTTATCCCGCTCCTTTTGCCTTTAACGCTGTCATGCCCGCTTGGACTGCCCAGATTCCCGCCGGAGCTCAGCTCGAAGTCCAGGCCCGTGTCAGCAACGATGGCCGCAATTGGGGAGGCTGGTTGCCGCTGTTTCAAGAGCGCAGTATTATTCTGCCACAACAGATGCGTTTTATTCAGTATCAAGTGCTGTTTAAAAGCCCAGATGCGGCCCGTTTGCCCCTCTTTGAGGGCATCAGTTTTCAATTTGGCAAAACCCCTCCCAATGTGGGGCTGAACCGTTTGGGTCGGCGACAAGCTCTGGTAGCCAAGCCCCCCGTGCTTTCGCGTGAAGCCTGGAAAGCCCGGCCCCCCAAAGGCGAATATACCCCCCACACCCCTGCTGCGATTGTTTTGCACCATACCTGGAAGCCCACATCGGCACAATATCTGAAAGATGCCACTATCCGTGGGATTCAGAACTACCACATGAACGACAATAAATGGTCGGATATTGGCTATCACTTTTTGATTGGCCCCGAAGGGGTGATCTATCAGGGGCGGCCAGAAACCGTTGTCGGCGCACATTCTACGCCCAATACCAATTATATTGGCATTTGTATTATCGGGGATTATGATCCGGGCCAAGATCCCTTGACTCCCGAGTCTTATGCCGCTCTGTTGGATCTGATGACCTGGCTGACCTCTGAATATGGAATTGCCACTCAGGAATTTTATGGGCATCGCGATTTCAGTACCAAAAGCTGTCCGGGTGACTCGGTACATCACCGGATTGACGAGATCAAGGCCGAAGTCAAACGCCGTTTAGAACAGGCCCAACAACCGCCTGCACCTCGCCGTTAAGCAAAAAAACCGGCAGTTGTAAATCAACTGCCGGGATGGGGAAGATAACACAAGCAAGAAGCCTGCATTGTGGTTTTTTTCGAATTGTACTGACCTGCCTGAGCATTTGGGCAGGTCTGTTTTCTCATTCTATTGTAGACTTTCGACCTCTGCAGCCGTTTGGTTTGGTCCAGGCCAAAAGCTTGATATGCGTCAAAGTCTGGCAGTGTAGCATCAAGAGGGGATGGTAAACCCCCTTTAAAACAGGCTAGAATGAGCCATGCTGCAATTCGATATCGTGCTCCAAAAGCAAAATCTCAAACGCCCCCACCGCGATGTGCACATGGCCATGTACATGCCTTCCCATGGTGAATTTTTGCTCGAAAAATTGGCCCAACACGGACTCAAACCCGGTTTAATCTTTGGCTTAGACGATTTCTGTCTGCGCCCTGAATTGCTGAATTATTCAGATGCTGAGATCTTGATTGTCTGCGGGGCCGATCAACATTTTGATCTGGATTTTCTCAAGGCCTGGCAAAAAGTCAAAAAAACCTATCTCTACAAAACCCTGCTCACCTCTGAGCCGATCTATTCAGCTGCGGCCTTTTATGTCGATGAATACAACAATGCTGCCCGCAAACACGAGCGCTTTGTCGAGACCTTTGTGCCCCACAGTGTGTTTTTTAACAGCCTGCTGGATTTTCAGCCCTCTGAAAACAAATACCGGGCCTCCTTTGAACGCTACCTTTACTCTTTGGCTGATCCCGAATTGTTTCGGGGGATGCGGTTGTCCTGGGCAGAAAAAAAACAGGGACTGCTTTATTTGGGCAAAGCGGAGGCCTGGGGCTATTCTCGCTTAGAATCCCACGCTTGGCAGCGTTTGCAGCAATTGGAATATTTTTTGGCCCAAGACCGCCTCTATTTTGAAGGGCATCAACAGAGTTATACCTTTCGCCAATGTTACGCTGTAGCCAATCGCTTTCGCTTTCAGCTCCAGCCCCGCTCGGGCTATTTTTTTCACACGGCGCGCACGGTTCAATCGGCGATTGTGGGAACGGTGCCTGTAGTGCTTTTGCACCGCGACACGCTGCCTCTCTTTCTGGCCGAAGCTCCTTGGGCCCGGCCCAATCACAACCTGCTCGTGGGCTTTGATGGTGAATACGATTTGCTCTTGGACCAACTTGCGGATCTTGCCTTGGGGGAATATATTCAGGCCAATTTGACTGAATTGCTGGCTGCGGGTACGATTTCGACGGCAGTACAGGCCTTGGTCGATTCAATTGGGCGAAATTTGGGAAGAATGAACACAGCGCAGGGACAAGGAGAATGGGGAGATGTTTAACGCTCAATTGCTGATTCTCGCTTCCCC
>CAZRFI010000159.1:0-6277 GCA_964598905.1 uncultured Candidatus Sericytochromatia bacterium | reverse complement strand
TGATGGTCAGCCTCGCTATCTGAGCCCTGCGATTGAGCGGATTACGGGCTTTACCCCTACTGAGCTCATGAGCAAAAGCGCTTTGGAGATTGTCCACCCAGAGGATCAGGCCCATGTCTTTGCCAATATGGAATGGAGCCGGACCCATCCTGGGGAGCCTGTGATGTTTGAAATTCGCCACATTCACAAAAACGGGGGCTATGTTTTACTTGAATCTCTGGGGCAGAGTTTATTGGATGTGCCCGGAATCGAAGCCTTTGTCGTGATTTCGCGGGATATTTCACGGCGACGGCAGCTGGAGTCGGAGATCCAAGACAGTGAAAAACGCTACCGGATTGTGGCTGAACAGACGGGCCAAATGATCTACGATTGGGATGTGACCAATGGCGAAATTGAGTGGGTTGGGGCGATTGAACGTATAACAGGCTTTGACACCTCTGCCTATCAAGGGGTGAATATTGAGGTTTGGGAATCGATGATCCATGAGGCGGAGCGGGCAGCGACCCTGGCTGTATTGGATCAAGCGGCACGGGCCGAGGGGCATTTTTCGATGGAGTACCGCCTGCAGCGCAAAGACGGATCGTTTGTCTGGGTGGAAGATACAGGACTCTTTCTCAAAGATGAAACAGGAACCGTGGTGCGTATGTTGGGCAGTATGAAAGATATCAGCCGCCGCCGGGTTAATGCCGAACTCTTACAATCGGCCTTTAACGAGCGTGAAATTCTGCTGCAGGAGATTCATCACCGCGTCAAAAATAATTTTCAAATCATGATCAGTCTGCTCAATATGCAAATCCGCCGTACGCCGTTTGTGCAGGTGGGAGAATCACTCAAAGATGTGCGCAGTCGACTGCACAGCATGTTATTGGTACACGAAAAACTCTATAATCAGGGCTTTACGGCAACTGTGCATTTTGGCGAATATTTGCAGGTCCTCAGCCGTGAACTCTATGCCCAACATGCAGGGGCTGTGCCTGTGCAATTGGAATTAGCGCTTCAACCGCTTGTCTTGCGTATGGATCAGGCCATGCCCTGCGGCCTGATTGCCAATGAACTGCTTACAAATGCCTTTAAATACGCCTTTCCCCAGACAGGTGAACGAGACTGCATTACTTTGCGTCTGAGCGAAGATGGGGGGGAAGCGCAGCTGGATGTTTTGGACAACGGGCAGGGTTTGCCGCATGCGTTTCGCCAGGGCTTGGGCTTGCATCTGGTCGACCGCTTGGCCCGGCAATTGGATGGTTCCTGTGGGTTGGTGGAGCGCCCCGATGGCACCCATTGGGTTTTGCGTTTTCCGCTGGCAGGCGTTTAAAGTTTGGCCTTGAGCCAAGCGCAAATATGCGCCAAGGCAAGTTGGGCATCGGGAAAGACAGCCGGGGCCTGCAAAAAAGCATGAATCTGCCCTGGATACTCCACGGCTTCGACATCCACACCCGCCGCTTGGCGGCTCTGGGCATAGGCTTGGCCCATATCTCGCAGGGGATCAAAGCCACAGGTCAAAACAAAACTGGGCGGCTCTTGGCCACAGGTGGGTGCCAAAAGCGGAGAGAGGCGTGGGTCTGTCAGCGCTGTGGTGCAGGCTTTTCCCTGGTATTGCTGCCGAAACCAGTCTATTGCCGCACGGCTTAAGACAGGCCCTGTGGCCATGCTCTGCAAGGAGGGCCAATCCTGGGCCATATCCAGCCAGGGGTAGAGCAAGACCTGGGCTTTTGGCCTTGAAGCAGGGTCGGGCGCAGCTTGGCTGAGCAGCAAGTGGATCAGGGCTGCCGTCAGATTGCCACCGGCGCTGTCGCCTGCCACAGCCAATTTCTCGGGGTGAATGCCCAGTTCGGGAGCGTGGGCCCGCAGCCAAAACCAAGCGGCTTGAGCGTCTTCCAAGGCTGCCGGAAAAGGGTGTTCGGGAGCCAAACGGTAGTCCAATGCCAAGACAGCCATGCCACTACTCTGGCTCAGGCGGGCACAGAGGCCTGCATGGCTGTCGAGATTGCCAATCACCATGCCGCCCCCATGTAAATACAAAATACAGGGCAAGGGCTCTTGGCTGGGCAATGTGTTTGGCACACTTGGGGTATACAGACGCAGAAGCAGCTCTCTGCCTGGCCCTGGGCAGCTCAGGTCTCGGCAATGGAGCCCCGTTGGCATCTGCTCCAGGGCGTTGGCGCCTGCCAGATAGCGCTCGCGCATTGAGACCGGCTCCCAGCTTTCGATTGGCAAATCGCCCAGGGCCACGATCTCCCCCAAGAGCCAAGCGCGTTGATTCAGACTGCGGCCCTCGCGGCAGATCTTGGGAATGTCGGCCTCTGGGGGCAGGCTGGGAGCCAAAAGCCATTCAAGCAATTGCTGTCGGCGTGCTTCAGACATCGGGAGACCAAATGCCAAAACCCATCATCGGAATGCGCGGATGGGGGTAGGCCACAGGATAGATGATTTCGGTTTTCTTGCCCGACAGTTCCTGCCAGACTCTGCGGCTTCCGGCTGTCGCGGGGTTTTCCCCGGCGATATCATGAAAGGCGATATAGCGCTGGGGGTAGCGCTGATTGATCAGAAAATCCTGTTTGACGGCTTCATAGGTGTGTTCGGCATCAATCAGCACCAAATCGACAGGGCCCAGGTCTTGGCGCCAGGCCATGTATTCAATCGAATGGGAACTGCCCCAAAAACATTCAGTTTTGGCAGGCACAACAATGCTGTGCCCGCCCACTGTTTCTGCCATGCGGGCATCGCAGACAGCCAAGCGCTCGAAATCAAAGAGTTGATCTAAAAAACAAGTCAAATGGCCGCTCCAAATGCCAATTTCCAAAAATGAGCGAATCTCATGGGCGGCGATCCAGGCACAAAAATCTGCCAATTCGTGGGGGTTTTGCAAGAGGCAGGCGGGAGGAACCCCCTGTGTTTCGTAACTGATCTGGGCCTTTTCATCCCAACATTGGACTGTGCCAAGGGCTTGCTGGATTTGGGTTTGTGTGGGCATGGGTCTCATGCAGCTCCTTGCTTGATGGGGTATTTTCCGGCCCAGAGATCGGTATAAATTTGTTCCAATTCATGGGTAAAAGCGGCTCCCTGGCAGAGCGGCGAGCTGTCGAACGCCTCGCGAACCTTTGGGCGCAGGGCGCGCAAAGCACTGAGATCTTGCGCCACAGCAATCGCTTTGGCAACATAATCATCCAGGCTGGCGCAGAGCCAATCCGTTTGGCCAGCCTGCAGTAAAAAGCCATTGCCCACGCGGCCAGGTACCAAGACTGAGAGCACGGGCACGCCCATCCAGAGGGCGTCACAGGTCGTGACTCCACCTTGAAACGGCATGGCATCCAAGAGCAGATCAATCTGCTCGAAAAACTGCAGGTGTTGGGCATAATCGGAATAGCCGTCCCAGCGTATTTGTGTCAGTGGCACACCCGCGACTTGAAGCATCTGTTGCAGGGAGAAACGGCGACTGGGGTCGTTAAAGACGGGGCATTTAAGTGCCAATTGCGCTTCCGGCAAGGCCTTGAGGATCTCTGCCCAGGCCTGGGCCAAGCTGTGGGAAATTTTCTGGGCCTGATTGCAAAAGCCAAAGACCAGTGGTTGTCCTTGGCGATTGGGAAGGGCTTCCGGGCGGATCTGGGTGGGCTCCCAGACCAGGGCCGTGCGCATTGGAATCAGGGTCTCATTGAACATCTTCTCGCCCCCGCCCATCAGCAGTGGCGCGTCGACGAGGTAATAATCGGCAATGCCCGATGAACTTGCAAACGCCAGTGGCGTTGAGATTTGGATTGGGGCTGGTCGTTCAGCCAAAACCGGCAGGCGCGAGTGGGGCGCATGGCCGCAGAGATCGACCAGAATATCTATCTCTGCGGCGCGAATCAGTTCTGCCACTGCCTGATTGCTCAGGCCCCAGATATTTGTATAGCGATCGGCCATGGCTTGAAACTCTGAGGTGATGGAATCTTCGAATTCAACTTCGGCAAAGAACTGAATTTCAAAAGCACGGTGGTCATGATGCCGAAGAAAGGCTTTGAGGGTGGCGGCTGAGGTGAAATTGCGAAACTTATACGAGAGATAGCCAATTTTCAATTTCTGGCCCGATCTGTCTGGACGCTTAGCCACAGGCGCTGGCGATTTGAGACTTTCTCCCCAATTGTGAATGAGTTTGGCGTGGGCTTCTAAGGGATAAAAGGGCAGGTGGTAAAGCTGTGTCAGTAGGTTCTCAAAGTGTTTAAAACTGTCGGGGCCAGGTGTTTGAGCCTGGGCCAAAAGGTTGTCCAATGCGGGTTGCACCGTAGCCAAATCGGGGCTAAAAGACAGGTAAATCGGATTCAATTGGCAGGCCTGAAGAAAATGGGCCTGAGCAGTTTGGTTTTGTCCTGCCTGTGCCAATAATTGCGAAAGAAAAAAATGGGCGGGGGCATAGCGGGGGTTTTGGGCCAAAATCTGCAGGTACCCGGCTTGGGCCTCCGCTCTTTGGCCCAATTCATCCAAGGTATTGGCATGGGCAAAGCGTAAATCCTGATGCTGGGCCTGCATCAGGGCTCGGCCATAATAGATTTGGGCCTGGTTTAAATCGCCCGATATTCTTGCGATACCGCCGAGATAATACAGGGCTGGAACGTGTTCTGGCGACAGTTGCAGACATTTTTCAAAGGATTGACGGGCTTGTGGATAATGACTGAGATAGGCGTAAACCACCCCCAGCATCTCGTACAGAGCCAATTGGTGTTGCGGATCAGGGGTTTTGCTTTGATTGAGCTTGGCTTCGGCCTGTTGCAAAAAATCCAAAGCGAGCGTATGTTGATTCCGTTGCAAAGCGGCAACTCCTTTGGCATAGAGCTCCCAAGCTTGAAGAGGGGGACGAGAATCCATGGCTGTGAACCTGTTTTGTGAACCTGAATAGGGTTGAAGTGCTTTTCTAGTGTATCATGGAGCAAACAGCCCAATTGAGAGATGCTTCATGCCTTTTTTGCCCAAATCGCCGTTTGCCCCTCCCTGCCGTGTGGGGGTTGTGGGCACAGGTTTTGTGGCCTCTGTCTTTGTGCGGCTCTTGCTCAGAACGGCCCCAGACTTGCCTGTCACTGCGGTTTTAAGTCGGCGTCCGTCCGCGCAAATTGCCCCCCATTTGCAGCCCTTTTATTATGCGACACAGGCCCTTGATGACTTTTTAGCGGCCTGTGATCTGGTCGTGGAGTGTAGCGGGGACATTTGCCACGCCACAACTGTGATCGAAGCTGCGCTGCGCTTGGGCAAACCCGTGGTGACAATGCACTGTGAGTGGCATGTGACGGTTGGCTCGTTTTTTGCTGGCAAAGGTTTGCTGAGCGAAGCGGAAGGTGATCAGCCTGGCAGTTTGGCGGTGCTGCGTGAAGAGATTCTTGCCATGGGATTTGAACCACGGGTCTATGGCAATATTAAACATTTTCTCAATCATCAGCCCACACCTGCAGAGATGCTATTCTGGTCTGAACGCCAGGGCATTCGTCTGCGCCAAACAACCTCGTTTACCGATGGCACCAAAGTCCAATTTGAGCAGGCCCTGGTGGCCAATGGTCTGAATGCAGATATTCTCAAACCCGGCTTGCGCGGATTGGTCACGCAGAATTTGCAAGTGGGGGCGGCAGAATTGGCCGAAGAAGCCCAGACTGCCCAATTGGGAACGGTGTCGGATTATTTATTGGCACCCAATTTGCCGCCGGGGGTTTTTATCACTGCCAGTCACGACCCGGCAGATCAGGCTGCTTTGGCCTATTTGAAAATGGGCCCCGGCCCTTGGTACACACTTTATCGGCCCTATCATCTCTGTCAGTATGAAATGGTCAGAACTGTGAGGAGAATGGCCCAAGGTGGCCCGGCATTGCTGAATAACAGTGTGGCACCGCGCATCGGCATTCGTGCGATTGCCAAACGTGATTTGGCCCCCGGAGAGCTGATCGACAACGCCATCGGCAGTTTTGTTTTGCGGGGTGAGGCCATTCGTTTGGCTGAATATCCCGACCATCTGCCCATGGGGTTGATTCAAGCTGCAAGAGTGCAACGGCCAATTGAAGCGGGTGACTATCTGCGTTGGGGTGATCTTGAGTTGCCCGATTCGCGTGCGCTGCAAGTGGCCAAACAACTCTATTTACCCACTTAAATGGCAAAAGGCCTCTGACTTAGCAAAGCTGTCAGAGGCCAGTTTTGGCATCGCAAGCGGTGGTATGCGGTTTAAAAGGACGCTCTGGGAATTCCCATCCTCTTCAGGGGACATTGTGTCCGAATGGGTATTGGGATGAAAAGAGCGACAGCTCTGTGAGCTGTCATCAGAATG
>CAZRFI010000158.1:10128-11736 GCA_964598905.1 uncultured Candidatus Sericytochromatia bacterium | reverse complement strand
AGATCTGCGCAAAGGGGCACAGAGTCAGGTTTTGCTCAGATCACGCGAATTCGGACTGAGTTGACTCAAAAGGGCAAAGCCCAATAAACCCGCCCCACCCACACCTATAACAGGAATCATTGCAGCCAAAAGTGGCGCCATTCGCCCATCTGAGCCCAGGACATGGGCCCAAGAATAGACAAAATACCAAGCCAAGACTGGCAAAAGTGTGCCAATCGAGAGCAGTTTTAGCCAGAAAAGCCGCCAATTGCGCTGCAACAGACGAGCGCTCAAAAGCCCCCACAAGGCAAAGGCCAAAGCCGCAAAAGGCAAGCTGAATTTATTGTAAAAGTCGAGCCAGTCTCGTGGGCTGGGAGCAACTGCCTGAGAAGAACTGTGCAAATGCCCCCAGGCCTCAGCGGCAGACATCTGGCGAATATCCTGTTGGGGTTTAAAAATCATATCGTCTTTGCGGCCTTCCATCATCAACTCTTGCAGCTGTTTGACGGTGGCCTGATTGGCCGCTGGTACAATCTTTTCTTGCACAAATAAAAGCAACGCACTCAAAAACAACCCCAGGGTTAGGCTCAGGGCCAAGAGACGGCGGGCCGAGAAGCGATGTGTGTTGTCCCATTGTTTGAGCAAAAACACCCCAGGCCAGAGCAAAAGCAGGGGGCCAGAAACGACAAAAATGGCAGGCAAACTCGACCCGAGCAATTGCACTCCCTGCTTGAGAGGATGCCGAGAAGATCCCAATAATTCCCAGAAGATAAACAGGGTATTGCCCAGCATCAAAAGCAAAAAACAGCCCAGCAAAGACAGGGCAGGCAACCAGGCCGCCCGCAGCAGAAGCTGCAGATCAGAAACAGGTGCAGGGGTTTGCGAGCGTGCTGTTTCAGGCACTTGTTCTGGCTGTGAGTCTGACATAGCGATTGCGTTTAACGGCGATAGCTGCCGAATGTTTCGGCCTGGCCCAAAAGCACCGATTGCATGGCCTGTTCCAATTGGGCAGCGGGAATACCTGGTGCCAGCTTGAGGGCCCGCGAAAGGGCATAGAGTTTAAAAAAATAACGGTGTTCACGGCCCTTGGGCGGCGCTGGGCCATCATACCCCAGGGTGCGGTAGCTATTGCTGCCTTGTACGCTGCCGCTGAATTCGCGCAAACGCGGAAAGCGTTCGGGCAATTCACGCCAAGTCGCAGGCAAATTAAACAAGACCCAGTGAATCCAGGTACCGCCGGAGGCATCCGGGTCGGAGCAGATCAGCGCCAAAGACTGGGTGTCGGTGGGCAGATTCTTCCAGGCCAAAGGCGGTGAGACATTGGCCCCATCGCGGGTAAAGTCTTTGGGAATGGCCGTACCCGATGAAAAAGCAGGTGAATAAATTTGAAAATCCGGCTGAAAATGTGACATAACCCTATTCTAACAAAAACCAAACAAAAATCTGGGCTTTTCAAATTTATGAAAATTTGCCCCTTTTGCAAACGCTATGATGATTTCATCTAGAAAAGCAAAGCGAGAGAACAATGAGCGACAGCCTGCCCCCTATTTCGTATGAACCCGAATTTGAATCCTGGCCCCCATCTGAATCGCTGCAAAAACTTGGGCACCAATTGCTGGAAATGGGGGT
>CAZRFI010000158.1:7677-10028 GCA_964598905.1 uncultured Candidatus Sericytochromatia bacterium | reverse complement strand
GTCACAGCCCCGCCACCAGCCGCCCAAAACCCAGCTACGTTAACGGCCCAACGTGAAGCCATCTCTGCGATTGTGGGCGATGCCCCCAATTTTGCAGCCAGTTCCAATGGCGATTTTTTGAGTGTGGTCTCTGGTCCCGATGGCCGGGGAGCCAAGTCGGGTGCCTTGGTCGAACTCTATTGGCCCAATCTGGGAGAGGATCATCTCTGGGATGCTTACAGCGGTGTGTCTTACAACGGTCAGTTTTTCTGGCTGCACCAATTTAAACTCGAGCGGCAATGGGTTGAACCCGACACAGATATTGTCGTCAGCCGTTTCGTCAGCCCCGATGGAAAACTCCAGGCCGAGACCCGCGATCTGGCCCTGCGCAAATCCCCTGTACACGTGCGCAATTTAACCCTGACCAATCGCTCGGCCACCCCGCTCGACAATGTCGCGGTCTTTTTCTACGAATACCTGACCGCCAATTTGCTGCCCCAGGGCGACCACCTCGAATTTGTGCCCACCAGCGGCAGCTTGCACCATTACGACAGCAATAGCCACTTTGCAATTGGCCTGGACAAACCCCCAGCCCAATACCAATGTGGGGGGGTGCAAAATTACCTGACCCAGGCCACCGATGCCCGCCACGATGCCCAAGACGGTAAACTCAACAAAAATGCCAAGGTTTCGGCCTATGTTGGATTGGGTGTCAATGGTACCCTGGCCACAGCTCCTGTGCGTCTGGGCCCCGGCCAAAGTCTGAATGAGCGCAGCTTTATTGCCGCAGGCAATAGCTTGGCCAGCTCGCAACAGGCGCTGCAACAGGCCCGGCAAATGCCCTGGGAAGCCATGGTCCAAGAAAATATCAGCAGTTGGAAAAGTTATCTCAGCCAATCGCGCATGCCCGCAGGCTTGAGCCCCGAGGAGCAAGCGGTCTACCGCCGCGCCCTGATTGTCTTACAACAGAACTCCGCAGCGACCGGCGCGCATATTGCAGCCCCCACCAGCACCAGTCCCCCCTATCGTTTTTCTTGGCCCCGCGACGGCAGCTTTATTGCCCTGACCCAATTGCTGACCGGCCATGCCGACGAAACCCGCAAGTTTTTGGAATTTATGGCCCGCGGCCAAAAGAGCAATGGTGGCTGGGCGATCAATTACCGCACCAATGGCCAGGCTTGGTACGATTTTGGCGATCGTCAAAATGAACACGACCAAGTCGGAACCGTGCCTTGGATGATGGTGACCTATGCCAAAGAGACGGGCGATTGGGCCTGGCTGCAACAGCAGTGGCCCGGCATTCGCAAAGCCTGTGAGTTTTTGCTGCGTTACCAGGATTTTCGCACCGGTCTGATGGGCCCCACCCGCGATCTGTGGGAATTGTCCACCGCTGACAGTTGGACCTACAGCAACGCCGCCGTTTATGCCGGCTTCAAAGCTGGGGCCGAAGCCGCCCGGCGGGCGGGTGCCGCCGCAGATGCCCAGCGCTACGAAGCAGCTGCCGAGCGCCTCAAACGCGGCATTCACGAGCATCTTTGGAGCGAAAAAGCGGGCATGTATGTGCGTGGTATCAATATCGACACACTCAAACAGGACAACAAAACCGAAGCCGCCAATTTGGCGCTGGTCTGGCCTTTTGGCGTCTTCGAGGCCCAAGACCCCCGCATGGTCAAAATGGCTGAAAAAATTGGCGTGGATCTGGCTTCGCCCCAAGGCGGCATTCGCCGCTATACGGGCGACCGCTACTACGACGGCCAGCCCTGGCCCGTGACCACCTCCTGGTTGGCCATTTATTATGCTCGCCTGGGCCAGCCCGAAAAGGCCCGCCGCCTGCAAGCCACCAATACAGCTTATGCCCAAACCACAGGCTCGCTGCAATTGGGAGAACAATACGATGAGCGCCTCAAACGCTGGGTCTCCGCCACACCGCTGACCTGGAGCGAAGCCAAGTACATTCTCACCGCCTTGGCCCTGGAAGACCCTGCCAGACTCAAACCTTAAGGGAAAATAAGTATGATCATCCGCAATGTCTTGGGCACCAATTTAGAGCCCTGCTGCATGAGTCCTTTGACGGGTTTTTACCGTGATGGCTTTTGCCAAACGGGCCCAGAAGATCGCGGTTCTCACGTAATCTGCGTGCAGGTCAACGATGAATTTTTGAATTTCTCCAAAAGCCGGGGCAACGATCTGAGTACACCCGCACCGATGTTTCAATTTCCAGGCCTCAAAGCCGGGGATTGTTGGTGTTTATGTGCTCTGCGTTGGCGCGAAGCCTTAGAGGCAGGGATGGCTCCACCTGTTAAGTTGGAATCCACCCACGAGTCGGCCTTGGAGTATGTCAGCTTAGAAGATTTACAGGCCTACGCCCTGCC
>CAZRFI010000158.1:0-7577 GCA_964598905.1 uncultured Candidatus Sericytochromatia bacterium | reverse complement strand
GTTTACCACTGCACGTTGTCGCCTTTGGACTTTAAGCGCTTTACGGTACTGTCGCTGCCTGTGTATTTAACATCAAAATTCTGCCCGGCTTCGTCGGGAAAAAAGGTGATCTGGAAGGGGCCTTCGCGCAGGACTTGGCCATTTTCACGGTCAAAGAGGGCATAATCGCCGTTGGGCAGATCAATTCGCACATGGTGCTCAGGTGTGAAGCGGATCTGACTGGGCTTCTCCCCGTCAATGTGAAAAAAAACATTGGGAAACTTGCTCGGTGAGGGAATATTAAAATTCATATCGGTCAGATTAAAGGTGTCACGTTTTCCGTCATTCTGGCGCAGCATCACACACAGGCCTTGGTCTGAGAGCAGGTAATAATAATTACCGGTGTCCATTTTGACATGGGTAATTTGCACCCCAAAGGCATTGCGGGAATAGGTGTAATTGTCGCGTTGAACCACTTCTATCGGGGGCAAAGCAGGTTCCGACTTTTGAAAGAGCGGTGCCAAGGCGGGAATGGCCCCTTTGGGGGCGGATGCAGCCAAGCTATCTTGGGGTGCCAGAACAGCAGGGGATTGAGATTGAGCTGAGGGCGTGACCGGTTGAAGCTGACGGGCAGGCAAAACCTGAGAAGGTGCCCGTAAAACGGGGGATTTAATCGCTTGAACTTGCAACTGAGCCTGCATAGCAACAACCTCTAATTTACCTATATTTAATCTCTCCTTAACTTATAGAGACCACAACTAAAAACTTGTCAAAAAAGAGCAAAAACCGGAGGGTGTTCCGGTTTCTGCTTTTAAAGTTGGGGCAAAAGCTGTTCTGGGAAATTTAGCCCAGGGCTTTGAGATTGGAAATCTGAATCAGTTGCTGACGCAAACGGCTGGCATAGACCTGCCAGCTTTCGCCATTGGGACGCAATTGCTGTTTCATAAAATCCAAAGAAGTGGGATAGAGTTCAATCAGGGTATTGAGCGCATCATACATAAAATAGCTGGCGTCATCAAATTCCTGGCAAAACATGCCCAATTGGCTGAAATGATTGGCGACCTTTTGGGGCGTCAGATAGAATTTTTCGCCGTCGAAATTGTCGATCAGGAATTTATAGGTCAGGGCATTAAACACTTTGACATCGACATATTTGACGCTGAATTTGCTGCTCCAGGTGCTACGAGAATAGGTATTGCGCAAAACCCGAATGGTGTAATGCACCAATTTGAGTTCTTCGGTGGCACTTAAATCTTCGATTTTGAGATTGGTGCGTTTGGTGTATTCATCAATCAATTTGGCATTGTCGAAATTGTCAGAGCCATCGGTCATGGGGGTCGAGACAGCCATATTGGCAAGGGCCTCAACCGCACTGCTCAGAACCATATAGGTTTGAACATGACTGTCTGCAGCTCCCCGAGGCAGGGCGCGCAGGGCCACGCTAAACTCACGGGGCGCGGGATTAAAATTGGGATCCACGCCACGCACAGCAGGAGTACGGAACGTCAGGGTTTTTGTTGTACCTACGGCATTCGGAGCCGCAAAGCTGCCGACGCGATTGGGGGCCGCGCCCTGGGGAGACAGGGGCAAATTGGCAGAACAGGCCACCAGGCTGAAAGCCGTTAAAGCCAAAAGGGAAACAGAGGCAACAGATTTGAAGGATTGAAACATGGGGACTCTCCTTGATTTTCTCTACACATTTAATTTTTATCGAAACCGATTATTTTTTCAATATCGGGCAGTGCTTTGAAGATATTGCCTGATTAAAACTAAAAATAACCGAGGTTTAAACAAAACATGAACTATTCGCCGCGAAGCCGCTCACCAATCGCCCGGTGAAGCTCTTCATGCAGACTGTGATTGGCTTCGCGCTGCGTGCTGACTTCAATCAGGGTGGTGGTTCGGGTCGCAAAAGCCCCTTGATAGGCCGCTTTAAAGGCCTCCTGATCGCCTGGAGCAGCGTAAGCCAATCCAAACATCGCCGCAGCCTGTTCAAAACGCAAATTGTGGGGCGTGCCCCAAAAGGGTTCAAACAAATCAGGCACAGCGCTGGCCACAGGCAAAAATGAGAAAATACCACCGCCCTGATTGTTGATCACCACCAAGACCAAGGGAAACGTCGCCGATTGCACCAAAGCCAAAGAATTTAAATCATGCAACAGGGCCAAATCCCCCAAGAGAAGGGTTACCGGGCAATGCGATCCCGCCATCAGGCCCAAAGCCGTAGCCAAATTGCCATCAATCCCACTGCAACCCCGATTGCCTGCCAAACGCACCTTGGCAGCGGATTTGCCAGCAAACATGTCCCAATCGCGAATCGGCATGCTATTGCCCAAAAACAACGCAGACCCCTGAGGCAATAATTCACAAATCTGACGGATCACCGCCGGTTCACTTAAGTGCGAATTTTGATCCAAAATCTCAGTCAAGGTCAGGCTGGCCTTTTCTGAGTGAGCAAACAGGGTTTTGACCCAGACCCGATTGATACTCGGAGCCAAAAGTGGCTGAACCTCGCGGCAAAACACGGTAAGATCGCAAACATAGCGTTCGGTCACATGGTGGAGATAGTCTTCGCGTTCGGGATAAGCGGCCACCCGCAAATAGTGATCGGTGTGGTAACTGGCCAAATGCTGCTGAACCCGGGAGGAGATCATATCACCCCCCAAATGCAAAATGGTGTCAGGCTGGCAGACGACCTGAAACTCTGGATGTAACAAGAGCGGATCAAAATGGCTGATTTTGTTTTCCAGGCGTGGCTCCTGGGCCAAAGAAGACAGACTGTCGGCAAAAACTGGCCAGCCCAAGCTATTGGCCAAAGCCAATACCCCTTCCCGCTCATGCTCCGAAGCGAGGCGGCCCACCAACAACAATCCCCGGCGGGAAGGGTTGAGCATCTGACTGATTTCAACAAAGGTCTCAGGGCTTAATTGGGGCACCCCCACCCCATAACGGGTATAGGCTGACGTCCCCTGCAGCCAATGACTGACCGAGTCCAAATAATGGGGAGGCATGGCCGGACCACCTGGGGCCAGCGGTTCGCGAAAAGCACAGTTGAGTTGAACAGGGCCTGCCTGGGCGCCAGAGCAGCGGGCCACCGCTTGATCCACAGTGGTCAGGACCATCTCAGGGGCAATTGCCGTATCAGGACAGGGCAAAGCCGCTTCCCAACGCAAATAATCTCCATAGAGCCCCATTTGGCGAATCGCCTGGTTGGCACCCGCTTGCAAAAGTTCGGGCGGGCGATCAGCAGAGAGAATCAAGAGCGGCACATGATCTTGTGAGGCCTCAATCACAGCAGGCAAATAATGGGCGGGTGCCGTGCCTGAGGTGCAGATCAAGACCGCAGGCCGCTGGGTCGCACGGGCATACCCCAAAGCGTGAAAGGCGGCTCCCCGTTCATCCAAACAGATCTGGGTCATCATGGCAGGATGTTGGGCTGCCGCCAAGGTCAAAGGTGTCGAACGTGAGCCCGGAGAAATACAGGCATAGTTGACACCTGAACGGACCAATTCTTCGATAATGAGACTGGCCCAGGCCAGATTGATATTTGCAGCATTTAGGATCATTGCGGATTTTCTCTAGCTTTGTCAGAATATCATGGGAAAAATGTCATGGAAAAGAAATGAATCACTTCAGTGTAACCGATTCAGACGACGCTGTGTCAAACGCTCATTTTTCGAGCAAGAACCTGTTGATAAAGCCAATGCAAATGCTAAGATACCTGCTGCGGAGGAATCATCTACTATGTCAGCAGCACAATCTGAGCAAATCGGCGTTTTATTGGTCAATCTGGGCTCTCCCGACTCATCCAAAGTCAGCGACGTCAAGCGCTATCTCGACGAATTTTTAATGGATGGCAAAGTCATTGATATTCCCTGGCCACTGCGGGCTTTGCTGGTCAAAGGCATTATTCTCAACACCCGCCCGAAAAAGTCAGCTGAGGCCTATGCCAAAATCTGGACCCCTGAAGGTTCTCCGCTGATCAACCTGAGTGAGGCCCTGCACACCGCCCTAAAAGCCCAAAATCCCTTTCCGGTTGAACTCGCCATGCGCTATGGCAACCCCAGCATTTTGACAGGTCTGAAAAAGCTACAAGCCCAGGGAGTGACGCGTTTATTATTGCTACCACTTTATCCCCATTACGCCATGTCCAGCGTCGAGACGGTGGTGGACAAAGTCAATGCAGATTTGTTACAGCTCAAGTCAAAGATGCAAGTGGAGATCTTTCCACCCTTTTACAATCACCCCCGCTATATCGAGGCCCTGGTCGAAAATACCCGCCCCTGGCTGGAAGAACCCTATGACCTGCTGGTCTTCAGCTATCACGGTCTGCCCGTGCGCCACCTGCTTAAAAGTGACCCAACGGGCAGCCATTGCCAGAAAGTCGCCGACTGCTGCAACGTGCCCTCCCCCGCCCATGCCACCTGTTACCGGGCCCAGGTTTTTGCGACGACCCAGGCTTTTGTCGCAAAAATGGGCATTCCCCCAGAAAAATACCGGGTCACCTTTCAATCCCGTCTGGGCCGCACCCCTTGGCTGGAACCCTTCACAGATATCGAACTGGAAGCCTGGCCAAAACAGGGATTCAAACGGGTCAAAGTGATGTGCCCGGCTTTTGTCTCCGATTGCCTCGAAACCCTCGAAGAAATTGCCATTCGTGGCAAAGAGAGCTTTTTGGCCGCAGGCGGTGAAGACCTGCAGTTGATTCCCTGTTTAAATACCCACCCCCTTTGGATTGAAGTCGTGCAGGAGTGGATTCAGGCCTTTGCAGAAAAAAACACGGTTCTGAGTCGGGCCTAACAGAAAATGAGTGTTGGAAACAGCCCCCTTTGGCAGGATTTGCCACCCGACTGGCAAATGCTTTTGGCTGAAGCAGAGGCGAGCGACTGGTGGAAAAAGCTTGCCGCCTTTGTCGAATCCGAATATGCCCAGCAAACGATCTACCCACCGCGCTCGGAGCTGTTTCAAGCCCTGAGACTCACCCCTGTTGAGCGGGTAAAAGTGGTGATTTTGGGCCAAGATCCCTATCCCGGAGCGGGACAGGCCCACGGTTTGAGCTTTTCAGTTGCAGCGGGTGTTCCTCTGCCACGCTCACTCAAAAATATCTACAGCGAACTCAGCGCAGATTTAGATCTTCCAGCACCAACAGAGGGCTGTTTAAACAGCTGGGCTGAGCAGGGGGTGCTTTTACTCAACACCGTCCTCACCGTGCGGGCCGGTGCAAGCTTTTCGCATCGCAAACAGGGCTGGGAAAGATTCACAGATCTGCTGCTCAAAAAACTGGCCGAACGGGAGGCCCCCTGCGCATTTTTACTCTGGGGCAATCCCGCCCGAGCCAAAAAAGCCATGATCCACGCCCCCCAACACCTGATTTTAGAAAGCGCTCATCCATCCCCCCTCTCAGCCCATCAGGGTTTTTGGGGCTCGCGGCCTTTCTCAACCCTCAATCACTGGTTAGAAACTCAAGGGCAAACACCGATTCGCTGGCAAATAACCTAACGCCATCTGATAGAGAGCAACACAACATAGACAAAAGAAAAGAGCCCTCTCCGGGGCTCTTTGACCATTGACAATCAATCAATCAATGGGGATTAACGAATAATGCTGGTAAAGCTGCGGCTTTCGTCTTGAATGGATTCGAGCAGACGCACCAAGAGCTGAACAGAGGCGCTGATGCGGCTCATTTCGTCCTGGGCACGGGCCAAGGTTGCACCTTCTTTGGCTTTGAAGGTAATACGGCCCACGGGACGGGCATAGTGAGCAATGCTGATCGGGCTCGGCACAGCAGCCAAACCCGTCCCGCCGAACGGCGCACCGGTATCGGCCACACGCCATTGGCCGGTACCACCGGGTTGAGCGTGAACGAGACTGTCATAAACCACCCCATCAGACTTGACGATAAAACGGGGGGTGGATTGCAATTGCGCAGAACCACCAGCGCTGGGGTCTTCGATCATGATCTCTTTGCCTGAACCGTCGGTGACCACATAGCGGGGACCATCTGCCGTAGAAATTTGTTTAACGGCAACCGGATCGCCATCAATCCCGTTATTCAGGCTGACAAAACCTTCTGCGTCGGCATCGGTGATACGCCGGGCCAAACCATTGGTATTGCCGATCGCACCCCCAAACATCGGGCGGGTGGGATCGTCCAAGTCTATGGCGGTTGAAAAGAATAAATTATCGGCGGCCTTCAGCTGGGAATCAAAACCCACACCTACAGCCAAAAGTAAGTTGCCAACGGAAAGGGTTGCCATGGTGTATCTACCTCATTACAGATATACGTATCCGTTTCGGATTGTCGGAGGAAAAGCATTCAACTTGTTTGGGCCATTTCATTTTTAACAAAGTTTTAATGAAATGGCCCAATAGATAACAAGTTTTTAATTATTGCTGGCTTTGATCTGTTTCACAGCTTCGGTCAGCTGGGGCAGAATTTCAAAGACATCACCCACCAAACCATAGGTGGCCGCTTTAAAAATCGGCGCATCGGGATCGGTGTTGATCGCCACAATATTCTTTGAAGAGGACATGCCAGCCAAATGCTGCATGGCGCCAGAGACGGCACAGGCCACGTAGAGCGTGGGGCTCACAGTTTTGCCTGTCTGGCCAACCTGTTCGCCATGGGGACGCCAACCGGCATCCACCACCGCACGAGAGGCACCCACAGCGCCACCCATGGCATTGGCCAAAGCTTCCACGAGGTGGAAATTTTCTGGGCCTTTAAAACCACGGCCACCGGTGACCACGATATCTGCCTCAGCCACGTCGAGTTTGCCTGCATCGGACTTCTCAACAGAGACCACTTTAGCGCGTATGTCTGAATCACTCAGATTGACGGCAAAGCTCATCACTTCGGCAGCACGGGACTCATCCGGGGCAGCTACGGGGGTCACATTCGGACGCAAGCTCACCAAGGCTTTGCCTTGAATCGAGACTTTGGCATAGGCCTTGCCTGCATACATCGGGCGAACGGCCACAAATTTGCTGCCGTCATAGCTCAATTCAATCGCATCGGAAATCAATCCGGCATCAAGGCGGGCAGACAGGCGGGGAGCCAGGTCCTTGCCATTGGAGGAGGCCGCAAAGAGAATCAGATCGGGCTGAATCTGATCAACGATGTCTTTGATCACCTTGGTATAGCCATCGGTTGTGTAGTGTTCAAGCAGATCGTGTTCAGCCACAAGCACTTTGTGGGCGCCATAATGGCCCAGACGGGCCGCTTGACTGGCCACACCTTTACCAAGCAGAACAGCGGTAATCGAAGAGCCATTCAGGGCTTTGGCCTGAGAGAGCATTTCCAAACTGGTTTTACGGAGGGTTCCGTCTTTGGTTTCGGCAATGACTAAAATATTCATAATTAATGCTCCTTTGCCTTAAATAACCTTGATTTCTTCGTGCAGGGCTTTGACCAGCTCTGCAACACTGCCAACAATCTTGCCTGCAGGACGGGCCGGGGGCAGACGCAGCTCTTCAAGCACCACACGGGGGGCAAGATCGACCCCCAAATCACCGGCTTTGAGTTCGGTGATCTCTTTTTTGCGGGCTTTGAGGATCCCCTTCATCGAAGGATAACGGGGTTCGTTCAGGCCTTTTTG
>CAZRFI010000157.1:1482-11792 GCA_964598905.1 uncultured Candidatus Sericytochromatia bacterium | reverse complement strand
CGAAGTGTCAGCCTCAAATTCCCGCTCTGACTTGTCAAGTCAAACTTTTGTTATTGTGAGAAACATAAACAGTAGCATAGGTAATTACTTGTTCATGTTTCTCGCCTGTTTCTGGATTTTGAACAGGCCGCATTTCTTTGCGAACATTCAACAACCTAATTTGTTTGGAACTCAAATCTTCCAAGCTTTTAAGTGTCAGTTCAAAATCTGGATCGCTTTCAAATTCCAGATACATTCCATGCCGGTTGCTATGACTGACTACTCTCTGGTTTTCTGCCACTATCCAGGCCTGCTCAAGTCGCTTCTTCAAAAAGGCCCCATGTGTCTGGCGGTCTCGGACAGGAAAGCGTTTGTCTCCAGGGCCACCGCCATGACTTGTAAAGCCCAAAATCTCTGGGGATTCGGGCAGATTGAGATGGGGATAACGTGGTGAAGGCATTTAGGAGTGTAAAATCTGGTTTGTACTTTGGCGAGCTTTCAGCGACAGGCAGAGATCACGGGCCTGAACCTTCGCTTGATTGCTCAAAATACTTTTTTTGATCGCATCATGACAGGCCTGGGTGATTTCAGCCTGACTTAAGGTTTCACTCTCTGCCAATACAGCTTTCCAGCTGAAGCGCTCAGGCAGAAAGGTGCCCAATACGTTGGCGATCAAATGCTTTCTCTCATGAGCCTCTGGAAGATGATAATACAAAACATCTTCAAAGCGGCGGAACAGTGCGTGATCCAGGAGGGAAGGGTGGTTGGTTGCCGCGATAATCAGGCTGTCAGAGCTGTCTTGTTCGATGAATTGCAAAAAAGCATTTAGTACACGGCGAATTTCGCCGACATCATTGTCCAGTGTGCGTTTAGCACCGATGGCATCGAATTCGTCAAAGAGGTAGACACCGTGCTCTGACTGAATCAGGTCAAATATTTGGCGCAATTTGGCACTGGTTTCACCCATAAACTTGGTGATCAGACGGTCGACCTGGATGGTATGCAGGGGCAAGTTGAGTTCGTGGGCCAGCATTTTTGCCGTCATGGTTTTACCTGTACCCGGCGGCCCAATCAGCAGAATTTTGCGGCGATGTTGCATGCCGTGGGCTTTGAGTCTGCTTTGTTGCTTGTATTCGAGCAAAATGCTTTCAAGCCGGTCTTTAAGGGCTTGGGGCATGACCAGCGCAGACTGCATGACTTGCGGTGATTCAGTTGCAACCAACCCACTTAAATCCTGAGGAAAGGCCAGAATCTTGGGGGACTTTTTTTTGCGTTCGGTGTCAACAATAGCGCGAATATCGTGGGCCAGCTCACTATGCCCCTGTTTGGCCTCGTGGGCGGCAACTTGCAGGGCAACTGTGTAAAAATGCTCTTTGTCGGTTGCAAAGTGGGAGCGAATCAGAGACTTGATCTGGTCTGCGGTTGCCATCTAAATCGCCCTTCCTTTCACGGTTTTGAACCTTTTCTGAGCGGCTGAGAAATTGGCTCAAACCCTTGCCACCACATTGCCGAAGCCTTACTTTATTATACCTGATTTTGTGGTGGATTCGTCTGTGACCTGGACCTTAACTCAGTCTGTCCCAGGCTTCCAGCACCAGTCGGCCTGTACGGTATTCGCCAGACTCCTTGATTTCCCTATTTTTCAGCACCCGGAAGGTCTCAGAAGGATAGTCTTCTCCCATCACATCAGATGGGTCGAGGATATAGCGCAAATCATCGCGGCTCAGCCCGTAGAGGCGCGCATAATAGGCATCCAACTCGGCGCGCAGCAAGGCCCGGCGTTCAGGAACAAACCCAAATGGCTCACCTTCATAACCAAGCTCTTGCGCCCAGCCTTTCAAGACATAAGAGGTATAGGTGAGTTCAAGGATGCGGGGGAGGATAAATTGTCTGTCTGGCTCACTGTATTTGCCTGGAAGAATGATGGGGAATTGCTTCAAATAGCCATAAGTGAGATGCGTTCCACCCACTTTTTGGCGAGAAATGTAATCTAAAGTGAGTGTATTCAGATTAGCTAAAAAGAGAGCTTTCTCCGATGGGATAGCTTCAGAAAAAAATAATGGAAAAGTATGTCCAACTCCCCAAATAGGGACAACAGAAGCTATCACAGTTCGTTCGTCCGTGGCTCGGCAAATATCCCGCCAGCCCATCAACCACTTTGGACTGCGCTGGCGTATCAAATGCTCCAGAGCCGAGGACAGATCATCCGTTTGAGCCAAATGGTCGAGTTCTACCGCTGTCAGAGCTTGTCCCAAGGCTTCTTTTTGCTGTTTTTCATCCTGCCAATGGGGCAGCAGCCCTTTAAACAACGGCCAGGTTTGCCAGGTGTGCGGAGCTTCAAACAGCGGCCCCCCCAGAGATTCTCCCTGACTGGCAGCCACCCAATTGGCCAGGGCATGTAATTGCTGATGTTCATCTTGAGCGAGCCAGGCTTTGAGCAGGCTGCGCGGCACTTGTGCCAATCGGGCCAGGACTTCGCGTTCTGGCACCCAATAGCGGGGCGTGACTTCGAAGCTGGGATCGGCTTTTTCTGTCTCGGTGACATCTTTTGAAGCAGGTGGGGTTTGCTGATGATCATAGCTGGCCCAACGGTGATCAAACTGATGAACCATTTTGGCTTCGTAAAGAGGCACACTGTCTGGCGTTGGTTGAAAGGCAAATAAATGGCTGTCGTTGGACATATGCATCATTGCAAGGAACTTAAGGCCCCAGGGATTCTGCTCAGGCTGTTCCTCCCGTTCTTCTTGAATCAGGACGGGGGCATTCCGGTAAATTTTTCGGGTCAGTTCAGCATCAAAACGACTGCGGAACACCGGGCAGGTTAAGGTATTGGGATTGATCAGGGCAAAATCTTCGGCACTTAAACTAAAGCGGCGGTTGGGATCCTGCCGTTGCTCTGTATGGGCCAAATAAAAGGCAAATTGAGTTTGTGTGGAATTTCCCAGCGTTAATAAACTAAATCTATAACGACTATCTACAGACGCAAACAATTTTTCACGATTCTCAAAATCAAAAAGGCTGATCAATTGCCTGTTTTGGGTGAGGTGGGCAAAAAACGCTTTGGTCGAATCATCTGTGGCAATCCCGGTTGGCACAATAAACCCGGCCCGGCCTGTTTCTTTGACCCACTGGCTGATGGTCTCAGCAAACAGGGCATAGGTATTCACATCGCCCACCCCTGTGAGGGGATAGCGGCCCCCGTCTTCAGCTTTAATATGGGCAAAGATACTGGTGGCCTCGGCCAGACGGCGGGTAAGCAGAAAGTCCTGGTAAAGCAGGACCTCGTCACTGGCAGGCTCTTCGGATTGGGCTGTCTGGGGATATAGCTTGTGCATCAGCAGGCCTTGGGCCAGCCATTCGATGCGCTGGCCGCGCTCGGCTTTGTTGCGTGCAACGGCAATCAGGGCGTGCCGATTGGCAAAGAATTCTTCTTCTTGTAACTTGATGCGTTCCCAGGGCGGATTGCCCAGAATGCAGTCAAAGCCCCCTTCGGCAAAGATCTTGGGGAAGGCCAGCGGCCAGTGTAACACGCGCCCTTTTTCGCAGATCGAGCGGGCCGCTTGCAACACTTCCAGATGGGCTTCATCGCGTTCATCGCCAAACAGCTCAACGGCCAGGGCCGCAGTGGTGGGGATCTGGCTTTCGGCCTCGGGGGCTGCGTGTTTGGGAGTCAAAAATGCCCCCACAAACAAATCAGCGGCATGGGCCAGAGTGCTGTTCTGGGCCTGCTCTAAAAAGGCCTTCCAGGCAGCTTCTTTTTGGGCAATCTCTGCCAGTGAAAGATCGGGCAGATTTTCCAATTTTTGGCGCTGCTCCAACAGGTTGTGTTGGCTGCTGCTGGTAAACAGATCCCCTTTGTTTGCGAGGCGCTTTTCCAGCGCTTTGCGCTCTTGTTTGTTGCGGGCTCTGAGGCTTGCGCACAGGGCTTTGTCATCGCCAGACAGGTTTTTAAAGGCCTCATCGGGAATGCCTTTTGCAAGCTGTTTGATCCAGGTCAGGCCCAGCAGGGCATCGCCACAGACCAAATGGTGATCCAAAAACGACAGGGGCCGTCCGGGCTCAAAACCTTCGATCCAGAGTGCAATTCGGGCCAATTCCAGCGCCATGGGATTGCGGTCAATGCCATAAATGCAGTGGCTGATTACTTCGCGCAGGGCATGGCGATAGGCTTCGGGCTGCACGGCTCCTTCGGGCGAGCGCAACTGGGCCAATTGCTCCGCCAGCCGACGCGCAGCCGCCAGCAAAAAGTGGCCGCTGCCGCAGGCTGGATCGACCACCGAAATCGAGAGCAAGGCTTGGCTGGGGTTTTCACTCTGACCAGCCAGACGTTCGGCAATCACCGGATCTAGGGCCGATTTGATCAATTCTTGCACCAGCGAATCAGGGGTGTAATAACTGCCCGAAAGCTTGCGGGCATTGCCTTTGGTGGCCTCATCATTCAGGCCGACAAAGTCAAAGCTGCGGCTTTGCCAAGAGACGTCAGGCACCAACTCCAAGAGACTTTCATACACCGACCCCAGTTCTTCGGGGCCCATATTGCGGTAATCGACAGGGGTCAAAGAGCCACTGGCCATCGACCAACGCAGCGAAAACTGGGCTTCGAGCCAGGCCCGGTTGTTTAAAGCGCAGGCATCGATATAGGGGCATTGTCCGGCCTCAAAAATGCCGCCCAAGGCGGGCAGGGCGAGCCGGTCTTCTCCTTGGGCCAGACTCCGAAAGACAATCTGCTGGGCTTGCCAGAGATCTTCATAGCCATCGGCCACCTGATAAGCCAGTGAAGACTGGCGCAGGCGGCGCAGACTGTATCCCGCTGCATAGAGGGTTCGGGTCTGTCGCTCTGCCGGGCTGCTGTTCTCTCTCAATGGCGTGTGCAGCAATTCGCGTTCTTCGGCGGTATACAGAAACAGGCAACGGTAAACCAGCCGCAGCAGCTCTTGGTAATACCCTTCTTTGCTCAAAGCGCCTGTGCGCAGGGCTTCGAGCAGGGCCTGATTATTCGGATGCTGCAAAAACCCCTGACCCAGCACGCGCAGGGCCTGGGTGACGCCTTTGCTCAAATCTTCGCGCACACGGGTGCCCTGTTGCTGGCCTTCTAAGCGCCACTGCTCCCAGATTGTGGGGCTACCGCTGGCCCGGCTGGCGTGCAGCAAACGCCACAGCGCCGAGAAATCTGGGTAGCGCAAGTCTCTTAAGATCAGTTGAAGATCGAATTCCAAAAAGCTCGGACGGGTCATGCTGGCCGCATGCCGCATCAGTCGGAGCTGTAAACCATTACAAACCAATCCCCACGTGCCTTCTGGGCTGGCGTTGAGATATTCCTGCAAGAGCTGTGCCGCACTCTTTTTGCGTGTGCCGCTGATTGCAAAGCGCGGATCGGGGGTGTCCAGGCCCACATCATGGGGGGCCAGTACTACTGGCAATTGTCCTGCACGAAAGCCGATCGGATAGACGCGGCCCTGCAGATCCTGAGGTTCTGCAGGGGTCAAGTCATGGTAGCCCAGGGTATCGCGCAGAAACTCCACCCCAAAGGTCTCTGTCACCGTCTGTGCTGGGAGATCCTTGCGGCTGGATTGTTCGACAAAGGCTTTCCACTGGGCCTGGGCAATTAAAAAAGCCCGGCCATATTCATCTTGGAGCTTTAGCCCCCGTGGCACAGCATAGTCTGCTTCGCTCTGACGGTTGAATTCGCCATGGGCGGCTTTGGCCAGAATCTCAGCCACAAACAGGCTGCCTTCAAGGCGCTGGCTGTCAAAAATCAGGATATCTGGGTGTTTCTTTTTCATGGCCTGGCTCACAATTCATCCGGTAACAAAACATACACACCCATCACATCGACGGGCAAACAGGGCCGCACGCTGTAAGAACCGAGATCTTTGGCCGCTTCGCGCACCCGGCGATGATCCGCCAGCAGGGCTTCAGCCCGGCTCTGGGCGATGGCATCGAGGCGTTCGCGTTGGCTGTCTAAGAATTCCAAGGCTGCCTGGGCTTCGCGGACCGAGGCTTCAGCAGACAAATTGGCGCTGGGCGTCACGGCCAGCAGACTCAAGACATCGGCTTCTTCTAGCCAGCGGGGCTGGGCGCGGCCTTCAACGGCCAGCGCAAGGGTTTCTTCTGCCATCAGGGTTCGGCGCTGATTCTGGCGCAAAAAGGTCAATTGGTGCCGAATACGCAGCAAATAAATCTGGGTGATCACGTCAACGTCTGCTGTAATGGTCACGGCGGTTCGGGCTGTGAGTTGGCTGTCTCCCGCCAGGGCCGTTTCCAGCAAATAATCGGCCAGATAGCCCACCAGGGGATGGCTGCGATGCACATACATCGCACCTGGCACGGGTGGAAATTGAAAATCCAAATTCAGGGTTTTATCCAGCTGGACCTGAGCCAGACGGGCTTTGAGGGCCTGGGGCAAATGGGCGGTGAGCAAGCGCTCTCCATGTCGTTTGCTCGGCTCCAACGGCGCGTTTAAGCGGGCACAGGCATTGTGCACAAAGCGGCGAACATCGGCCTCTCCGCCCAATACGGCCAATTGTTTGCGCCATTCCGGCAGCACTTCTTCGGGTTTGATTCGCCGCTGTGCAAAGACTGTGCGATTGGCTTTGGCCTTTTCCATGGCATCTTGCCAGTCGCTTTCAACCGCTTTGAGTTCGGGCGCAAGCGCTTCAAGAAAATCCAACTGCTGGGCTTGACCTTTGCCGGGCTTGCGTTTCAGCAAAGCAGCTTTGATCAGGGCCTGATTGATACGCTGCGAGTCCTCGGGCATGGGCACCAGCACGCCCAATTCACGGCGAATGGCTTCTGCTTTGCGCAGAATCACATTGAGGATAAAGCCATCAACAGGATTGTCCTGCCCATACAACATGGTACAGCGCACTTCGGGCGACTTTTGCCCGAAGCGATCCACCCGGCCTTCGCGCTGCTCATGCCGCGTCGGATTCCAGGCCAGATCATAGTGAATCACGGCATTAAAATGGTGCTGTAAATTGACCCCTTCTGACAAACAATCGGTAGCCACCAAAATGGGCAATTCAGATTCACCCAATGTTTCCACCCGCACTTCTCGCTCATCTGGGGTGTATTCGCCCGTGATCACATCCACCGTCCGCTTGGGGAAGGCTTTGCGCAGATGTTCACCCAAATAATGGGCGGTGGCGATATAACGGCAGAAAATCACAGGTCTAAAGTCTTCTTTGAGCAATTCCTGAAGATGGGCGATCAGCACATCCAATTTGGGATCGTGGTCTTTGCCACTCAGCTTGCGGGCTGAATGTATCAGGTTTTTGAGTTGGCTGGCTTCCTCAATCGCTGCTGCGGGTTCCAAGTCATCCACAAGCAGGTCATCGGCTTGGCCGTCAAAGAGATGGGGATCTTCTTCAAAATGGTGGGTCTCATCTTGCCCCTGCAAACGTGTGGTCAGGGCTTTCTCTGCCGCCGCTGGAGACGAAGCCACACAGCGCAGCATCGCCAGGGTGGCGTACCAAATCATGGAAGACAGGTGCTGTTCCCGTTCTTTGCGTTGTGCCAAATCGAGACAATAGTCTTGCACGGCGTCAAAAAACTCGCCCCAAGCGCCACTCAAAGAATAGGTGATCTCTCGGGTTTTTCTGCGGGGAAAGAGTTTGCCTTCTTGCCATTCTTCGATGTCTTTGCGGCGGCGTTGAACAAAGTGACTGGCAAGCTGTTCACGCAGGCGTTTCTGCTCAGCCAGTGAGGCTTCGGGTAAATTTCCAAAGACCGGATCCAACAAAGACAAGAGGTTGTAAAAAGCACTGTCTTTGCCCGAATGCGGGGTGGCCGTCAACAGGAGCATATGCCGATCCCGATCGGCAGCGAGCCGCTGCAAGAGTTCAAAACGCAATTGTCGCCCTTGACCTTGGGTTGTACAGGTATGGGCTTCATCGACGATCACACATTCCGGGGCCATCGCCAAAAAGTGTTCTCTGTGCCGTTCCGACTTGATGTAATCCAGGCTCACGATCACAATCGGATGCTGCTCAAACAGCGAACTGCCCGAAGGCAATTGCTTCTCAATGCGTGCCACCGAAGAGGATGTTAAAGCCGTGGCCCGAAAATGAAAGCGCTCCAATAACTCTTTCTGCCATTGTTCCACCAAATGCGGGGGGCACAGCACCGCGATCTGGCGAATCTCGCCCCGATCCCACAGCTCACGAACAATCAGGCCCGCTTCGATGGTTTTGCCAATCCCGACATCGTCGGCAATCAACAGGCGAACAGTGGGCTGGCGCAGAGCCATCAGCAAGGGCACCAACTGATAGGCGCGTGGCTCAACGGCGATATTGCCAAAGGAGCGAAAGGGACCAGCGCCATTGCGCAGCTTGAGTTGCAAGGCATCGCGCAAGAGCAAAGCCGCATCGTGGTTGCCTGGCTTGTGGGGATCTGGCCACGGAAACGTGGCTGGCTCAGGGGGCTTAAATTCAAGGGTGGTCAAGAGAGTCACCGTTTCGGCTTCTGTTCCCCCAAAAGGACGCAGACAAAGCACATCCCCTTCTGATCCGGGTTGAACGACCCATTCTCGACCCCTGGCCCGAATCAGGGCCCCTGGCAGAAATTGCTGACTCACAGAAACCACCTTCTTAAAATTGCACAAAAGCGTTGAAATGCCGTATCAGAGCAGTGTTTAAAGCTCACCGTTTCGGCGATGTTTTTGTAAATGGAAGACGAACGAGGCTTTCGCAAAAATCTGAGTGTTTTTTCAAGGGCTTTTTTGGGATCGGAGGGCTTTGCTTGATTTTGAGTCCAGAGTTGTTGAGACTCCAGCCATGACCTAAGATCTTCTCCTACTGGCCAGCCTAAAACCTGGGGCAATTGCGCTGAAGATGTCCAGACCCAATTTTCCAGCTCTGGGCGAATGACCACGGCTTCAGCGCGTGGTAAAGCCTCCAAATCATCTCCTGTAAATACCCAGCCATCTTGAACTAACTGTGCCTGAATATATGTTTCAATTTGGGCGGGGGTCTGATGTTCCTGGCCAGATCCCTCAAAATCCAGCATTACCAAAGCAAATTTGTGGGTTTTAAGGTAACCGTGTAAATAACCCACACAACTGTGAATACATCCGGGGTCGTTTGTCCCTGCCGCCTTGATAATTTCTGCATCAATTTCCCGAACTCCCAAGGCCTGATGTCGCTTTAACAGGCTTCTCACCGCTGACTCCATATTTCCATCGGCCACAAGCACAATCAAATCGTGTTGAAAGGTCATCCCAGTACTCCAGAGGCAAAGAGGTTACCCAGGCTAATATCCCCTTTCCAGTCACGCAACTGGGGGTGCTCATTGCCTTGAACCATGTCTACATAGCCTTCTGCGGTTTTGGCAAAACAGAGTATTTGCTCAGGTTCAGCCAGACTCAGAATAACAGGAGAATGTGTTGCCATGAGGATCTGAGCATCATAAACAGATGAAAGGGATTGAAACACTGTTTCAACCGCTTTCGGATGCACACCATTTTCGGGCTCTTCGATCAGATAAATGCCGTGGGTCGAAGAATCGACCACATTCAAATAAGCCGGTAATGTCAGCGCGAGCAAGCGAAGCGTGCCATCCGATGCCGTCCAAGAGGGAATTTCCAGGCCATTATCGTATCTCACCATCAGATAAGCATGGCGATCTTCGGGGCGTACCACCGTGCGCACATCCATCAGATCGGGTAAGGCAGAACGCACATGTTCGATCCAGGCTTTCTTTTGTTCCGGGGCTTTTTCAGTTAGTTCCTTAACTACCCAGGGCAGATTCGAGCCATCGGGCTTGAATTTTAAGGCTTGACCAGGCGGGGAGGCCAATCTGATAAGTTGACTATTCAGAATAAAAGGCTGTACGCCACGGGCCAGCGTTTCCAGTAACCAGGTTGAGACCGGAAATTTTTCAGGGTCATCAATTAAATTGCCCAGGGAGGATTTTTTCGGACCCAGACGGAAAGACGGTGCCCATCCCTTGCCAGAAGATTTGTAGACCTCTGAATAAAAGTTATCGTTTCCCCCAGAAACCTTATTCACAATGGTTCGTGTCTTTGGACCGCGATTACTTTCTTGAAGTGACTTCTGTTCAGGAAGTAACTCTGGAAATTGCAGCTTTAATTGAGGCTCTGAAGCTGTTTTTTGCTTTAATAAGACGGTTTCTGCAAGAATAAGTGGAATATCCGAGCCTATTTCGGGGCCAATTTTTACCTGATACCTGACTGTGTCCAGATGGGGGTCAAAGAGTGACGCTCTCAGTGTCTCAGGAATATCTAGTTCCAGCGCCAACTCAAATGGTTTTAATTGCCGCTGCCAGACCAAGTCCTGGAAATTCTCAGTTCTTTTGCCAATCGCGCCATCGGG
>CAZRFI010000157.1:0-1382 GCA_964598905.1 uncultured Candidatus Sericytochromatia bacterium | reverse complement strand
GCATCCGCCTGGGCCTGTCCTTGCATCAGCGAGACATTCAGCATATCTGGCTGTTTCAGCTGGTTTTGTTCCAAAGCCTGAATCCAAGCTTGGAGGCTGTCTTTGGGCTCTTCTTGGGCGAGCGGTGACATGATCGGTCGAACATTTGCATTTGCCAAAGCTACCAACACCTTGAGAACCTCTTCATCTTGCCGATTAATCAACACATGATCTGGCTGATTATAGTAGGATAACAGACAGAGATAGCAACCGGCCTCACACAGCTTTTCACCTGTGGGTGTTTTGAGTTCTTGCTGGGCCAGGTGTTCAAATACCCAACCGCCTTCTGGGGCCGCAAAGTGCATGAGTTTTAGGGCCTGGCTGGCCACTGCCGCCAATTGTTCAGGTTCATTCGCCAATCGGGTCAAAACACCGGCTCCCCCTTCGGCAGCTTCATAAAACAAGAACCGACGCCAATGGTCCGTATTGGGCAGGGGTTCACAAGCCAGCTCACCGTCTTCTATCTGGAAGGTCTGTTCAATGCCGCGCTTCAAGGCCGCTTGCAAGGTTGCCATGGCCGATTCTGTCAGTTCCTGCTCGGGTGAAAGAATCAGCACATTGCGAAAATCTTCTACAAAAGGCACAATCCGTTGATTGGGAACCCGCCGCAGTGCTTTGTCCTCAGCACTTTCGCTCTGATCGGCATCGTCTGGATTGTCTTGTTTGCTCCAACTGCCTGTAATGGGGTTAATAAAGAATCCGAGCTGGCGCTTATCTTTGCGTCTGCGCCAACCGCGATTGATTCGCCAGATTTGTGCAGCAGGAGCATACGAAAGCTCGGCCAAAATTTCATCCTGCCAGCAGACATGCGATTGCTGGAGCTGAATCCGGCCATCTGGCCCCGGTAAAAAACGGTAGGTGGTTTGCAGTTCATAGCCCTGGCGCTGGCGTTCTTCATCGTTGATTGAAATGCGTTCTACCTGAACGGTTTCAACTGTTTCAATCCGATACAGATGATTGACCCGGTCCGAATCCGTTAAAGGGGTTTGACAGTGTTCACAGACATTGGCCGTCGGCTCGGGCTCAGACTCCACACCCAAGTGGCCATAGCCACAGGCCGAACAAATCCGAGCCCCCAAGGTGGCCAAGGCTCCGCCCGGAGAAACCTGATCCCCAGAAGACAGATTCAGCTTGGCCCGAACCACGCGGAAGGTGCGCCCTTCGTGATAAATCAGGCTGCGCGGGCCAAATTCAGACAAAGCCAGAAAGCGCGAACGGCTGACCATATTGCCTTCTTTCGTTTTGCCATTGCTGCCGCCACGGGCTGGAATCCAGGCCATCAGAGGCAGACGCGGAAAATTATAACCGGGTAAAAACCCCTGGCTGGCAAGATAACGGTAGGT
>CAZRFI010000156.1:8865-11797 GCA_964598905.1 uncultured Candidatus Sericytochromatia bacterium | reverse complement strand
ATGTTGGACACGGTCATTCAAAGACCAGAAGAGACTTGGCTGGTCGAAATCATGGAGCGGCATTGCCTGGAATATGCCGAGCAGATGATGCCCCAAGAAGAAGACCTTGAAAAAGTTTTGGCATTTTTAAATAAAATCCGCAACTTGCGCCACTTTGAAATGAGCACCCAATTGCAAATTTTTCATTTGGCGGAGGGCTTTTTTCACTATTTTGGTGGACTCTTTCCCACTTGGAACAGCCAATTACTCTGTTTGCGGGGCGAATTGCTTTTCGGTCTGGCATTGGCCTCTACTCCCCCTTCGTTGCATCATTTACAATCAGCGGGCCACAGTTTTTTGCAGGCCAAAACCTGGGAACCAGATAATCCACAAATTCAGGCCTCATTGGCACTCTGTCTGCTTTATCAGGCCTGTTACAGTTCCGAAGGTGCGTCTGCGCTCTACCACATGGCTTGGCATTCCCTTTGTTCTGCTCTGCGGAAACCCAGCTTGGCTTTGCCCAGTTTGGAAATTCCAGAAATTTTGCTCTATGCGTTTGTTCAACATCTTTCAATCGCCGAAAGCACCTCTCTTTTTAGATTGCTGGGAGAAGCCTGGTTGGGGTATAAAAATACCTCCCATTCCCAGCGCCAATTTTGGCTCAAAGAAACGGTTTGCACCCAATACCGCAATACGCTCTATTCCTTTCACACGGCATTGCGGGCCCAATTGGAGCAAACCCCGCCCATGCCTGTCCGGTCAGAACTCTATCTCAACGCCTGGATTGATATTCTTGAATCGATTGGCGGAGATGGGCTTTGGTTGGCTGCTTGGTGCAAATTGTTAAAAAGCCTACAGCCCTATGTGACCGAATCGCTGTTTGTGGCCCGGCTTCACGATTTTTCTGGGCTCTTAACCCAATGCCTGAATGATCAGCCTTTGTTGGGTGTGGCTGATGAAGGATTGACCTTGGAGCCCTATTTAAAGGTCGTGGTACCTCTGCTTGAGAGCCTTGACCCTGCCCTGCTTATAACCGTTTCCAAGGGACTTTACCTGATTTTGGCAGAGATGCTTTTGCAGGGCTGGCTGGATGAAGAGGGTTATCACCGGCTTTGGCTGGATTTATTGGCCAAACAATTGCATCAAAGCCAAAAAGATCCGCTCTTGAGTGAGTCGGTTATGCAAAGCCTGGAAAATAGCTGGTTGGCGCTGATTGCCTGCTCTCCTGACGAACACACAGTGATCGACAGCCACGAAACCCTTTTGGAGTTAATGATCCATGCCAATGCCCAACAATTGGAGCGTCTATTGGCTTTGATCCGCAATCTCTACGCCATGTTACTCAATCGCCATACCTGCGATTTTAACCTCGCCAATTTTGCCTCTTATTTGCAAACCTTGGCTGAGCACCGTTCCAATGAAGAAGCCAGGCTTTTGCTCATGGAATCCTGTCAGGCCTATTCCCAGGCCTGTGCCATAGCCGAAGACGACACAGAATTGCTGATGGCCTGGCAAAATGCCCTGAGGGCCCTGGCCGAATGTGATCCCGAACATGCCCAAAAATTTGAATCTGAGGCCGATGGCATTTACCGCCAGGTTTTGGAATTGATGTACCAGCGCTCTTGAACACTCCAGCCGTGTCTTATTCTGGGTCTCAAACCCGAATAAAACCCAGATCGCGAATGCCGGGTGGCAGCTCCAAATCGGGCAAAAAGCGCATTTCGAGGTTGTAGCGCGGCTCGGTCATCGTGGGGGTGACATAGGTGCGATGCAGGCAAAAGCTGTCATAAAAAAGAGCATCACCTGGAGACAACATTTGCGGCCAGAAGGTCTCTTCTGGAAAGTAGGGCAAAATCTCGCTTTCGAGATCCAGGTCGCGGTTATCGTAATAATGTTGGCCTTTGTCGGCTTTGTCTAAACTGGGCCGGATCGCTTTGAGACCCGCAGGTATCAGCTCCAGTGAAGGGGCATCTACCCCACAGGCCATCAGTGGCGTCCAACAGTGTAAAAATTTCCATGCGGGATTGAGAAAATGTCCGTCTTGGTGAAAACCGGTATACCAACGGGGCATGCTGGGTGTCTGGCGGCGCACCACACTGTGTAAGCCCGAATAGAGAAACGGGCCTTGGTAAACCCATTTGAGGATTTCTGGCAGCGCAGAGCTCAAAAAGAGCTGGTAGATCAGCCAAGGACTTTGCTGAAAATGCCCAAAACGCCCAGATGGAATATGGTTAACCATGTGGGGAACCAAATCAAAATAAGCCTTAAAATCGGGGGGCAAGCTGTCTGATTGAATTTCTTGATCGAGTTGGGCAAAAGCGGTTTGGGCCCAAGCGCAAATCTGAGCCATTACGGGACCCCTAAACAGGCCATTGATCCGCACACAGCCCGTTTTTTCCAGGGCCGTGGCAATGCCGATTAAATCAAGATCTTGCCCGGAAAAGACCCGTCTGGCGCTTGTCATTTTGCTATTTTCGCAATTTGAGCATAAACAAATACAGAGCCAGAATCACCGTAAACCCCAGGCCCACAAACAGGCTGCGTTCAGGCGGGGCCTGGCGGAAAAAATACTCGATATACCCGGCACAGGCAAACGAGAGAAAGAGCACAATATTGATATAAGGCAGGTTGCGGGCCTTTACCAACTTGCGAAAATCAAAAAGTGCGCTTAAATAGGTTTTCATACTCTCGGTTCTGATCTTTTAGTTATCGGCTTGGTTATGGGCTGATGTTCACAGCGGGCGCTGGAGGGATGGTACACTGTATTCCTGATTCAGTTTACGAGCAATCCCCGCGGATATCAAGAATGCACACTTCAAACACACCTGCTTTTTCCCTGCTTGAGCCCCCCGATGCAAAAGCCCTGATGCAGGTGCGAAAACAGATTTCAGCCTGGGTTCACACCACTCCCGTGATGACCTCTGAACAGATCAATGCCCGTGTTGGCCTGAAG
>CAZRFI010000156.1:0-8765 GCA_964598905.1 uncultured Candidatus Sericytochromatia bacterium | reverse complement strand
TGCCTTCAGAAGCCCCAAACACATTGGCTGATGGACTTTTAACCGGTTTGGGTGAACTGACCTTTGATTTGATCCTCAAATATGTCAGCGAAATTGCCACCGTTTCTGAAGCTGCCATTGTTGAAGCCATGCACCTGATTTGGGAACGCATGAAATTGGTGGTAGAACCATCAGCTGCCGTGCCTTTGGCGGCCTTGCTCGAAAAGCGCATCGCCCATCCTGGCGAAAAAATAGGCATGATCCTTTCTGGCGGAAATGTTGATCTTGGGCACCTGCCCTGGAACCGGTGATGGAGCTGTGAAAGGTTTAAACGAACAGCCATGAGTTTTTTAATGGTCCCGAAAATGGCCTTTTTGTTTCATATTCCCGAGATGTATTTTCACTACCGCAATGTCTTAAATCTACTCGATCCCCATTCCTTTGATATTATTTTGCCAGACGAGGCCCCAGAGGTCCTGCTGGATATTGTTTCCGCCAACCAATACCGTTTTTCGTATATCTCCGAATTGCTCAATGCCAAAACCCTCTACCGCTACCTGATTTCAGATCATGTCTTTTTGCAAGACTACAATCTGATGAACCGGCTGGGTACCCGTCAGATTCGCTTTATTTCAGAGCTGGGCTGTGACAGGCTTAATTTGACCAATTGGAATAAACTCTACGATATGATTTTTTGTTTTGGGCGCTACCAAGAGCGCAAACTCAAATTCTGTAAAGGGGTTTGGATTTTTCAGACGGGTTGGCCTCAATTTGATCCCTTTTTTCAAGACATCGAAGTGGATCTGGAGGGACTGCAGCAAAAATACAATTGTGACCCCAACAAACCCACACTGCTCTGGACCCCTTATTTTGAGTCCCTCTGCTCGATCGAGATCTACGCTGAACGCATGGCTGCATTAACTGAAAGATACAATGTGATTGTCAAACCCCATGACTATACCCATTTTGAGGAGTATGAACGGGTGCAATTGCTCGAACGTCTGCCCTTTACGGCTGTGGTCAAACGCCCCACCGATCTTTTGGAATTGTTGATTCTGGCAGACACGGTTTTTTCGGATTATGGCAATACCCCTTTCCCTGGGCTCTACTGCGATAAACGCCAGATTTTGCTACATGTGCCCTATGCGCCAGAACATGAATATGTCGGTTTTGGCAGTTCAGATATTAGCCTGAGATCGTATTTGCCCACTTTGCAGCCTGATTCTCCGCTCGAAGATTTTTATGATCTGCTTGAATCACACACCCCCTGGTTGCGCTACGAACAAAAGCAAAACACGCTCAAAGACCGCTTTTTTGCGGCAACCTATGGCAGCAGTTCGCAGGTGGTGGCCAAACTCCTGACGACGCTCGATAAATATCTCTGAGCCATGTTGCCCCAACGCCTTGCCGAAATAGAAGCTGCCCTAAGCCAAAGTGAACCTGCCAAGGATCCCCGTGTCAAACAGGCGCTGTCTGCGCTCACATTGCTGACCGCTGAAGTGCGCTATCAAAATCTCGACTTTCGGCTTTTGCGCTGTCTCTGCGCCACGGCCTATCGCTTGATGGAACTGGACTTTAAACGGATCGAAAGTTACCTCACCCTGGTTTGGCTTTTTGCGCTTCTCAGGGAGTATTCACGGGCCTGGCAGATTTTACTTCATGCCGAGCGGGTGATTCCCAACCACCCGGCGATTCAAGCCGGTTTTGAGTCTATTCAGGCCCTACTCAAAAAACCCTCTCATTTCCAGCCCGTAGACATGGATGCCGTGGCCATTTCATTCCAATTTTCGGCGGATGGCCCGGCGGCAGAGTCGGGAAGTGAAGACGCCCTGGCCTGGAACACCCTGTTTCCCCTCCTGAAGCAGGCCCTCGCTGGGGCCGAACAAACCACTTTGCAAGCCCGTTGGCAAGCCATGCAAGGGGCCTATCATCCTTTGCAGGCTCAGGTTTTGCACGTCTTGCGCACGGCCCAAGAAGGGGCTGAACATGCGTGATGACGCCTTTCTTCAGGCCGAGCTGAACCAGGATTTGGCCGATCTCAAACCCCTGCACCCCCGCACTGTCAAAGGGGCGCTTGAAAGGGTGCTCGAAGGGGAAAGGGTGCGGGTAGAAGAGCCTCTGGCCTTAAAGCAGCTCTCACAAGCTGTGTTTGGGGCGCAAGAAACCAATGTCACGCTCTCTGCGTCTGTAGTGGAACTGATCTTGGCAGCCAAAAGTGGGGATGCGTTGGATCAGGCCTTGGCTCAATTTGCCAAGGCCAATCGGTAAATGCGATCCGGTTCCAAAGCGGGCCCCCGCATAAATCTGTGTAATTCATTTAATTCCAAGTCGGGCTCAGAAGCCAGCACTTCCTGAAACCCAGGATCTTGCATCAAAGTGCGAGAAAACAAGACTTCATTGGCCGTTGCCTGTTCCAATAATTGCATCACAAGTCGCAAGCCTGGACCGCTGAGACTCCATTTTTCTGCGTGGGGACTTAAAAGTGCACCTCCTCGGTGCAAGGCCAGATGCACTTTGAGTTGCCAAGGGGCGGGATGGATCCTGTTCCACCTTCTGAGTTCTTTTAAGAGTTTGAGTGCCGCGCGCAGCCCCGACTCGGCCCAGGGAAATAGCAAAAGCCCGGTATCTGAGCTGGATTGGATCTCTGCCCCAGCAAATTCGGCAATGGCCGCTACCAAGAGCGTGCGGAAATGGGAACTTTGCAAAGGATTTGCCTCTAATAGGCCCACCAACAAGAACACCTGTTGCCCAATTTTCCAAGGTGCAGGGGGACGGCACTCGGGAAAAATCTCTGCCAATTCGCCGCAGCTAATGGCCTGTGCTCCCGTCATTGGGCCCTGGCTTTCGTAAGGGGTATAACAGTAAAACAATGCGCCGGGTTCTGCCAAACAGGTCAATTTGAGCTGGCCCCCTGCAGCCAAAAGCGGCCATTCCCGATCTTCGAGCAATTTCTCGGCCTTGACTTGAATTTCGGCCACCCCCCGTGCACCTACGCGCAAATGTAAGTGACCGGGCAGACTGGGTGAGGCCAAGCGATAGGCCCCCGGTCGACTCAGGGTCAAGGTATGGCTTTGTCCCTGCCAGAGCCAAAACTGAGCAATCCGATAGGGTTGATCCGCAGGAAAGGGGCTGTAGGCAAACGGGGCGGATCTGGCTGGGCTGAACCAGAGCGAGAGATGGTAGTCTGGCAGCAGATCGTATTCACAGCCGTATTTGCGGCTGATCGTTTTGGGCAGAAATTGATCGGGGGTAATCTGCGAAAGCAAGGTGCCATCGGGTTCATGTAGGCACCAAACCGGGCTGAGATGGCCCAATAGACACAGCTCTAAAAGGGCCCGCAAAACCAGTTCGCGCGGCAAACCTGTCACATTTTCCAATGCGCGGGGATGCAGTCCTTGGCGGTAAAGTGCGGCAGTCGTCAGCCCCGTGTGAAACTTTTCGAGTACATGTTGCAGACTGGGTGCGCTGTAAAGGGCCGAAAATGAAACGGCCACAGTGTGAGGACTGCCTGCATTTGGGTTCTCGATGGCCCTTACCAGAGACTGAAGATAGGCTTTGAGTGGGCCGAGCAGCTTGGTTTGGGTGGCTGGTGCCAGCACGCAGTGCAAGGCAATTTCAATCTGGGTTTGGGAGGCTTCCCCATTGAAGTGGAATACCCAACAAAAATAGGGCATGCTGGTTTGGCGGCCAATCCGCTCCAATTGAAACATGTGTCCGTATTTCCAGATCAGGGGACTTTCCCAAAAAGCCAGGGGGGGCGAAAAGAGCTGGCTTTCCACTTCGACCCACCCCATCGGCTGTCCCTGAAAAGCATATCTTTCTTCGGGCAAACCCAGATTGAGGTGCAATTCAGGCAGGCGAAAGCAGCGCTGCCATGCGTCAGCCAGTGGGCAATTTAAGCTGAGCTTGGCCCTGAGTGTTTTGGCTTGTTTGCGTAGAGCCTCTACTTGGGAACGCTGGGGGGTGTTCATGGGTTCAGATTTACAGTGCCTGTCTTGGGAATCTTGTGGTATTCTTGACTCAAATTCTAGACTCAATTTCTATACTCTATTTTACGGGAAAAACGCTTGAAAATACGGGGTAAAAGCAACGATGTCCCAGACAGGTGAGGAGCTAAATCCTGATTCCTCACAATTAAACGAGCCAATTACCCTCGAATCGCTGCCCGAAGAATGGCTCAGCCAGCAGGCTGAATTGCGTGTGGCCTGGGAGCGCTTGGCAGAAATGGCTGTGCCCGAGCGTTCCGCATATTGGGAATCCCAATTGCAAGCATGCCTTGCCAGTCAGCGCGCGAAATTAATCGCCGCTTATGCCCAAAGTTGGCAGGCCCAACAGCGTTCCCTACAGGAGCAAGGACTGCGAGAAAGTGCCTTCCTCAGCCTGGAGGGCATTCAAGCCACCCTTGAGCAATTAGAGACCATTCAAACGGCTCTGTTGCAATTAAAAGGAACATTTGAAGCTCTTTACCAAAATCTGCCTTTGCCCATTTTGACGGCAACAAATTTGGTCTTGAAAAAATTCTGGCAAAACCAGGCCAGGCTTTCGGACAGCTTGAAAATGAACAACGAAACGGCGTTTAAAATGGCCCTTCAAGTTGAACTGAGTTGGCGCACAGAATTGATGCAAACCGAGGGCTTTCACTTGCCAGAAAAATCCGCCCTGTTTCAACTTTCGCAAATAAGTGCAAATACCCTGAACTTCTATTTTGTGCTGCGCAGCTTACTCACACACCGCCAGCGCCGTCTGGAGTCGGGACAAAATATAATGGGTACAGATCTCAAAGAATTGCGCAAAGTCAATCGGGATTTGGGGGCTGAGCCAGATACAGTGGGAGCAACCCAGCCCGAAAAGGCCTGGAAGCTCAGTTTAATCGCCAAAGCAGAGGGCTACGAGGTTCAAAACCAATGGGGATTAGCCCTTTCGCAACTCAATCGGGGCTATCTCGATTATCTCAAAACCGGTTTTTACTGGTTGGAGCAGAGTGCCGAACAGGAATTTTCCCAACCCGAGCTCTTGTTTCAAGCGACAGAGTCGTTTTACAAAGCACTTTCAGTCAATGCCTATAGCTATGAATCGTACTGGGCTTTGGCCTGCATTTGTTTCCTGACGGGTCTATCCGAACAGGCCTTGGCATTTTTGGAAAAGGCGGTCTACCAGACCCGCGATCCAGGTTTGCGCGGGTTACAAGCTGTTTTGGATTTACACGCCTAAAAACCAATCTGCCAGAGAGGCAATTGAGTTTGGAGACGCGCTTGGATGCGCAGGGCCTGCGTTGGCGGAAAGGGCAAAAACAATGAACCTGCGGGCAGACCCTTCAGCTGATCCAGACCCACCACTGAGCGCTGCCAAAAAAGCCCTCCCTGGGTTTGGGGAGACTCATCCAAATAACAATCGGGGGGGCGCTCAAGCAGACCCGATACATAACCCGCAGCAATTGCGGTGCCCAAGACCACACGGGGGCCCCCGTAAATCTTTGCTGCACCTTCCCAGGTGTCAACCCGCAGACGGAGTTGGTTTAATTCCCGCAGTGCAGATTCTAATTCGGGGCCACATTGGGGCCTGATAGGCCCGATCGCCTGATCGGGAATGCGGCAGAGTGCGGTTAACTCTTTGGGCAAAAAGCGGCCAAGCATGACCACTTCCCATCCCGCCTGCATCAGCAAGGCCATCAGGGTCTGCAAATTAAAATGCCAAAGATGATCAAATATAGTCAGGTCATAGGCCGTTTGACTATAATCAGGCACCTGAATCAGCAACAAGCCCTCAGGATTTAACAACCGGGGCAGCGCCATCAGATAACCCAGTGGGTCGGGCAGATGTTCGAGCACGTGGATCAAGCTGAGCAGATCGTAGCTGCCAGGAACATTTTCAAGTGGGCCTGAAAAGAATTGTTCGGCTGGAATCAGCTTGTCGCGCAGGGCTGACGGCCGGGGCCAGGGTTCATAGCCAAAGCCTTGCCACTCGGGCAAAATTCTCAGCAATTCCTGGCTAAAAAAGCCATGGTTGCAGCCCAAATCCAAACTGGCCCCCTGTTTGGGCAATGCCACACTGCGGCTGATCAGGTGAAGCAATTGGCGAGAGCGCGGTTCAGCTTGCTCAAACAGGGGCGAAAACAGGCATTGTTCGCTGCCCATTTGCGCTTCATCGAGATCGTAAGCCGCATAATAATCGCTTGGCAGTTCGACCTGGCTTTGCACCAGACCACAGCTCTGGCATTCAAACAGCATTTTGCTGCCGATAAACGGACGACAGTCTGACCTCACCAGATGTGTGCTGGGCAGGGGATACGTTCGCCAGTTAGACACGGCCGAAGTGGCTTGCTCTCCAGAACCGTGATCTGAGATCTGGGGGCCGGGAGCACAGATTGGACACAGGCGAAGATTCTGCGGCAAGGCCTCTGATGGGAGGCTCATTCAGGCCTTTCCTCTCGCCCAATTTGAAATCGCTGACAAGCCGTCTTTACCCCAAGTGGCTGCCAATCGGGCAAAATTTGCTGCACTTTGGCAATAGACAGCCGGGTATCTTGCGGGCGCAAAAAGGGCTCGTTTAAATCCTTGAGTGAAATGGCCTGAATCAGATCGCGGCTCAGACCCAAATTCTGAGACAAGTTCTCAGCCAAAGCCTGAGCCAATTCATACCGGCTCAGCCCTTCAGGCCCGCCGAGATGGTAAATGCCACGGGCCTTGTGCAATAACAGACCGCAAATCGCCTGCAGGCAATCCGCCAACAGGAGCGGGTTAAAGACCTGATCGACAGCAGCCCTGATCTTTTTACCCGCTTGCCAAACAGTGGCCATTTCACTCAGCAGAGTGCCACTTTCTGGGCGCAGGTCATAGAGTTTGGTCAGGCGTAACAAGAGATAATCAGACTCCCGCAAATACTGCTTGAGACCGGCTTCGAGAGCGGCTTTTTGTTGGCCATAGGGATTCAGAGGTGAGGCCGGATCCGTCTCTGAATAAGGGGCCTGATCGCCAGCAAAGACATAGTCGCTGCTAAACAAGACAGGAACGATGCCTCTGGCAGCCAATGTCTGGGCCAATGCCAAGGGGCCGGCCACATTGACCTGCCATGCGCGCTCGGGGGACTCAAAACAGTCGCGCAGACTGGGCCTGGCCCCACAGATCAGGGCGTGGTTTATTTGCGGAAATAGAGGCTCAAAGGCCGTCAAATCAGGGGCAGAAAGATCGAGAAAATGAGGCTTGCTGGGATCTGTGTGCTGGCTGTGCCAAACCTGCCAGGTCTGATTTTTAACTCCTGCTATTGGCTTAGTCTGGCCCTGAAAATGCGCCAACAATGCCCGGCCCAAATAGCCACTGGCCCCCAAAAGCAATATACCTGGCTTATCTTGACTGCTCATGCCTTAGGGCCCATCGAACCGCAAAACACAGCGGCCAATTTGTTCTCCCCGGCGCAGACGTTCGATTGCCCTGTTGATCTCGTCAAAAGGCAGAATCTCTGTCACCAAGGGGCGCAAATCCATTTTTCCAGCTGCGATCAAGGCAATGCAGGTCGGAATGTCTTTGTCTGGTTGGGCATCCCCCCCATGGGAGCCCGTCAGCACTTTGCCAAAGTGCAAAGGCAGGGTATAGAGCGAGGCCTGGGCTCCTGCGCGGGGCACCCCCACCAAAACCACCCGGCCCTGGGGCTTGCTCAGGCGATAGGCGTATTCAATCATAGCGGGCAATCCCGTGTTTTCAATCACGACATCTGCACCCATGGGCAAGATTTGGGCCAATTCTGCCTGCCAATCGGGGTTCTGTACACTGAAGGTGTGGTCAGCCCCCATTGTTTGGGCCAAGGCCAATTTGCCGGGCTGCACATCCACGCCAATGATCGGGTGAGCGGTGGTCAATTTGGCTGCTTGGATCATATTTAATCCCACCCCCCCGGCCCCCAGGATCACCACCGATTCACCAATTTTGAGCTTGGCATCGTTTTGGATCACCCCCAGACCCGTGGTCACGGCGCAGCCAAACAGCGGGGCCAATTCCAGCGGAAAACTTTCTGGCAACGGTGTCAGGCGGTTTTCGGCCACCACCGCATATTGATTAAAGGTCGTTACCCATCCGGCATTGAGCGTTTGCCCGCGCCAGCGGTAGACCGGCGGTTGGGCAGGCAGGCCTTTGCCTTCGCGCCAGTGCAAAACAACCTGCATTCCGGCTTGAAGGCCCAATACACCCGGTCCCGTTTCCAGCACCGTGCCCACACCTTCGTGGCCCAATAAATGGGGTAAAAACCTGTCAGGGCCTTTGACTGCGTCAATTTCACCAATTTGTGAGCCGCAGATGCCCGAATAATGGACTTTGACCAAAACTTGGCCGACTTCGAGTCGCTCTGGCAATTCCACTTCGTCCAGAATCAAAGGTTTGCCGGTTTCGGCCAAAATGGCGGCTTTCATGGTTTTGATTTGCATCAGCACAGACCCCTATTCAAAGTAGATAAACGAGTGATCACCTGTGTAGTCTGTTTGCTTAAACCACCACTCCCAGGCTTCGGGAGAATAAAACGACTCACAGGTCAATTGCCAATAGAGCAAATTTGCTTTTTCCTCCTCGTTGCGCCAAGATTCCACCACCAAATAATGTTGCTTGCCCACCCGCATCATTTCTCGCAGGGCCAAATCCAATTCAAAACAGGGCAAATTGTGCAGGGCATTGAGCGAAATCACCAGATCAAATTCTTTTTCAGCAAAGGGCAAAGATGTGGCTGAGGCTTTACTTAAACAGGGCTTGACTTCCTCTTTGGCATGGGCCAAGGCATAGTCCGAGATATCCACGCCAACGACT
>CAZRFI010000155.1:3097-11849 GCA_964598905.1 uncultured Candidatus Sericytochromatia bacterium | reverse complement strand
CCTAGTAAAATTGGCGCTGTTTAAAGTTTGAGGGTTATTCAAATTCTTCTGATGGGGCAATTGGCAAAAGCACCTCAAAACAGCTGCCCTGACCCACTTCGCTTCGCAGATGGATTCGGCCTCCATGGGCTTCAACCAGGCTTTTACATAGACTTAAGCCAATGCCAAAATTCTGGCGGTTGCTGGTGCGGGCCTGATTAACCTGATAAAAACGCTCAAAAATTCGGTTCTGATCTGCCGGAGCAATTCCAGGCCCTTGATCTTGCAGTGCAAAACCAGCGTTACCCGCTTCTTGTAACAAAGTTACCCCCAAGTGAGCCCCTAGAGGTGAAAATCGCAGGGCATTGTCACATAAATTGGCAAAAATCTGTTCCAAATAAGCGGGATGCACCGTCAACCAGACGGGGCCTTTGGAGAGATCTAAGTCGATGACAATCTGCCGGGCTTGAGCGGCCTCTTGCCAGCGCTGAACCATCTGGCTTAAAAAATGCCCCAATTCGGTTTGACCGGGCATTAATCGACCCTCATGGACCTGCTGTTCGCTGTGAGAGAGCAGCAGCAAAACCTCCGCCAATTGAATCAGGCGATTCACTTCCTCCAGGTTACTGCTGAGCAAATCACGGTACTCCTGGTTTTCACGTGGTTTACGTAAAGCCACTTGAATTTCGCCCTTGAGCACAGTCAGAGGCGTGCGCAATTCATGGGAAGCATCCGCCGTAAACTGTTGGAGCGCCTGGGCAGACAGGTCAAGACGGTCGAGCATTTGATTGAGTTGGGCCGTAAGTTGGTGTAATTCGTTGGGCGCATCCGGGTGTTCGGGCAGACGTTGGTGTAATTGCTGTAAATCAATCTGACTGGTAATCTGGGAAATTTGAGCCAGCGGAGCCACAGCCCGCTCGGCCAAACGCCACCCCAACCAAACAGCCAGGGCTAAAATTGCCAAACTTGCCAATACAAAGACCCCCATCACTTGATTCAGTGTTTCATATAGTGGGGTCAAGGGGGTTGCGATTTGCAGCGAGTAGCGCTGTCCCCGACGTTCAATTGGCAAAAATAGTAAGCGATAAGGGCTTTTTTTTACTTCGTGCTGGGCAAAAAGTGTTTTTTTATCTGCATTTGCGGTCAGTTCAGCGGCGGAGAGTGAAAAAGGCGAGTGAGGAAAACCATGATTCGAAGCCAATATCCGCCCCTGTAAATCTGTGATTTGGACATAACGGGGTAACGAATACCCCCCTTGACCAGGCAGGACATCATGGGTGCGGTGCAGGTGTAATTCGGCATTTTGAGTGGCAAAATCTGCTTCACTTTGGGCGATCAGCAAAAGGCTCCGATCCAGGCTTTGCAATTGGCTTTGGTAAAGGCTGAAATAGGTCACACAGCCCAGAATCAGCAGCAAAAAGCAAAATGACGCAGCATAGCGGCGTGTTAACATCAGGCGAAAAGAGCTTCGGGAAGAAGTGAACATGCCCACAGCTTAACATTTCCACCTCAGAGAGAAAAAATTTTCATAGAAAATTCAAAGAATGAGATGTTAGACTAGACTCCGCTTAAAATCTAATAAATGAGATGATTGAACCATGCAAAAAAGTCCTTTGTCCTCCTGCCTGAAAAAAGCACTCCTTACAGGCCTGGGATTGGCCCTGCTCAGTCTGCCTGCCAGCGCGGGCCAAACCAAAAGCCAAACCAAAAGCGCTGCGGGGCTGAGTTTCAAACTGACCCGGCCCGACCCTCTGCCAATGGGTGATCAAAAGTTGTTTCTGAAAGTCTCGCGCGGTGGCAGTCTGCTAAAGGGTGTCAAACTCACAGCCCAAGCCAGTATGGGTGATGGCATGAAAAGTCCTGTTAAGGTCACTGCCAAAGCCAATGGCGAACTGGAACTCAAAACCCATTTCAGCATGGACGGTGAATGGACGCTCAAATTGCAGCAGACGGCCCCTGTCAAAGCCAATTTGAGCTTTGAGCTGATGGTCAGCGGGGGCGATCACAGTGGTCACAAGATGTAATCCATGCAATTGCGCAAATATCTTCCTGGCCTGACTTTGCTCATCCTTGCCATCGCGGGCACGACCTTTGCGGTTCAACGCTTTCGTCTGCCCGGTCAGTCCAATATGCTAGAATCCCTGGCCATGGATATGAATACCATGAAGCCAGAACCCGGTTCAGTGCCCGTGGGAAGCACACAAGTGACGCTGCGCCGGGTGCAACCGGAACTCATTTATACTGGCACCGTTCGGGGCCTGAATGAAATCAGCATCGCGGCCCGTGTGGATGGCAGCTTGAACGCAGTACGCGTCTACACAGGTTCTCGGGTCAGGCAGGGCCAGTTATTGGCTTCGCTTTCGGCCCCTGAGTTGAGCGCTCAGATTGACACTGCCCAGGCGGAACGGCAAGAAGTTCAAGCTGAACTGAAGGTCCTTGCTCAAGAAGCCCAGCGCCTGCTCTCAGAAGAGCAAACTGCAAGTGCAAGTATTGGAGAGGCCCAGGCCGAACTGAAGACAGCAGATGCCAATTTGGCTTATTGGCGTGAACGTCTGCCACGGGAGCGTGAGTTGTATCAAGCAGGCGGGATTGCAAAAGAAGAATACCAGCGTTACCAAGCGGATTATCTCGGGGCAGAATCGGGTGTGCAGGCCGCACGCCAACGCCTCAACGGTGCCGAAAGTGAGCGAAAGACCCGTCAGGCCCTGCGCAGAGAAAATCTGGCTCGCCAAGGGGCGCAGAAAAAGTCGATTTCCCGTGCTGGCAGCAGTGTTCGTGAGCGCCAGATTCAGCAGGGTTTTACCCAGATCACGGCCCCTTTCAGTGGCGTGATTACAGAGCGTCTACAGGCTCCGGGCTCAATCGTGACGGCTGGTACGCCCATTTTGACTTTGGCACAAATCGATTCTGTTCGGATCCAGGTGCGCATTTCTGAATCCGATAGTTCTGGTTTAAACATCGGTGATCTTTTGGTCTTCAACTCCGCCGCCCAGCCAGATAACGAGATTGAAGCCAGTATCAGCAGTATCTCACCCTCTTCAGGGGCCAATACCCGTACCCAAACCGTTGAAGCCCTTGTTCCCAATCCAGAGGGCCAGCTTTTGCCAGGACATTCTGTCAAAGTGCGCTTACGCAAAGGAATTGGAGAAGCCCCCAAACCTGCTATTCCAGAGCGAGCACTGGTTCAAATACAAGGCCAAGACAGTGTTTGGACCATCCGCAATGGGCGTGCTCATCTTGTTCCTGTGACTGTAGATGCCAGTGGCCGGGACTGGGTAAGTGTTTCCGAACTGGAAAAGGGCACAGATATCATTACCGAAGGCTATGAAGGGTTGACTGAGGGCCTGGCGGTGACCCCTGTGCGCTGGACAGAAAACGGCCCTGAACGCCTGCCCGAAGCGGGTGGAAGTAATCGCCTTCATGATCGCAATGGCTGGGCCTTGCAGGCCAATCTCGATCAGGATCTTGTTCTAAAAGTGGCGATAGTGCCCAAACCGCCGATAGTGGGCAAAAATACCCTTGGCTTTGAGTTACTACACAGGGGGCAGCATCCTATCACGGACGCCCGTATTCGCCTCGAAACCACCATGCCCGCTATGAATATGACCGGCCCGGACCTGAACGCAAATCACAAAAACAAAGGCCATTATGAGGCCGACTTTACTGGGATGAGCGGTCTCTGGCAAGTGGTCGTAACGGTTGAAACCGGAGGCAAGCGCCTCAAGCCGTTGACCTTTGATTTCAATCTGCCATGAGCGACTTATTCGACCCAGGCCCCAAGGTCTCTCTCCAGACACCCCGTCACCAGGGCTGGAATCTGCCTGCTTGGTCGATTCAGCATCCTTACCTGATCATCACCTTTTTTTTAGCCGGGATCTTTGCCTGTGTTCTGGCGGTCAGTCAGGTCATTCCCCGGCGTATGATGCCTTATATCGAAAGCCCGATGATTGGTATCGTCACTGAAGCGCCGGGATTGGCTCCGATGGAGATGGAAACTTATTTTTCCAAACCGATTGAAGAACGCATGACGGCAGTGCCGGATCTGCGCTTTATCCGCTCGGCCTCTCAGGATGGTTTCTCAATGGTTTCGCTGGAGTTTCCCTATGGCACAAATATGCAGAAGGCCCTCACCAACGTCCAGGCGATCATGCGTGTGGTACAAGCCGATCTGCCTGGAACGGGTGCCAATGTTAAACCTTCTTGGGTAGTGCCAATCGACCCCCTGAATATCCCCGTTTTGGTTCTGGGTCTCAGAGCCCCTGATTGGAATCCCGTTCAACTGCGTGAGTTTGCCGAAAATGAACTGGTCAATCGTCTCAAGCGTATCCCCAACGTGCAATCGGTTTTTCCTTATGGCGGGCGTGAGCGCCAGTTGCAGGTGGTGCTTGATCGTCACAAACTCGCCAGCTACGGTATCAGCATCACAGCCCTGCGCCAGATTTTAGATCTGAACAATCTCAGTCTCAGCGCAGGTTTACTCACAAAAGGGTCACAAGAGAGCATTGTGCGCATCGACAACAAGCCCATTCGGCCTCAAGACCTGCTTCATTTGCCGATCAAAAATGAAGGGGATCAAATTGTCTCTCTGCGTGACGTGGCAACTGTTAAAGACACCTTTCGGGAACAGCGCAGTGCCTATCACTATCTCAAAGAGGGCAAGCGCTATGAAGATGCGGTGGCTGTACAGATTATCCAGAATCCGGGGGCCAGTTCACCCAAAGTCATTGCTGCCGTTAAACAAGAATTGGCAGAAATTCAGAAAATGTATCCTGGTCTCAAGATCGAGACCACCTACGACAATGCGCATTTTGTCGATATTCTGATGGAAAATATGCTTGAAGAACTGATTCTGGGGATTCTTTTGACGGCCATTGCTGTTTTTTTGTTTCTCCATGGGAATCTTCGGGCCACATTTATTTCGGTTTTGACCATTCCTGTTTCACTGGCTTTTTCGATCCTGATCATGGTGCCCTTTGGCATGAGCCTGAATTCATCAACGCTGATTGGATTTTTGGTGGCGATTGGTCGCCTGGTCGATGATTCCATTATTGATATCCATGCCATTCAGAAGCAGATTAAACTTGGAAAGCCTGTCCGCCAGGCAACCATTGACGGCATCTCTGAAGTGCGTGTCTCTGTTGCTGCTTCAACCCTGGTCTTGATTGTCGGATTGCTGCCCCTGCTGTTTACAGGAGGTATTGTGCAATTGATGTTTGAGGGATTGGTTTGGCCGATTGTGATTGGGGTGAGTGTTTCTTTTGTGGTCTCGATGACCCTCACTGCCGTACTTGCAGATAAACTCCTGCAACCAGAGCCCGAAACGCCTGTCTCCACACACAATCCGATTTACCGCTGGGTTGTCTATCCCTTTGACCGTTTTCTTGCGCAGCTTGAACAGCGCTATGCCCACCTGATCGACTGGCTCTTGCACCACCGTTTTAATAACCTGATTCGTATTCTGATCACTGTGGTGATTGGCTTTGGCTTTTTTTGGTTCATTGGTGGAGAGATGATGCCGCTGGCGGATGTGGGGCAGGCTTATGGGGTGCTTGAAGCCCAGCCAGGTACGTCCTTTGAGCGTACTGAGCAAATTGTGCGTGCAGTCGAAGAGATCATTGCTGAGTATCCCGAAATCGAGCGGGTCTCAACTGAACTGGGCTCTGAACCAGGAGGCACTTATTTTACGGGTTATGCCATGAACCGTGTCAATGGCGCAAGCATGATGTTTACCTTGAGCGACAAAGACACGCGCAAACGCAGCCTTTGGCAAATTGTCGATGAAATTCAACACAGGGCCATGACCATGATTCCCGGTATTCGCCGTTTTCAGATCAAAGAAATGGGGAGTGATGTCATGGCCAGTTCTCAGGCCCCAATTTCCATTCTGGTCACAGGCAAAGATCTCCACGTCATCGATAAAATGACACAAGAAGTCGAAAAAATAGCCCGTGAAACCAAGGGTCTCTACCAAGTTGGCTCTGCTTGGACCATGGGTGTTCCGACCTGGGAAGTGCAACCCGATCTGCGTCGCCTACGAGAAGTGGGCCTGAGTGTCAAAGAGCTGGGCGAACAACTTTATTATGCCTTGCGCGGTGGGCTGACAGAAGAGGATTTTTACACCCCCCAGGTGCGCCAGAACACGATTTTGCTGCGCTTAGAACAAGAGCAACGCCTGTCGCTGGCTGACTTGGAACAATTTGAAGTGATCGCCCCCACAGGGGCCGCTGTGCCCCTCAAATCTCTGGCCAGCTTGCGCAAAAGTTCCTCTCCGACGTTGATTGAGCGCGATGGGATTCGCCGCAGCAACACCGTTTTGGCTTATTATCGCCCTGGGGACAAGCCTTCGATGGATGCCTCAATGGAAGTGCTGATGAAGGCGATGGGGGCCCTGAACTGGCCTCCGGGTTATACGATTGAAATGCGGGGGGATATGACCCAGATGATGGACAGCTTTTCGCGGCTCTTTCAGGGCATGGCGTTATCTGTGCTGTTGATCTTTTTTATTCTGGTGGCCCAGTTCCGGGGCTTTTGGCAACCCCTGCAAATGGTTTTCTCACTGCCTCTGGAGCTGACGGGTGTTTTTCTGGCCTTGTTTCTGGCCCATATGGCCTTTTCCTCTGTCTCGATCATGGCTGTGATAGTCCTGACTGGCATGGACATTACCACCGCCATTTTGTTAATTGACCATATCCTGCGTTACCGCCGTGAAGGCCTCCCCCGCGATGAAGCAGTAAGGCGGGCCTGTCCTGAGCGTCTGCGCCCAATTTTGATGACTTCCTTGATCACGATTTTGGTTATGAGTCGCATTGCCTTTGCCCCACCAACAGGTTTGGATGCCTACGCCCCTTTGGCCATGGTGGTGATTGGGGGCCTGACGGCAGGAACCTTGTTGAGTCTTTGGGATATTCCCATGATGCATACCCTTGTGGACGATTTACACCTCAGCTGGCTGCGCTGGAGGAAAAAAACATGAAATCAGTCATTATGGCCCTCCTGATGGGTTTGTGGTTCGGATTTTCCTCTGCATTGGCTGAGGAGCCTTCCTCCAGAGAGATGGTTAAAACAGAAACAGACCTGCTTAAGCGGGCGTTGACATACAACCCCGAATTGCTGGCGGCCCAAGAAAGCGTTGAAATGGCGCGGGCTGATTACCGCCGCTTACAAGCAGAACTTTGGCCCTGGCTCTCGTTTAACAGTCAGAGCACAGCAGGCAGCAATCAACGCATGTCGATGCCCGTGCCGGGGATAGAACCCGCCAATATGAGTATGCGCCCGCCCGGACTCACGGCCAATCTCAACCTGACAGCGCTCTACCCGCTGTTCACGGGGGGCAAGGTGCAGGCTCAGCTCGAAGGTGGCAAACGCCGCCTCGAACAAAGTGAAGCGGAATACCAAAGTAAACGATTGGAAGTGCAGGCCGAAGTCAAACAGCTACAACTGTTGCGGCGAATGTTGACTGCTCAGCAGAGCGTGCTACATAAAGAGTTAAAACGCCTGGAAACGGCCCTCGGCCTTGAAGAAGAACGTTACCGTCTGGGCAAAGACCCCTATTATATTCTGCTACGGGTGCGCAGCGAACAGGCCCGCCGTCTGCAAGAACTCAACAATAACCGTTTGGAACAGGAAAAAAGTGCTGCTGATTTGCGCCGTTGGGCAGCTTTGCCGCCACAGGCGATGCTCCCCACACTCCCAGAACTGGAGGCCAGCCCCAGTGGCAGCTATCTGCCCTCAATCAGTGACGCGGGCAAATTAGCCCTGCAAAATACCCCCGAGATCCAGGTTTTTCGCTCCATGTTGGCAGAGGCCGAAACGCGGGTCCAGATTGCCCAGGCCAGTTATTTTCCCTTTGTCTATTTGGTTGGTGTCGCTGAAGTGCGTGTACCTGAAAGACCTGAGATGGACTATTCCAGTGGTGTCGCTTTGGATTTGCTGATTTCCCTGCCGGTCTTTGACGGCTTTCGCAGAGACGCCGAAGTCGACAGGCTCAAACGCGAAGCCAGCCAACTCCAAAATCGCCTCAATGACGCCCAAAACCGACTGCTGGCAGAGCTGGCTAAGGAGTGGCACAGCCTGCAATTGAACCGTGCCAATTTGGAGTTGAGTGCCCAGGTGCTGAGCCAAAGCGAGGAGGAGTTTCGCATTGCCCAATTGCGATATCATTCAGGTAAAGCGATTCTGCTGGAATGGTTGGATGCTGCCAATCAGCTGCGACAGGCCCGATTGGAACAATTAGAAAACAGTTATAATTTCCAAACTGCGCAGGTGCGCTTTGAGCAATTATTGGCTTTGCCTGAGTCAGTTCAAAGCCAACCTGTCAGCAAAGGATAATTAGATTTTCTGGTATTCTTCGCAGGCCTCTTGCAAAGAAGGAGGGCAAGGTTGGCGGAGATGGTTTTGCTCGCACATTTGTTTTAAGGTATCTACTGCGGATCGACAATCTCTTTGGCGCTGCAATTTAGGGTACGTTGTTTGCTCATCAACCGTTTGCCCATTTAAGTAGGCAATCCAGGTTTCAATATTGCGTTTGGGAACAAAAATAGCGATAGGTTCCGTTGCTGAGCGAAGAGATAAACTTTCTTCAGACAAAGCCCGTTCTAAAATTTGCAAACGAGGAATTGGGTAAAGATCCCCATCTATCATAACAACCAAAGATGTCGCCACCTGGTTACGTCTTAACGCCCGTACTTCTCGTGGATATTGCATCCTTACCCATTGTTCTGCCGCTTGTTGGCCCGGTGGACAAATGAGCACCCGGATATCACGAATGTCTAAT
>CAZRFI010000155.1:0-2997 GCA_964598905.1 uncultured Candidatus Sericytochromatia bacterium | reverse complement strand
AATGAGCACCCGGATATCACGAATGTCTAATTTTCCACGTAAAAAACGCCGAACAAAAGCCTCGTGTTGTCTATCTTCACAGAGCAGAACACACTGTACCCTTCTCATTTGAATTCAGATCCACCCACGCGCAAATCTTTCTGAAAGTGGAAGTGCATCTTCTTGCAAAGTCAACTCAGCAACAGATTTAACAGTGGTGAGCCCCCCATTTTCGCGATTCAATAGAATACCGGCATCTTTGCCCAAATAGTTTATCAACTCAGGGTGATGAGAACAAATAATAACTTGAGATAATCCTTCTTCAAGTTTGTCTTTGAGTGCCATGAGCCAGGGTTGAATCTCAGACAGGGCAATAAAATTATCTGGTTCATCCAAAATAATGATTTGAGAATGATGGGCCGAAAAATAAATAAAAGCATATAAAACGAGCAAAACCCGCTGACCATCAGAGAGTTCATTTAATTGCAACTCATAAGATTGATCCATATGTTCAAATTTGATTTTCATAATCCGGGTCTCTACACCAGCTTTTTCTAAACGAATGGATTTAAACCCATCAATCACATGCTGAATTTCATTGAAGTATTCAGAGAGTAACTCTGCATTTTCTTGCACAAGATGCCGATACCAACAGGCAAAATTACTCCCATTTTTCGCCAACATTGCATCTTCTGAAACCGCATCAGAAACAAAATGAAGGGGTTCAATCTTGCAAATAATTATATTTTGAATAAATTCACGAAATCTGATCAGATTTTGATGTTCTTTGCGATGGGCGGGCACACGTGCAAGGGCGGATTCAGACCAATCAGCAGAGTAGTTTGATCTTCCTGAATCAGCATCTTTAAACAGAGTGACTTCTCCATCTTCAAAATGAAATAAAGAACGCCCATTCACGGAAAGAACCTCTTGACGCACCTGTGATTTAGATGGCCCTTCTGCATAGGCATTTGGATGCGCGATGAGTAAATGGTAAACATAGTTTTCATTGTTTAAAGTTGCAGAAAGGGTGAATGTTTGGAAATGAAGTGATTGCCAACGAGTCAATGTACTTGACGGAAAAATATCCCCATCTGCAACTTTTGCTGTGCCACTCAACAGCTTTTGAATTGCGGATAAAACATCTAAAACAGATGTTTTTCCACTACCATTGCTCCCTAAGAGCAAATTTAAATTTTCAAAACCCAAATTTAAATTGACAAAAGACTTGTAATTGTCAATGTACAAACCTGTAAGCATAACAAACATGACCTCTTATCCATGAGGAAAACTCTGGGCATCAACTTCAACTATAACATTCTTAAGAAGGGCACGCTCAATCCAAATAGCTGGTGCGCAAACCGCGATCCTGCCTGGCTTTGTGCAAAGCGAGTTCCACCAATTGGTCAAGCAAATCGCGGTAGGAAATACCACTGGCCTCCCAGAGCTTAGGGTACATGCTGATGCGGGTAAAGCCGGGCAAGGTGTTGATTTCATTGACATAGAGCTGGTTGTCGGGGGTCAGGAAAAAGTCCACGCGGGCCAGGCCTTCACAATTCAGGCAGCGAAAGGTTTCCACTGCCAGGCGCTGAATTTCTGAAATTTGCGCAGGCGGCAAATTTGCGGGAATCTCCAGCCTTGCCCCGTCTTCGGAGATGTATTTGGCTTCGTAGCTGTAAAATTCGGCTTGTACAATCACCTCGCCCGGCAGCGAGGCGCGGGGCGTTTCGTTGCCCAGCACCGAGCATTCGATTTCGCGGCAATTGAGCCCTGCTTCGATCACCAATTTGTGGTCAAAGCCAAAGGCGTCTTCCAAGGCCGGCTCCCAGTCTGCTGCGGATTTGATCTTGTGAATGCCCACCGACGAGCCCAAATTGGCGGGTTTGACAAAGAGGGGATAGCCGCCCAATTCTTCCAGCACCGCCTCCAGGCTGATTTCCGCCCGTTGCGAGGCGTGTAAAACGACAAAACGCGGGGTGGGTATGCCCGCTTCGCGCAGCAGGCGTTTCATCACGTCTTTGTCCATGCCCACGGCAGATCCCAAAATGCCACTGCCGACACAGGGAATGCCCGCCATTTTGAGCAGGCCCTGCACAGCGCCATCTTCGCCATAGGTGCCGTGTAAAACCGGGAAAGCCACATCCAGGGTAGGCAATTGACTCATATCCGCCGTCTTGACCAATTGATGGCCATTGCCACCGGGCAAAAGTGCCAAGCCCTGACGGGCCTCGTTGAGCTTGAGCAATTCAGGGGTTTGCGATTCGAGCAAAAAGCGGGTGGTTTCGTTGAGGTACCAGCCCCCGTCTTTGTCGATGCCAATCAGGGTCAGATCGTATTTGTCTTTGTCGAGGGCTTCGATAATATTGCGGGCCGATTGAATCGAGACTTCGTGTTCGGCAGAGCGGCCACCGAAGAGAATGCCTAGCTGAATTTTACGGGTCATGAAAAAGGTTCCTTTTTAAAATCTCCAAAAAGCGAGACAGTTTGATGCTGTCTCAACACATTTTACTCCTGCTGACCCCAGAACAGAGGTACTCAGGACACAAAAACAGGCCCTGTTCGTTTGGGCTCAAGACTGTTGGGGCATTTCAATTTTAACCCCCAGGCCGGGATTCAGATTGACCAGTGTGAGTTGTCCGCCATAGCTGTCGACAATCCGGCGGGCAATCGCCAATCCCAGGCCGTGGCCGGGCATCTGTTCATCGGCCCGCACCCCGCGCCGGGTCAAGTCTGCCAACAGCGCGTCAGGGCAACCGGGGCCATCGTCGCGAATTTCCAACCACCAATGGCTGTCTGTTTGCCCGGCCCGAATCACGACCTCTGAGGCGGCCCATTTGCAGGCATTGTCGAGCAGATTGCCCAAGACTTCAAGCAGGTCTTCGCGATCGATCCAGACTCGCAAATCGCGGGGCAAATCCCGTTCAAACTGCAATGCGCGTGCGGCATAAATCGGGATTAACACGGCCTGAATGTCTGAAACCGCTTCAGCGAGATGTACGGAAAGGCCGGGCTGGGCTG
>CAZRFI010000154.1:1214-11876 GCA_964598905.1 uncultured Candidatus Sericytochromatia bacterium | reverse complement strand
AAAGATCCCCAAAGCCCCGCCAAACGCTATGATCCCGAAAAAGATCCGGCCACTGGACAGTCGTTTTCGTTTATTAGCACGGGCAATTTCACCTTTAATGGCACATCCACAAGTTCCATTCAGATTCCCCAGATCAATATTGGCTGGAGCACCAATTTGGAGCCCCACAACAAATCGGTTGGAAATAACCAACCGATTCGCTTCTCCTGGGGATCAGCGGTGGGCGCCCTGTCTTATAGCTTGGATATCCGCGATGGCAATAACAACGCCTTTTACAAATCCCCCGAAGTTTCAGGCAATACCTTTACCTGGAGCGATTTGACCGGCAACCAGGGCAGCAACCAGGGTGTCAAGCTGCGTGCAGGCACCTATTATTATCTGGTCAATGCCAAATTGAGCGCGAGCAGCTCTGGCAGTCTCCTGCCCCATTCAGGTGGCACAGCCTTGGCCCAGTTCAGTGTTCCTTGAGGATTTAAGTCGCAGATTTAAAGCGCAGATTTAAAGCGCCGCCCAGTCTTCAGCTTGGATCTGAAAATGGGTATAATCGGCCAGATTGCGGGTGACCAGAACCAAGCCATGGGCCTGGGCTATCGCCGCAATCTGGCCGTCCGCAAAGGGGGGAGTTAAGCCCTTTTGCTCCAAGCGGGCACGCTCCCCTGCGTGCCATTGGGCTGCCGCAGGCGAATAGGGCAGAATCGGCAGAGCCGCCAAGACAACATCGTGTAAATAGTCTTCGATATACTGCCGTTTGCGACCGGGGGGCAGGCGGTAGCAACCGTAAAAGAGTTCATGTAAAACCACGCTGGCGGTGGCACAGGCTTCGGCATGCCTTTGCAAGGCTGTGACAATTTGGGGATTCGGACGGGGCTTGAGGGGTTCGGAGAGAATATTGGTATCGAGCAGGTAGATGAGGGGCACGGGTGAGGGGCTTACCAGTCAAAGGAGCGGCCGGGAGAGGCATCGCGCAGGTTGGAGAAGGGGTCGGGGCTGAGGTCTTCGGGGGGGAGGCTTAAAAACTGCTGGAGAGCAAGGGCAAATGTGGGTTGGGGATTGGTTAAACGGGAATAATCGTCCATGGAGAGCAAGACCGCGACGGGCTTTCCGCGCCGCGTAATCTGGACGCATTGCCCTGTCTCCGCCGCGTGAACGAGGCTGGGCAAGGCATTTTTGGCTTCCGCAATCGAATAAGAACTGGGGTCGTGTCGCACATATTGCATCGGGGGCCTCCAGATGGCTATCTATATAGCTATATTATAACAGGGGATCTCAAAAAGATCTGCTTTTCCGTGGTATTATCTATTGGCTTATTGGCTAATATTGGCCTTTGGCCAAAAGAACAAGACAGGAAAAAAAGCTCTGTATGACAGCCTCTCAACCCACCCCAACAGAAATTTTGCTGCGCCTGTTTGCCACCTTCAAATCCCAGGATCTGGCCGAAGCAGAAGCCCTGCTCAGCGCTGGTTTTACCTTTAGCAGTCCCTACGATAACGCCGTGGACCGCGAACACTATTTGCAGCACTGCTGGCCCAATGCGGCCCATTTGCAGGAGTTGCGCATCGAACGCCTGCTGGTGGATGGCGATCAGGCCTATGTCACTTACTGGGCAGAAACAGACCAGGGCATGTCTTTTCGCAATACGGAGTTCTTTCGCTTCGAAGGCCAACAGATAGCCTGTCTCGAAGTCTATTTTGGCTCAGCCTACGATCAGGGGCAATTTGCCCGCATGCGCTGAGCCCGAAGCAGGGCCGCGCTCCCCCATCAACGCGGCTTTTAAGGCTGTTTCCATGTCTTCAGCCAAGCCTGCAACACCTTTGAGCACCCAAGGGCCGCCATTTTGCCAGTGAACCTGAAAACGCTGGAGATCTTCAGCGCTCTCGGGATTCAGTTCGCGAATGTCCAAGACCACTTCTGTGCCACCATCGAGCAGAGCAGGAGAGGCAAAGAGTTTGAGTACTGGGCCCAGTTCACGCACCTCGATTTTGAGGACCCGCTGCGGGAGTGTTGTTTGGCTGGCCCAGGCTTGAATTGCAGCCACAGCTTGGCTTGTTGCAAGGGGAGCGGCCGCTTGAATCTGCTGAATCTGAACACTTTGGAAGCAGTTCCCCTGTTTAAAAAAAGCCTGAATGCCTTGCGCTGCGGCTTTTTCTCGCTCTGCCACGTCTTTTTGTTCGGGGCGCCAACGTGTTTCCCAAAAGACAAGGCCTGCCAAAGGCTGCTGCGCTGATTGGCAAAGGGGTGTGGTTGGGACCGGCGGTACTGAGCTAAAACGGGTACTGGCACAGCCCCCCAGCAAGAGAAAACCCAGACAGCCCAAAAGGGCAAGGCGTTTTTGAGCAGAGGGTCGTCTGAACAAATTAAACACAGCTAAAGCAAAAGCCGGGCGTGGTCCACCATAATGCAGCGGTCCATCACAACGGAAAGACCTGCTTTACGGGCTTTTTCAGCAGCGGGTTCGTGAATGACCCCAAATTGCAGCCAAATGGCTTTGGCCCCCGCAGCAATGGCCTGTTCGACCAGATCGGGAACTTCTTCTGAGCGGCGAAAGACATTGACAATATCCACGGGTTCGGGAATTTCAGCCAGCGAGGCATAGACTTTTTGGCCCAAGACTTCGCTCAAAAGTGGGTTTACAGGCAGCATCTCAAAGCCTGCCTGTTGCAAATAGCGGGCAATGCGATGGGAGTCGCGGGCCGGTTTATCTGAAACACCGACGACCGCTATGCGTTTGGCATTTTTGAGCAGAGGTTCAAAGGGCGAATTGACAAAGGTCATCTTAGGCGAAGACGCGGCCTTCACTTTTAAAGCGATCCCGAATGCCTTTGTGGGCCTTGGGTGAGCTAATAAACCAATTGCTGATCTGGGTCCCTTTAAAGGAGGTGATAATCTTGCCCACTTCATCGGCGTTCAATTTGCGCCCGGCTTCGCGCTGTTTGCGCGCCAGCATTTTGGGAATCGGAGTGGCCAAGCTGTCAACATGATTGAGGGTGCCCAGCACCAAGTCAAAGATACGTGGATCCTGTTTGACTTCTTCGCTGAGCTGGGCATCTGCCAAGAAGGCTTCTACCTTGCTCTTTTTATCGTGTAAGACAAATGCCTCTTGGGCTTTTCCCAGGGGCAAATTTTGCTCAGCTGCGAGTTTTTTCCAAGCTTGGTCAAATTGGCTGCTGGCAACGCCGTAGCGCTTGACCACAGCATTGAGTTCTGCGGCAAAGGGATTTTTGTCCCATTTGAGAAAGCGCATCATGGTGCTATTGGCCACTTTTGCCGCAGATCCACGGGAGCCATTTTTATAGACATAGGTTTCGAATTGGTAGGTGCCATAGGTTTTTCCGCCCGAATCCTGTTTGCGGGAGGGATAGGTGATCGCCCCCACCCCATAGGGATCTTTGCGATTGCGGTAGCTTCCCGACTCATGATAGGCCATCATCGGAAAAGAGGGCACAAATTTTTTCGGATCGTGATAGGGGGATTTTTCATAACGGGGTTCAGGAACCGTGCTGGGTTCTGGTGCATTTTCGGGGAGTGACTTGGCTGGCGGCGACTTGACTGGCGAGGGGGCCGATGCGGGGCCGCTCTCGATCGGCAGCAACGTCTCTTCGTCGATTGGAATCGCTCGGGGAATGGGAGTCGCAATCAGTTCTGGGCGCTGATACAAACTGCCCAAGGGCTGATCAAAAAGGGTGAGTGAGGCCTGGGCTTGCCCAGAGAAGGCCTTTGCGGCTTGAAGCTGATCCTGGGGTTGGAGAGCCGCAGGGAAGGGATCGGTGACGAGCTCGACCCCAGGTTTGAAGGGGCCTAGCCTGGGTGCCACCATCGGGGTATTTTCCAAGAGCCGGGACACACGGCCTTGGGCGATTTGACGCAGTTGATCGGGAGGCAGGAGCATCAAGCCTTCCTTCTTTCTCTTTCTGTTTACAGCGTATCACTTTGAAGATTATAGCCCCACACGCAACTTTGCTTGCCTGTGGGGCCACCTGTGGGGCCAATTGAATTTTGCGCGGCCTGTTTTGCGCGGCCTATTGGTAACGGTGGCGCAGGCCAGTGGCAGGCCGGGTGTAGTTATAGGTCCAGACGGTTTGCAAATCGGGGCTGTCCATATAGTCTTCGTTTTTGATCAGGTCCCAGCCGTATTTGGCCCGATGCGGGTAGACACGGGGCGGATTGCTGACCCGGCGCAGGGCCTGCCAGACCAACTCGGTGCAATAAAAGCGATCTTCGGTATTGATCAAAAAGAGCGAGTCATAACTTTTGCCAATCTGGGCCGTTTGATAAGCGCGCATTTTTTCGACGTCGGCGGGGGTCATGCCGGGTTTGCGCAGGACGACAAATTTATCGCGGTGAATGCGCTGAATATAACCCGTCAGGCTTTCGCGAATCACGCCCATAAAATTGCCTTTGGCATCAAGCTGGGCCAAAGCGTGGATGATTTCGTTATTGCCCAGATAGACAAAGGAGTGAACAAACGAGTCGTTATTGCCACAGAGCACGATATCGCCGGGCTGCAGATGGGCAATCATGTCCTTGAGGGCCGCTTCGTCAATGCGGGGAACATTGTCGGGCACACCGGGTTTGTTAAATTCTTTTTTGATAATTTTATCGCTGAGCAAATACAAAGCCGGGCGCACAAAGCCAACAGCAGTCAGGCCTTCAAAGATAAAACCACCCCGGGGCATAGAAACCACTTCAGCCGGACGGCCATTGTCGAGATCATCGAGATTGTCTTTGTAGAGATCGCGCAAAATGCGGGTGGTGAGATCATCATTGGCAGACGACATCGTCTGCATCCGGGCGGGGCCCTGTTGGGCCATGAGTTGCTGGGGCGGCATCACTGGGGCCGAAGTGGCACAACCTGTGAGCAAAAGGGACAAACCAACCAATTGTTTAAAGATTTTTTTCATGATTCGCGACTCTTCTCCACGCAATAATCCGGCATCAGGGGCCGGGTGATAAAAAAGTTGTCGCAGCTCAATGGCCATCCCTGACGCAAATTAAGCAAAAAATAAACCTTTTTTAACCAGAAAAAAAGGCCAGTTTAAACTGGCCCAGAAGCAAAGCCTCAACAAAGGAGACGTTTTTTCAGCTATTGCTGTTGGTTATTGCTATTGGCAGACACCGGCGCACTGGCTTGGCCCGAAATATACTCATTGGCCACCCGCACCATCAGGGCATTGAGTTTTTCAACCGTAAAGCTGCCCACTGTGGGTTTAATATGGCCGCCGCCAATGCCGCTGTCATCGGTCAAAAAGACGTAACGTCCCCCCGTGCTGATCGCCAGCATGCGCAGCAAAAACTCGGTTTCTTTGTCGATCCCACTGGAGGCCACAGGAATGATGCGGATGCCTTTGGCGGCGGCCCGCATCAAAGACGTGCGCAGGCGGGCGAGATTTTTAGGATCTTGGTGGGGGGGCGCATCGAGCACCAAAAACAGCAGGCGGGCACGGGCCGTGGCACTCCATTCGTGTTCATCAACAGCGTCTTGCAAGGCGGCATCTACCGCTTCGGGGAAATCGCCGCCGCCATTGGCGGATTGTTGGCTCAATTGCTGGGCCACGGTGTCGGGATTTTCGCTAAAGGGAAAGGGACGCACGACATATTCATCGCTGAGGTCTTTGTAAAAATTGGTGCTCAAACGCAGTTTGAGATCTTTGCGGTTTTGGGACGAAATCTGGCTGGCCACATTTTTGAGTTCACTTTTGAGGTATTCCAGTTCGTCCCCCATCGAGCCGGTGGTATCCACCACCAGCATCAGGTCGGCGTTCACAGCAGGGTCCAAGGCCGTTTCGGCTTTAAAATTCAGGGTTTGTAGGCCATTGCCACTGAGGCTCAGCTCTTGTTTGAGGGTTTCTTGGCCGAGATTGACCCGGACCTCGACGTTTGAGATCGTAGGCTCTTTCAGCGTGATTTGGCTTTGTTGATCCTGCTGTTCTTGCTGATCTTGTTGCGTTTGAGCCGGTGGAACCTGAGTGCTGCTGCCAATCGTCGGGAAGAGATCAGCTTGGCCCAGAACATTGGTGCGGCCTTCAAACACAAGTTTTTCGCTGCCGCTGGCATAGACCTGCACCGGCAGATCGGCCAAGGCCCCGGCTGGGCCTGTCACCGTGACTTGAATCCGTTTTTGGTTATAAATCCCCCAAATGCCGGGCATGCCTGACCACTGTTGGTCTTGCATCAGTTCCTGCCAAAAGTTCCAGTTTTTCAGGTCGTTCCATTCCCCGGCGGTAAGCAAACCAGCCTGAGGTTGGGGGCCGGGCTTCATGGGAAAGGGCTCAGGCGCAACAAGGCCGGGCCGAGCAAGTTCGCTGCCTGTGCTGCCAGAAGAGACACCTGATTTGCCTGAGGTACTGGTTGGGCTTGTACTCAGGGCTGGAGCTGCAGCGGGAGCGGGTGCAGCAGGAGCAAGAGCGCCACTTGCAGATCCACCCACCGAACTTTCTGCAGAGGCTGAATCGGCCATCGGAGCGCCCATCGGCAGGCGTTTAGCACCGTCTGCCGATGCCGGATCGGCAGAGGGCACAGCTCCTTGAGAGGGAAATTTGGGAATGGCGGGCGGGGTTTTGCCCGTGGTTTGATTGGTGTTGTTGTTCGGGGAATTGACGAGCGGGGCTTGGCAGGCATTTAAACTCAGATTTAAACTCAGGGCCAATAAAGCAAAGGGCAAGAACTTAGGCATGGAATACAAATCTCCTTGATTGGTAGTGACAAAATCTTAGCTGGATCTAAAATTGAGTTTACCAGATTGTTTACAAAAAGTAAACAATATTTTCAGAAAGTCAACAGAATAACAAACAGGGCCAAAACCAAACTGAGAAATTTTAAGATTTAATCTAGAATTACAAGTAGATTAACCTTACTTTTAACTTGATAACGTCAGCTGGGCTGGGTTTGGGCCGACAATCAGATCATCGAGAGAGATCCAAAAGAGGAAAAGCGAAAAATGAAAAAAGTAACCCTTCTGTCCACCCTGACCCTGGCCCTGAGTCTGACCGCCTGCGGTGGCAGCGTCAACTCCCCGACTTCAGGTGCCGTCTCTTCGCTGTCCACATCTTTGAGCACCCCCAGCGGCGGTTCAGGTATTACCCCGATCGAAAGCCTGGAAGAAGAAACTGCTCCCGTTGAAGAAACCGCTCCTGTTGAAGAAACCGCTCCTGTCGAAGAAGCTCCCGCAGCTGAAGCCGCTCCCGAAATCGCAGCAGAAGAAGCGCCTGTAGCAGCAGAAGAAATCCCTGCTGAAGCAGCCCCTGCAGCTGAAGAAGAACCCAAAGATCTCGACGCCGTCCCCGATTTGGATGTCGGCTCACCTTATGTCCCCGCTGGCAGCAGCCTCGGTGGTGGCAGCAGCTACACCGCTGAAGGCAGCTTCAAAGTCGATCAAGACACCTTCAACCAATGGCAAGCCGTGAACGTGATTTCCGATGGTTCCAACCTCTATGTGGCCGCCGTCGATGTCAAAACCCCCACCAAAGGCACCGTGATTCAGATGGATACCTCTGGCGGCGCTTGGAAAGACCTCGGCAAATCCTTTCTCTCCACGATTACTTTCGGTGCCACGGGTTATAAAATGACCAAGACCATTCAAGGTCTGGCCATGGATGACTCCGGTAATTTAATTATCAGCGACAGCAACGACCAGCTCTTCCGCATGGACACCCCCAAATACAGCGTGACCACCGTGAAAGCAGCCCTGGCCAGCGCCCTGGATGTGGTCAGCAGCGGCAACAATATCTTCGTCGCCACCTCAACCGGCATTCAAAAATTTGATTCTTCTCTCGCTGCAGGTTCCGCGTTTGGTTCCATCACCCCCAGCGGTGGCCTGGGCCGCGACAGCCAAGGCAATATCTATGCCGTCGCTGGCAGTGCCATTCAGAAAATCGACGGCAGTGGCAATGCCTCTGAAGTCGTCAAAGATGTCAGCGGTGCCCTCGACGTCTCAGTTGACAGCAAAGGCAATATCTTTGTGCTGATGAGCGAAAGTGTCAAATTCTACAACGACAAAGGTGAATCCCAGGGCAGCTTTGGCTCCGGCGATTTCACAGCTCCCAAAGCCATCTTCGCTGATTCCAGCGGTGGCGTCTACGTCGCCGATTCCGGCAGCGACCACAAGACCTCCCAGGTCGTGAAATTCAGCAAAGGTTAAATCCTTGAACAGAGAACTCTTGGGGAAATTTCTCCCCATTGCTCAGCAAGCCGCCCGATTGGGCGGCTCTCAGCTTTTGGCTCACCGGGGCAAGTTGGCCCAAATTCGCAGCAAAAGCAGCAGCGGTGATCTTGTCACCGAAGCGGACCTGGCTTCGGAAGCAGCCATTCTGGCGCATTTTAAGACCCACCTGCCCGAACACGCCATCTTGGCCGAAGAATCGGGAAAACAAGAGACCGGTAGCGACTGGCTCTGGGCGATTGACCCACTCGATGGCACCCTGAACTATGCCCACAACCTGCCTTTTTTCTGTGTCTCAATTGGCCTGATGTTCCAACTCAAACCCGTGCTGGGGGTGATCTACGCGCCGGTCCTGGATGAACTCTTTTGGGCCTACCAAGGCGGCGGCGCTTGGCTCAACGATCAGCCGATCCAGGTCTCTGAGACCGACAGCCTGCGCCAGAGCTTTTTGGCCACAGGCTTTCCCTACCGCAAAGCCGAATTAAGCGACAATAATTATGCTGAATTCTGCTATTTTGCCGATCAGACCCAAGACATTCGCCGACCGGGATCGGCGGCGCTGGATTTGGCCTATGTGGCCTGTGGCCGTTTTGACGGTTTCTGGGAGCGCCACCTCAACGCCTGGGATATCTGCGCCGGGGCCGTATTGGTCGAAGCCGCAGGCGGCGTGGTCGGTAATTATGACGGGGAGGCCCTGGAGCCCCTCTCTGGGGAAATCATCGCCAGCAATGGCCCGATTCAACACCTATTGCAAGCGCCACTGGCCAGCCTGCGCGACCGCAAGATCTTCGTCAAAATTACGCTTTAAAGCTCAGGACTTGGGCTTAAAATGGCCATTGGAGCGCACCCGGCGCTTAAATTCATGGGCTTTTTGTAAGCGTGGCAGCAATTCAGCCAAATAATCTGCCAATTTTTGCAGGCGTTCATTTTCGCTTTGCAATTCAATCAGCACCAACCGCGCCTCCACTTCGAGGCTGAGCAAACTGGCCAAATGAAAACTCAAACCCTGCTCGGGTGCCTCCACTTCACTGTCGGAGCCAATCAATTTGAGAAATTCAGAGAAACCCGCCAAGACAGTTTCTTTCAGGGCTGGCTCGGGCTGCTCTGCGGGATCGTGATCGTTGAGAAATAGCACTTCGGCCTTTAAATAGGGCTGGTCTTCGTGCATGTTGAGCAGGCGGTAGCGCTGGGTTCCGAGGGTCATCAGATCGAGTTGGCCATCTGCGTATTTGTGCAAAACTTGGTGGATCACCACCGTACAGCCCACTTCGTGCAAATGGTTTTCTTTGCTGAAGTTAATGCCAATCGGCAAATAGCCATTGCTACCAGGCCGGGGCGCACAATCGCTGACCATCTGTTTGTAACGGGGCTCAAAGATATGCAGGGGAACGGGTTCACCGGGCAGGGGCACAATCCCCAGGGGGAAAATCGGAATCAGGGCTTCTGACATGGGGAGATCCTTTTAAAATGGCTAACGGTTTTTGACAGTATACACCCCGTGGGAGGTTTTAGGTTTTAGGTGTTGAGAAAGCGTGGAGAGTCTGATCTTGGGCTCACTATTTGACAATTCGCTCAATGAAAGAAAGCAAAAGACTGTATCCAGGCAAAAGAAGCCTGTCTTTCGAAGCCTTCAAAACCAGGATAAAATGATAGAAATTTAAATGGAAACGTGTAATGAATATGCTTGATGTTTTTTCATTCAGTGAAAAGCTAATTGAAGATTACAGTTCCTTTTCCCGTAGTTTTACGACTATTCGTTCTCAAGATATTTTTGATGCTGTTGAGCGTGAATATAACAAGGGCCGCTACTGGCCAGAACCGCTCATTCAAATTAACCCGAATTATAAACGAAGCAATACAGTGCAAGAATTGGTTCAACAGGGCTTGTTGCATCCAGAATGTGCACAGATATTTTTAGCTGGTAAGAACGAAGGTAAGCCAACTCCCCTTACTTTGTATAAACATCAAGTCGATGCTTTGGCTTTGGCCCATAAAAACAAAAGTTATATTGTCACTACCGGAACGGGATCCGGTAAATCGATGACATTCTTTTTACCTATCATTGATCGGATTTTAAAAGCTAAGTCAAAAGATCCCACGCCCAAAACCAGAGCCATTGTTATATATCCCATGAATGCGCTTGCGAACAGTCAATTAGAAGAACTGAATAAATTTCTTAATGGTTACGCTGAAGATGACAAACCTTTTACGGTAAAGAGATATACTGGCCAAGAAAAACAGGCCGAACGTGAAAATATCGCGACGAATCCCCCAGATATTTTATTGACCAACTTTATGATGTTGGAATTAATTTTGACAAGGTATGAATCCATTGACCGGCGGGTGGTAGAGCATTGTCAGGGTCTGGAATTTTTGGTTTTAGATGAACTGCATACCTATCGAGGTCGGCAAGGTGCGGATGTCGCCATGCTGGTGCGGCGTTTAAGGGAGCGCTTAAATGCCCAAAATATGATTTGTATTGGCACATCTGCGACAATGTCGAGTAC
>CAZRFI010000154.1:0-1114 GCA_964598905.1 uncultured Candidatus Sericytochromatia bacterium | reverse complement strand
TAAAAAAAGCCATTGAAAAATTGTCCCAAGATGCAAATGTCACTAAAGAGGAAGCTCAAGAAGCCTTAAAGAATTTCTTACTGGCCAGCAATCAGGTGAGAACGCCGCAAGACAAACAGCCCTTTGCGTTTAAGCTACATCAATTTATCAGCGGCCCTGGAAAGGTCTATGTGACCTTAGAGCCAGTCAACCAACGGCTTGTCACATTAGATGGCCAGCGCTTTGCTCCAGGTCGGCAAAAGGAGGGGGTGCTTCTGTATTCTGCGCATTTCTGCAGAGATTGTGGACAAGAGTATCACCCTGTGTGGCATGAATCAGGCCCCCCTAATCTGTTCGCGCCACGGGAAATTGATGATGTAACGCCTGAAGATGAAGATGTTTCCTTTGGATTTTTGGCTTTAAAAGACACAGGGATGCAATACCAAGGAGAAATCGATTTGCCAGAAAGCTGGATGGATTTTTCCAAGTCTGATCCACGCATCAAAAGTGCAAACCGCAAGTGGGTTCCTCAAACTGTTTACGTTCAGCCCAATGGGGAGATTGGCAGGGGCGAAGAGTTTTGGTATATTCCCGGTAAATTTCGATTTTGTCTGAATTGTTTATTTTTGCATGAGGCGCATGGCAAAGATGTCAATCGGCTTTCAAGCCTTTCTGGAGAAGGCCGTTCTTCTGCCACAACCATGTTGACGTTGAGTCTTTTACGGCAGTTGTTTGGCTCAGATTGGCCTGAAGACATGCCCGATCCGCGAAAGCTACTGGGCTTTAGTGACAACCGCCAGGATGCCGCCTTGCAAGCAGGTCATTTTAATGACTTCATTCATCTTTTGACTTTGCGCTCAGGTTTAATTCAGGCTTTGCAAAAAAACGGTGGCTTATTGCAAGAAGAAAATTTGGCGGATGAAGTTTTTAGGGCCTTGGGGTTTCATGGACAAGATACGGGTGTTTTGTCTGAGTATTTGCAAACCCCCAAATTAATGGGATTGGCACGACAAGAAGCCCAACGCTCCCTGCGTTTTGTTTTAGGCTATCGCTTATTGAGAGACTTACGCAAAGGGTGGCGTTACAATAATCCCAATCTGGATCAGCTGGGATTGCTTCAAATTGACTATCTCAG
>CAZRFI010000153.1:4443-11883 GCA_964598905.1 uncultured Candidatus Sericytochromatia bacterium | reverse complement strand
AGGTAGAATCAAAATACCAAAGGAAGAGAATAGACCATGAAACTCACTCAACTCTTACTCCTGACCGGATTGACCCTGGCCCTGACAGGTTGTCCTTCAGGAGGCGAACAAGCCAGTACCGACAGCCACAGTTCCAGCGCCCCGACAGAAGCCCCAGCCTCCGTCGCCAGTGAAGCCCCCGCCAAAACCGAAACGGCCAGTCTCAAAGGCAATGCCGAAGCAGGCAAAAAAGTCTTTGTGGCCAAAACCTGCACAGCCTGCCATGCGATTGCCAGCCTGCCCGAAGCCAAAGGTGCGGTGGGCCCCAAACTTGATGGGCTGAGCAAAGTTGCCGCCACCCGCGTGGCGGGCCAAGATGCCGAAACGTATATCAAGACCTCAATTGAAAAACCCGAGTCATTTTTAAGCCCTGGCTACCAGAATCTGATGACCCCTGGCCTGCGCCAACAGATGAATGATCAGGAATACGCTGATTTGGTAAGCTATCTGTTGACCCTTTAAAAGCAGACACAGATAAGGGATTGGGTTTTAGTTCAACCGCTGTTTTGTCTAGAACCCAATCCCCAAAACCGTTTTCCCTAGCCCAGGGCCTCTAAAATAATCCCCTCCAAATCTTGGGGAGAAAAGGCCTGTTCGTGGCTCAGGCTGAATTTGAGTTTGTGTTCGTCGAGGTCCATTTCATCGGCAATCCAGCCGCCCATGCCATGGTTACGGCGGTCCACTTCCATCACGACCTCGGCCAGTTCATTGTCGGCAGCGATCAGCATTTCGAGTTCTTCGACCCGACTGGCCAATTTGCCCCGGCCATGAAAGACAAATTCCTGCACATAAGGTGCGCCATAGGGATTGGGCATTTGGAAACAGCGGCCACTGTCGTGGGCATGTTCAAAACCCAGAGCCTCAGCAGCAGCCAAAATCCGCTCCGAAGCAGGATCGGCCAACACACAAACTGCGTCGTTGTCTTTGGGATCCCAGGCCCAAGAGACATCCAGGCCTGTGCGCAGCCAAACATTGGGGTAGTCCATCGTGATCGGCGTGTAGAGCGGCACCTCGATTTCAAAGTCCCAGATCGCCTCTTCCCCAGCTTCGAGGGTAAAGGCCTCGGCTATATTCAGGCGGTGCAAAACAAAGCTGGAGGTGCTTTCGTGTTCGTCGCCATAGTCGTTTTCATATTCAACTTGATAATTGCAATAGAGTTCGAGATAGACTTGTTTGATTTTCTGGGCGGTTTTACCACCCACCATGCGAATTTCGCCGGTTAAGAACTCGCCGCGCATCACTTCGGGATTGCTCAGCACGGTATCCAGCTTGGCTGCACCAATGCCCACTTTGGAAAGAAATTTATCAAACATATTCTGATACCTCAACCCTCTTGATTAAAAACGTGATTTCAGATTAACACACCCCTTGGTTTTGCCAAGGGGCCTGCCTCGATAATGGGCCAAGGGCGCAATCACATTAATAGGCTTTCTTTTCAATAAAATCCTGCAGGATCACCCAAAAACTGCAAAAGATAATTTTAAAATCGAGGGCCAAAGACCAGTTCTCGATATAAAAAAGATCGTGTTCAACCCGTTTTTCAATCGAGGTATCCCCGCGCAGGCCCTTGATTTGTGCCAGTCCCGTCATGCCTGCCTTGACCTGGTGACGATCGTCATAATGGTGAATCTGCTGCTGAAATTGGCTGACAAAATAGGGGCGCTCCGGGCGGGGGCCAATAAAACTCATGCTGCCTTCAAGCACATTCAGCAATTGAGGCAATTCATCCAAGCTTGAGCGCCGCAGAAAGCTGCCCAGGGGTGTTGAGCGCTGATCCTCAGAGGTGGCCCAGACGGGCCCAGTGTCTTTTTCGGTATCAACAGGCATGGTTCTGAATTTATACATTTTAAAGATCTTGCCATCACGGCTGACCCGCTCCTGTTTATACAGAGCTGGACCAGGGGAGTTGAAGCGAATCGCCAGGGCAATCAAGACAAACAGCGGCCAGAGCAAAAACAGCCCCAGCGAAGCGATGACAAGATCCGACAGGCGTTTGAGCACGCGATTTTCCCTGGATTGCAAGGGGCTGATTAATTTTAATGGTCGGATCAATGTGGGTGGGTACGAATTCATCACTGAAATTTGCCGAGACTGGGTATAAAATACGTATCAAGCATACCTGAGAAAAGGTATGTCTGTGAAGGAGCAGATGGACACTTAATTGCCATGGAAGAAATAAACCAAGACAATCTCGAAGCCCAGATCAATGCCTGTGAAGACCCGGAGATGCTCAAAGAGTTCATTGCCTATGCCATGCAATTCGAACGTGAAGATCTGGTCGAACTGATCGTGGAAAAGTCAATACGCCTCAATCGCCTCGTGGAAAAACTTCAGGACTTTCAAATCAACCCACCCCTGCTGCGTTTTGACCAGCCGGAATAGCTCTGCATAGCAATGCTGTCCTTGGTTGTAAAGCTTGTAAACGCGCTAACAACCAAGGCTAGTGCCTTCTAAGCTTCGACTGCGTCTCAGCAAGAATGCACTTAGCTCTGCATTAGTGCCTTCTAAGCTTCGACTGCGTCTCAGCAAGAATGCACTTAGTTTAAGCTGGCGCAGACTCTGACGTAGGCCTGCCAAGCGGGCAGATAAGCGGGGTCTGCTTCCATGGCCCGGCTATAACAATTGCGGGCCAAATGTTGATCGTATTTGAGTTCCGCCACTTTGCCCAAATTAAACCACGCAAAAACCCGTGATTCGTAGCGGGGGGCTTCGATCGCGCGCTGAAACCAAACAATCGCCTCTTCGGGCTGATTGAGCTGGAGCAGATAAGAGCCGATATCGTTATAGGGATTGCCATAGTCAGGGTCAAGCACAATTGCGCGCAGGCATTCGTCAATGGCCTCTTGGTAGCGCTCCTGGTAGCTGTAGGTCCAGCCCAAAAAAGTATGGGCCTCTGCTGTCGGAAAGAGGTCAATTGAGCGCTGATAGAAACGAATGGCCTTCTCCAACTCGCCTTTCATTTGGCAGGCATAGGCTTTTTGGAACAGGGTGTGGCTCTGCTCCTGGTGGGACTCCTGGCTAAACAAGGGCATAAAACAAACACCCCTCCAAAATACGCTTTCGAGGCCTATTATACCCAATAAACGGAACACAAGTCGTTATCTTTTTTTGAGCAAGCACTTAAAAGCAGGTTAAATTCTAAAGCTTTCGATTCAGCTTGCTTGCGCTGCTGATTGCACCTCTTGGGCCCGCTTCAGAGGTCTGTTAAGATAGACTCATTATCTTCTGCATCGAGGAAAGACCATCTTGCCTGCCATGATCGAGCGACTCTTTGTCCTGCTGACAGGAGCCAAAAGCGGCGAACGGGCCAAAACCCTGTTCAGCTTTGCCTCGGTATTTCTCTTATTGACCTCTTATTACTTGGTCAAACCCTTGCGCTCATCCCAATTTCTCAAAGACTTTGATGCCAATTTGATGCCGTTCTTCTTTCTTTTGATTGCCTTGCTCTCATTTGCGCTAACCAAAACCTTTGCCTATTTCTATGAACGCATCAATGTCTACCGCCTGATTGGCTATACCTTTGGTCTGATGATGGGGGCCAAAGTTCTGTTTTTGTTGACCCTGCCGCTGGGCGGGAAATGGGCTACTATTTTCTTTTATCTCTGGGCCTCTGTTTATTTTTTACTCTGCAATGCCGTTTTGTGGGGCTGTGTTAACTCACTTTACCAATCAGAAGCGGCAGAACGCTGTTTTGGCTTTGTTTCAATTGGTGCCACAGGCGGCGGGATTGTGGGTGCCATGCTTTCAGAATACCTCGCAGACAGCTCCTTGCGAGCATGGACCCTGCTGATCTCTGCCGTATTAATGGGTTTTGCACTGGTCTTTATGTTTTGGGCGATCCGGGCATCGGATACAAAAAAAACGGTGAGTCCCACTGGTACGCCAGCTCAAGCTCCCCCTCCCTTTTGGGCCGATGTACAACATCTCTGGCAGCACCGCTACGTACGCGGAATCGCAGCCATGGTCTTCGCTCTGGCATTACTCAATACAGTGATGGAATTTCAATGGTCCAAAACCATCGACTTACAAGCCGCTCAAAAACAATACCTACAAGACATGCAAACCCTCAATTTGGCCCTCAATCAGCAGCAGAATAAACCCACTCAGAGCTTAAATCCAGCGGGTTTTGCCCTGGTACGCGAACTCAAACACGTCGAGAAAGAGGCCTATGCTGCCAACATTGAAACCTTTCTCAAAACCCAGAAAATCCCGCTTTCAACCCCCGACCTGATCAGCGCTTATACCCGCTACCGTGACAATCTCGAAGCAGAAACCCGCCGTTTGATCTCCAGCATCAATAAATACCAGGGCATCGTCGGGGTGCTCTTGCTGATCTTTGCCGCCCGCCCCCTTTACCGTTGGGTGGGGGTGCGTTGGGTGCTGGTTTCCTTGCCCTTGCTCTTTGCCTTGGTCACACTTGGGATGTTTTTCCCGGTTGAGTTGATGACGGTCGTTTGGATGCAAACGGGCACCTATGCCCTGAATTATTCGCTCTACCGCACCTCAAAAGAATTATTGTATACCCAAACCGATAACGAAACCCGCTTTAAACTCAAACCCCTGATCGAAGGGCCGATCATGCGCTTGGGGGATGTCACCGCCTCGATCCTCAAATTGAGCTTAATTGGCGTGATGGTCCTCTTGCTCGGAATGGCCGAAAGCCAATTGGATCAGGTCTATCTGGTTTTTGCTTTGGTGATTATTGGATTCTGGCTCTACGAGGCCTGGGGCGTGGGCAGCCGCTATGAAGCCCTGCGGCACGAAGAGAGCAAGACCTCAAAATAACACCCCCTGAGGGGATTCAGGGGGTGGATTAGAACGAGGGGCTCAACAAAACGGGTTCAAAACATTACCATTTGCGCACGAGCAAGCGAATGCTCTGATCGGAGTCCTGTTTTTCTTCAGCGATCATAAAGCCGCGCTGTTTGACCTCTTTGAGGACTTTGTTGTAGGCATAGCGCTGGTTGATCTGGTTGATCAAAAAATCCTCTTCGAGGCCGAGATGTTCATGAATGGCCCACCAATCGGCCTCCATGGCAAAGGCCCCTGTTTGGGGCTCTTGAATGAAACCAATATCATAGGGGCAAGAATTTTTAAATTGGGCCAGTAAAGTCACTTCTTTGCGCTGGTTTTGCCAGCCCCGCATCCGGGCTTTGTGAATGACCTTATAATCGAGCTGATTGAGAGAGAGTTCCAGGCACTCTAGATCCAGGATCCGGGTCTGAACAGAAGTGAAATGGGACATATTTTTCCCCACCTTTGCGGCATTGTTTTTATTGTAAACCACAGCCCAAAGAGATTTCAATCCAACTCAGATCTATTTGATCAGGCTATTTAATCGACGAGGCAAAATCCATATACCATTTGCCATCGGGCAATTTTTTAAAATAGAGGATCACTTCGGGTTTGCGCAACTCGCTGCTATTTAAGAATTTGACATCGGCCTGCATGCGCAGCCGGGCCCGATCACCAGAGGAATCAAAATCGTGGGAGAGCACCTGAATATTGTTCATATCCATCATTTCGGGCTTGACTTGAAAGAGCCGCTCAATCAGCACAGGGATATCCAAAGTCGCCTTTTGATCGGGCAAGCTGAACTGGGCTGCAGATTTAAAGTCTTTGTACTGGATACTCTCCATAAAGGTTTGGCCCATTTTGACAATGGCCTGGGCATCATTGCTGAGCAACGCGCCCAAGGGAGCTTGCCCCATGGGTGACGACTGCAAATAAAAGACCACTCCACCCGCCAAGACCAATAAAAGAGCCAAAACAGCAAAAATACGCATCAGAAACTTTCTTTCATTTTTAAAATCATCGCACTGAGCAAAATCAAGACCGCACTCATCGCCAACAAGACGCTCCAACCCTGTAGAACCGTGCCCCATTGCACCGAACTGGCCACCAATTGCTCCATGCTGAGATAACTCCATTTTACCAGCGTGAGCTTTTCCAACCAGGCCGCAGCCCCGGTCAGGCTTTTGTTTGGCATGACCACTTTCGAAAACAAGAGCTGGGGAATCAGGGCGACGGGCACCAGGGTCATGGCCATCACGTCGGCGCTGACAAAAGCAGAAATGCAGAGCCCCAAGGCCGTGCCCGCCAAAGTCGAAAAATAGAGCGTGAGCAGCACCAAAACAGGGTTGCCTTCGAGCACCAAAAAGTAGCGCACCCCCAGATAAAAGAGCAGGGCTTGGCCCAGACCCAAAATGCCCAAGACCCAAAACTTCGAAGCAATATAGGCTGGAATTTGTAATCCCACCAAGCGCTCGCGGCCAAAAATCACCTTCTCTTTGACAATCTCGCGGCAGGCATTGACACAGCCGAAGAAAACCGCAGAGAAAACCAAGACAAAATAGAGCGTGGCAGATCCAGAGGTGCCTTTCCAGACCAAACCCGTACAGATCGCCACTGCCAAAGGCTGAAAGACCAGCAAAAACAGGCTGGGAAAATCGCTGAGAAAGACATCCAAATAGCGCTCAGACAGCACCCCTGCCTGATGCATAAATCCCGGGGTGGCAGATTTTGCAACGGTGCTTGAATTGGAAGCCATCTTAAAAGCCCCTCAAATGGCTTGCGTATTTGCTGCTGCGAAAGCGCTGGGCCCATTGAGCGGGATTGTCTTTGGCCAAGATTCTGAAAATTCCTTCGTATGAGCGGGAGTCAAAAAATTCCAACAGATCCTGCGGCGGCCCCATATACACCAACCAGCCCCCCTGCAAAAGTAGGACGGTGTCCAAAAGTTCAATGCTGGCCATGGCGTGGGTGGTGACCACCACCGTTGCCCCCTCGCGGCTGAGTCCCCGAAAGAGGCGCATCATGTCTTCTTCGAGTTTGGGATCTTGGCCCGAGGTCGGTTCGTCCAGAAAGAGCAGACCGGGTCGGCTGAGCAATTCCACGGCCACACTGGCGCGCTTGCGCTGGCCCCCGGATAATTTGCGAATGCGCACCTTGAGGCGCTCCTGCAAACCCACCTCGGCAATCACGCGCGAAACCAGGGCCTTGCGCCGCTCGGGGCTAAGATCTACAGGTAAACGCAGCCGGGCCGCATAGTCCACGGCTTTTTCTACGGTTAATTCCTGGTGGATGATATCGTCCTGGGGCACATACCCCAATTGGCTGCGCCAGGGTGCTGGGTTCTTGTAAAAGTCTTCGCCATTGAGCAAAATTTTGCCTTTGGTCGGCTTTTGCAGACCACAACAGGCCTTGAGTAGGGTCGATTTGCCCGAGCCAGAAGGGCCCAACAGGCCCACAAAGGCCCCAGCGGGAATCGAAAAGCCCATGCCCCCAGCCAAGAGCACACGGCTACCCACTTTTTGCTCCAGACCCTGCACGTCCAAACGCAAAGCACTCTGTTTGAGCGGGGCTGGCGACATCATGGCAATTGCTCCAAACGCACAGGCA
>CAZRFI010000153.1:0-4343 GCA_964598905.1 uncultured Candidatus Sericytochromatia bacterium | reverse complement strand
CTTTCGGCCAAAGCAATCAAACGGGTTTCAATTTCGGTGTATTGCAGACGATGGGCCTGTTGTTCGCTTTTGGCCATATTGCGCTGGGGCCCACTTGAGGCATGTAAATTGGCCTGGGCCCGCTGCTTGTGCTCGGCAATCAGGCTTTGCAAGCGCGACGCGGCCCCTGCGCTGGAAGGTGTTTTCTTGAGTTTGGCCACCACCAGGCGCTCCTGGGCCAGCGACTGCCGATGTTTGGCCAGGGCAGGATAGTGTTCGAGCAAAACGTCCAGATCTTTTTTCTCAAGCTCACAGACCGTACAGGTCGTGCGGGCCCGCACAGTCGATTTACGGGGTTCAGTAAAAATAATCCCCATATAGCCAAAGCTGTCACCCGCTTCCAGCATCATGGTCGGGCCCGCTTCGCTGCTGCTAATCAGTTCAACCTGCCCATTGAGAATAAAAAACATTGAACGGCCCAATTTGCCCTCTTGCAGAATCAGCTCTCCGGGCCGGAAATGGTGCATGTGCAGGCGTTTTTCGAGTTTGTCAAAAAACTCCCAGGGGGCATTGGCAAAGAGCGGCACGGCTTTGAGCATCGCCTGCAGGGTGATCACTTCAGCACTGGTCTGTTCTTGGTATTGTTCAAAGGCCTTGGCCGTATCCATCTGATAAGGGGCCTCTGTCGGCATTTCTGAAGCCGCGATATCCAAATGCAATTGGTGTAAAAAGCTGAACCAGACAATCTTTTTAGCAATCGGATTGATCTCCATCACACGGTTGCGATCGATCAAGACCACATTTTGGTTTTCACGGCGCACCATGTGCAAGGGTTCATCCATACGAAAGCGCTCATCCTGACCGGGGCGGAAATAGGTACATTCGTGGCGTATATCCCCTTCGTCATCCACAATCAGCAGGCGGTAATGCCCCGCATCGGCGATCAGGGTCTCACCATTAAACAGGCGCTGGGCCGCAACAGGTCTGCTCAATTCGAGATTGTCACCAAAGGTGCGGAAAACTTTGTCTGCGCGAATTTCCAGAATGCGGTCATTGCCTGTATCCGTCAGCAAATAGGTCATTTCGTGGGTGTATTGAATATCCGAAGGCAGGTTCAAGCGCAGGGGATGGTTGCCTTTTTTGCCCTTTTCCCCCCATTGCCAGCTGATTTTTTGCTCGCTGTCAACTTCGAAAACCCGGTGATGGCCTTTGTCGACAATCAAATAACGGTTTCCACCGATCTCGCGGCTGTAGCGTGTGGCTTTGACGGGCTCAAACAGATGAAGCTGCGGATCGCTATCACTGGCCAAACGCCAAACCTCACGCCCACCGGAGTCACATTCAAACACGGCATTGGCCTGCCGATCGGTCACCAAAACATGAAAATCCGAGAGCCAGAGCATATCCCAGGGCTGCCGCACACCAGGCAAGACTTTGAGATTCATCTGCCAGGTGACGTAATTGAAGCGGTGGGTATTGACCAGCAGAAGGCGGCCTTCGTTGACATCGGGCACGGCAAAATAGCCTGAAGGCAACCACGTCTGGGGATGGGCCGAAGCAATCTTGCGTTTTAATGCCCGCTCGGGATCGAGCAATTCCAAGCCGCAGGTATGGCAATCCCAGGAACCCAAGAGTGGGGTATGACAATCCGGGCAATGGGTGGGGGGGGTGTTGTAAGGTTGGCGGGCCGGAGCCGCTTGTAATTCCAGCATGGTCAGAATGGATTCGCGCAAGACCACCGTTTGCAAGGACTTGCCACGCAAAAGGTCGGGAACAAAGACCCGCGCAGCATCGTAATCCTGCAGGCGAATACGCACGTAATTTGCCTGTTCGCGCAATTTTTCCAGGGCATCGACTTGGCCATCGAGGTCTTGGCCGGTCTGGGCATAAAAAGACGCGGTTAAAATCTGCAGAATAACTGCTTCTGCAGATTCTGGCAGGGGCAGATTATCCATGCGATGGGGCTTGGCCAAATGGCTGACCGACTCAATCGGCGAGAGCTGTAAGAGTGCTGTGCTCGGCAGGACAACAGATTTGGGCAAAGGGTGCAGATGTGGGGGAGGGGGTGAATCTTTGGGTTCTGGCAAGGTCTCTTCACTGTGTGAGAGCAATTCCCCCTCTTCATCAAAGGCTTCAACCGTCAGGGTTTCTTCCGAGACAATCTCCAACACTGTATTGTTTTCGGGTGGCGTTGGTGGCGGAAAGAGTGCCAAGAGCTTTTCGGAATCAACCAACCCCTGTTCAAGCAGAAGATCGGTTAATTTACGCACTTGCTGGCGCAGAGGGTTGGGCCCAGCCATGGCCAACTGGCTGGGCGGCAAGCTGGTATTGAGAATTTCGGCCCCCATCAGCGATAAATCCTGGGGATTTAAAAAAACCAGCCGGGGCAAACCGATCACAGGCTGGCGCAAGAGCACAGCCAGATAATGAGGCGTGAGATAGAGCAAATCGGTCGGGGCCAGACCCACCTGGCTCCAAAGCTCGCCATCCAAAGGCACCTCTTTGAGTGTGGCAAGGGTATTGAGATCCAAAAGGCGCAAAAGCGGCTTGGGAGAGAGGATCAACAGGTAGAGCCTTTGTTTTACCACATTTAACAGCAAATTACCAGGAATTTCGGGGTCGAGGGTGTATTGTTCCAAAGATCCCGCTTGGATATCCAAAACAGACAAATAGGGAGCTTCGTTGTCGGTGAAATAGATCAGACCTTTGCTGTCATCAAAAGCCAAATTGAGGCAAAGCCGCGAGCCGGGCTCGCGCAGAGAGTAGACTTCACTGGGTGTGTGATTGAGGTTCGAGAGCAAGGTCAGATCGCCGGCTGCCCGGTCGACCACACAGACCCGTTTGCCCTGAGGAGAAATATACAGATCATAGGGGCCCGCAGTGGGGGTGATTTCACGCGACAAAAAAGGATCAATCAATTCTTGGCTCAGACCCAGATAGGGTTGATGTACCAATTCGGGTGTATAAATATAACTGGTGGAGGGGCTGAGAACCAGCCCGCGCACAGGCAATTCGTGCTCTTGAATCGCTCCCGCCAAAACAGGTTTTTGCGGATCCAAAAGCAAAATGCCTTGGCCCCAATTTCGCCAATGTTCAGGATCAAATGCTGTTTTTTCATTGGGAGATAGCTCGACCTCAGCCAGAGAAGACAGGCTGATAGACTCTTTGACCCTCAGACAGCGTTCCCGCAACAAGAGTTCGTAGAGTAAACCTTTGAGTTCGTTGGTAGCCGCCTGAAAGCCCCGATTTTGTTCGCTTAAAACCCCTTGGAGTACGTCCCGTGAAAGCAGGCCACGGTCAATCAAAGCCGTCATCAGGGCCTGATCTTTGATATGGGCAAATGAAGTATTTGGCATGCAGTCTTAACTCCCTTTGATACAGAATACATCAAATCCGGGAGGCAGGCTTTGGCTTTTCGCGCTTAGGCTTCGGGATCGTCTTCGTCGGGATGATAGTCGATCTCCAAAAGGCGCTCCAGACGCTCAGCTTGGGTTTGATGATCTTCTTCAGACGTCAAAAAAACCTTGCCCAAAGCGGCCTCACAAAATTCCTGCAATTCGTTAAAAAAGCGCAAGAACAAACGCTGGCGATAAAAGTCGCCAAACCAGACCGTTTCAATGGCAATTTCTTCACGATCAGCGTCGTAAAAGATTTTGGGGGCTCCGCGAAAGGAATCATTGAGCAGATTAAAAGTTTCAAACAAACGCTCATCATCTAGGGGGCTTTTGTCGCGGTCCATATTCACACGAAAGACAATTTTTTGGGTTTTTTTGAAGACCAGAATCATGATCTCAGAAGGCGTGCCGTCAGCCTGTTCGGCCAGATATACTTCTTGTTCTTCGGCTACGCCCTCGTCTTCGAGCAGCTCAATCTCAACGTCTTCGCCCAATTCAGCGGCCTGGGCTTCAATTTCTTCGCGCAACAAAGCCAAATAATCGTGGGTTTCATAGCCCAGATATTCGAGATGGGTAAAGATCTTATTCAGGCATTGCACGACAGATACCTCATTGGCAAAAATAAACCGCGGGTTTCGCTCAGTTTTATCATAACCGAGGAGCAGCACCCAGAGATACGAAGTTTGTCACAGAGCGCAGGCAGCATGCAGATTAAGCCAAGAGAAGCCCTTCCAAAGAGGCTGTATACTGCTCCAGCAGTCCAATATCCAGATATTCGTGGGCCTGATGGGCCTGAGCTGTCAGACCGGGGCCATAATTAAACGCCGGAATCCCCCGTGCTGAAAGCTGGGCCACGTCCGTCCAGGCCTGTTTGGCTTGTACAGGCTGAGCCAGGGTCTGAACGACCTCTGTAAAAAGCGGCGATTCAATCACAATGCCAGCGTCCACACTGTCCAGCAATTGAATGCC
>CAZRFI010000152.1:0-11904 GCA_964598905.1 uncultured Candidatus Sericytochromatia bacterium | reverse complement strand
CGCGAACAGGCCAGTCTTTACCAGGCGCAGCTCAATGAAATGAAAAAACAATTGGAGAACGCGGAAGGCATTCAGCGCAAAGGCTTGGTGCTTTCGTCTTTGATGCGCTTTAAACAACTCTGCAACCACCCGGCACAGTTCTTGGGTGAATCAGGGCCTCTGCCTGGGCGCTCTGGCAAACTGCAACGGCTGCTGGAAATGCTGACTGAAATCCGCGAGATGAATGAATCTGTCTTGATCTTTAGCCAATTTGCAGAAATGGGCAAGTTATTGCAGCATTATCTTCAGGATTCTCTGGCTGAAGAGGTTCTTTTATTAACGGGGCAAACCCCCAAAGCCAAACGCGATCAAATGGTGCAACGTTTTCAAACAGACAAGGGGCCCAGCATTTTTATTCTGTCACTCAAAGCCGGGGGGACAGGGCTGAATTTGACCCGTGCCAATCATGTCTTTCATTATGACCGCTGGTGGAATCCCGCAGTGGAAAACCAAGCCACGGATAGGGCCTTTCGCATCGGCCAGACCCGTCAGGTACAAGTGCATAAAATGGTCTGTGCAGGCACCGTCGAAGAGCGGATTGCCGACATTTTACGCCAAAAACAATCCTTGGCAGATGAGACCGTTGGGAATGGGGAAAACTGGTTGACAGAACTCTCGAACCAACAAATACAGGCGTTGTTTGAATTGAATAGCCAGGAGGCCATCAGCGAATGAGTTATTATTACGGGTATTACAACTCTGGGCCCAAAAAAGTTCAGGGGGGAATTCGGCTACAATCCACACGGGGTGCTGTGGGCACCACCTGGTGGGGGCAGCGTTGGGTCGCTGCTTTGGAAAAAATCTGCGACAGCGCTCGCCTGGGCCGGGGCAAAAATTATGCCCGTCAGGGACAAGTGATTTCGATTGACGTGAGTGCGGGCCGTGTTTTGGCCAAGGTGCAGGGGTCTTACGCTGACCCCTATACCATTTCAATTGAATTGCCGGTTTTTAATGCCAAACAGAGCACGCAGATTCAACAGGTTCTCCAGAACACGCCCCTTTTATTGGCCCAATTGCTAGCGGGTGAAATGCCCAATGATTTAGACCCCTATTTTAACCAAGTGGGTCTCAGTCTCTTTCCTGAAAAAGCCAAAGACCTCAAAACCGACTGTTCTTGCCCAGATTGGACGGATCCCTGTAAACACATTGCCGCTGTCTATTATCTCTTGGCCGAACAATTTGACACTGACCCATTTTTGCTTTTTCGCCTGCGCGGTTTGGAGCGCGAGACCCTCATCGCTCACATCGCTGAGCCAGAGGTTGAAACGCGGCCTGAGGTCGTTGTGGAATATGATAAGGAGCAATTGCCCACGGATCTGGCTGTATTTTGGCAGGGCCAAAGCCGCTCACCTCTGGTTGGCTCACATTGGCCAGCCACTCCGGCCCCATTGCTCAAGCAATTAAAAAGCCCCCCGCAGTGGCGTGGACGGGATTTATTTATACCTACCCTGGAGCCGATCTTTGTCAGAGCGGCAGCGCAGGCCCAAGCCTTCCTGGCAGAACAAGACGATTAAGGTTCCAATACCAAGCACATCCCCGCCAACAATTCCAGCATCCGCCCGTGCGAACTGCCCAGGCGATGATCGTCGTCCACCCAAAACACAGGCACCTGCCGGGCCTCACACCAGGCTTTGAGCACTTCAGCGGGAATTAGTGTGTCTTGCAGGCCCGCCAAAACCACCGTCTGCTTGGGCAAAGGCGGAAACAGCTGGCCTTCAGGCAAATGCAGCGCAGGAGCCAGCAAAAGCAGGCCATCAAAGCGGCCGGGCAGGGCATCGGCCAGCATCACCGCCAGCAGGCCCCCCAGCGAACTGCCCACCAGAATCAGCGGCTCGGTCAGCTCAGAGATAAAGGCCTTGGCAGTTTCCAGACGCTGAGCCAGTTCCTGACCACTAAAGTCGGGCGAGATCACCCGCTCAGGGTAAGCCGCCGCCAGCGTTTGGTACTTCGAGCCAAAGGGGCCTGACTCTTGGCCATGTAAAAAAAGCAGGTGTGTCATTGCGTACAGAACCCATCATGACTGCCAAGGCACTACCCAGTGGGGATCGGATTGGGGTTGTTAGGGACAGGCGTTGGGCTGGCACCGGGAGTCAAGACACCGGCCACCGCTTTTTGGGCCAGTTCGCCAGCACATTCAGCACCGACTTCTTTTAAAAAGGTGATCTGGGCGTCCGAGCTGTTGATAATCACCAAGACCCGCGCAGGGTTGGCCGCGACTTTGGTTTCGACTTTGCGCAAGCCACATTCACATACAGCGGCTTCATTGACGCCCAGGTTGCGCGCCGCATCCGGAATCACCTTCTGTTCTTGCAGGGTTTTGCTGCAAATCGGGGACAAGACTTGGACCAATAAACCCGCTCCCACGCTGGGTGCTTTGGTTTGAGACGGTTGGTTATTCGTGCTACAGGCACTCAGCAGTAAAACCAGGGGAATCCATTTTTTCATATTTTCCTCGGAGAAATTGAGTTACGCGATTTTCAACAGACGCAGACAAAGGCCATTGGGTTCAATTGCCATCATCGCGCATTTAAACAGATATTCACAGCCGAAAGACCAGCTTCATCCAGCTATTTTCCAAGAGTATCTCGTCTTTGACCCGATCCAAATGGGTCACACAGGTGCAAACCAAGCCCATAAAAGGCATGGCATATTCCGCAGATGTCGCAGATAAAACCCGCCCCTGCAAAGGCGCAAAAGGCAGACCTTGATTCAAATTTGGCCACAGGTATTCCTGTCCTGTGAGCGTCAGGCTCTGCCCATCGGGATCTAATTCAAACTGTTTTTCACTCAAATACAGCGTCAAAGCCCCTTTGCTTAAGCGCGTGCGGTGAAAAACGGTCTCCGCCCCTTTCAAGCGCACTTCCGTGCGCAGGTCGTATCCCCCCAGCTGGGAGTGGCTCAGCCACATGCTCACACAGCGCAGCTTCATGGCCAACGGCCAATCTGCCCGCCAAAAACCCGGCCAATCTGTCAATGCCATAGTCAAATGCCACTGCCAGACCCCTTGGTTGTTTTCAAAATACTGCCGATGCAAAGGCTTGAGCAGGTGATTTTCAGTTTGGGTCATGATTTATCATAACAGAAAGCCACAAGCGGTCTCAATGCGCCCACAAAGCATGTTAAGATGCCTTGATGAACCTCTCTCAGCAAATGAGCAACCACCCCGCTCCCCCAATCGAAACCGCCCTCGAACAGCACTTCGGCTTTAACCAATTCCGCCCGGGTCAGCGCGCAGTGGTTGAATGCCTGCTGGCAGGTCAATCTGCCGTGGCCATTTTTCCCACCGGCGCGGGCAAGTCGCTCTGCTACCAACTCCCGGCGCTGCTCTTGCCCCATTTGACCCTGGTGGTCTCTCCCCTGCTGGCGCTGATGAAAGACCAGATCGATTTTTTGCAGCGCCAGGGCATAGCCGCTGCCCGCCTCGATTCCAGCCTCAGCCGCGACGACTACGACAGCATTCTGAATCAGGCCCGCCAAGGCCAACTCAAAATCTTGATGATTTCGGTCGAACGCTTTCGCAATGAGCGCTTTCGCGCCCAATTGAAGCGCCTCAAGCTCTCCTTGTTGGTGGTGGACGAGGCCCACTGCATCTCCGAATGGGGCCACAATTTTCGGCCCGAGTACCTCAAGCTGCCGCAATACCGGCAGGAATTTGCCCTGCCCCAGGTGCTGCTGCTCACGGCCACCGCTACCCCCGAGGTGCGCCAAGACATGTGTCTCAAATTTGAGATCCCGCCCGAAAATGTCACCCTGACCGGTTTTTACCGGCCCAATTTAAACCTTCAGGTCACCCCCTTGCCCGATCCGCAGAAAATGACCCATTTGCTGCGGCGTTTGCAGGCAGATTCACAGGCCCCGACGATTGTCTATGTCACTTTGCAAAAGTCGGCTGAGTGGGTGGCCAAAGAATTGCAGGCCGTGGGCCTGCCTGCCAAGGCCTACCATGCCGGGCTCGAAAGTGCCGAGCGCGAGGCCATTCAAAACGGTTTTTTGGCAGGTGATTGCCCCTGTGTGGTTGCCACCATTGCCTTTGGCATGGGCATCGACAAAGCCAATATCCGCCAAGTGATCCACTTTGATTTGCCCAAGTCGATCGAAAATTACAGCCAGGAAATTGGCAGGGCAGGCCGCGATGGCGCTCCGGCTTTTTGCGAGGTGCTGGCCAGCCGTGAACGGGTGCCGGTGCTCGAAAATTTCATCTATGGCGATACCCCCAGCCCCGAAGCGCTGCAGGCCTTGCTTTTGCATTTACACAGGCATCCCGAACCGCTGTGGGAGGTCAAAATGCGCAGTCTCTCCCAGGACTTTGATATCCGCGAATTGCCGCTCAAGACCCTCTTGGTCTATCTCGATCTGCGGGGCATTCTCAGACCCAAATTCACGCGCTTTGACGATTATTCCCTGCGCTTTAAACGCCCGCTTGAGGCCATTGTGGAACAGTTTCAGGGCGAACGCCGGGACTTTGTCTCGGCCCTTTTTCAGGCCAGTGAAAGCAAACGGGTCTGGACCCGTGTGTTTGTCGACAAAGTGCCTGAAATTTACCCCCAAAGCGATCGGCAGCGGGTGATTGTGGCCCTGGACTACTTTGCCGAAAAGGGCTGGATTGAATTGGAGACCAAACAGGCGGTTGAAGCCTTCGAAATTCTCAGGCAGGATTTTGACCCCGATCATTTGGCCCAAGAGCTGGGGCAGGTCTTTGCCGAAAAAGAGCGCAAAGAAGTCGAACGGATTTCAGAGATGTTGGCACTGTTTGAAAGCCCCGATTGCCTCAGTGGGCGCTTGGCCGCCTATTTTGGCGAAATTTTAAACCAGGCCTGCGGGCATTGTTCGGTCTGTCTGCAGGGGGCGGCAAAGATCCCAGGCATTCTGCCTGAGGCACCCCTTACGCAGCAAGAACTGAACCCCCTTTTGCATGGCCTGCCCGAAAAGCTGGGCAAACACGACACTTTGGGGCAGCGCTGTAAATTTCTCTGTGGCATTAACACGCCGATCAGTACGCGGCTCAAGCTGAAGCAATTGCCAGGGTTTGGGGCCTTGGAGAGGGTTCCCTTTGCCGAAGTACGGGCCGCTCTCTCTGCAATGGTTCCAGATTGACTGGTATCACGGTGGGGGTTGATTCAGATCAAGTCAAGCCCTGTTCACGCCCATCATTTAAACCTGTTATGCTGCCTGCGAAATAAAATAATCCGCAAGACATTGCGCAGTATGTGTACAAAGGCAGACCCCCTCTATGCAACTAACCACCTTGATTCTGGTCTTAAACGCCGGGAGTTCTTCACTCAAGTTTTCGCTTTTGGAAATGCCCCAAGAGCGCGAAATTTTAAAAGGCATTGCCGAGCGTTTGGGGGAAGCCCAAAGTAGCTTTTTGGTTCAATTTCCCGAAAAAAAAGAACTTGAATTGCCCCCTTCTGCCCATTTGCCCGAGGCTTTATCTGCTTTAAAAGCCCTGCTCTCAAGGCAAAACCTCAGCCCGCGTATTGCGGCGATTGCCCACCGGGTGGTGCATGGCGGTGAGCGCTTTAAAAACACCACCCATCTCAACCCCGAAGTATTAGACGTGCTCAAATCCCTGATCCCTTTGGCACCCCTGCACAACCCAGCCAATATTCAGGGCATCGAAGCCGCCCTGAATGAATGGCCCGAGTTGCCCCAATACGGCGTCTTTGACACCGCCTTTCACCAGACAATGCCCAAATTGGCCTACCGCTACGCCTTGCCCACCTCGCTCTATACCGAAGATGGGATCCGGCGCTATGGCTTTCATGGCACCAGCCACCAGTTTGTCAGCGCCCAATTAAAGCACTTAAGCCCGCAAACGGCGGAGCGGGTGATCACGGCCCATCTCGGCAATGGCTGCAGTATGGCTGCGATCTTAAACGGAAAATCTGTCGATACCTCAATGGGCATGACCCCGCTCGAAGGGCTGGTGATGGGCACCCGCTGTGGGGATCTCGATCCCGGCGTTGTGCTCTATTTGCTCAGCCAAAAAGGACTGACGACCAAAGCCCTCAACCGCCTTTTAAACAAAGAATCGGGTCTGTTGGGGCTCTCAGGGCTCTCCAATGACGTGCGCAGCCTCGATCGGGCCCGGCAAGAGGGGCACACTGGCGCCGCCCTGGCCCTGGAGATCTTTGCCTACCGGGCCGCCAAAGCAGCGGCAGCGCTCTGTGTCGGTTTGGGGGGATTAGACAGCCTGGTCTTTACCGGGGGCATCGGCGAAAATTCGGCCTGGGTGCGGGAGCGGATCGTGGCCCATTTGGGTTTTTTGGGGCTGGTGCTGGATCCAGAGTTGAATATTGGCTGCCAGGGGCAAGAGGCACGGATCTCCCTGCACGAACACCCAGCGATTTGGGTCATCCCGACCCAAGAAGAGCGCATGATTGCGCGGGAATCTTTTGAAAAAATGAAAGCAGAAAACAAATGACGCAGATTATATTACTGGCCCCGGTGGGCAGTGGCGTTGGCCTGACTTCGATCAGCCTGGGGCTCGTGCGGGCCTTTGAAGAGCGGGGTTATCCCGTAGGCTTTTTTAAACCGATTGAACAATTTGCAGGGGATCGCTCTGCAGATTTGGTCAAAGTGGGTTCAGAAATAATGACCCAGTCGGCGTTGCCCCTGGAAGAGGCTGAAGCACTGGTTTCAGCCGGACAAAGTGAATTGCTGCTGGAAAAAATCCTCTCGCACTGCGATTGTCTGCAAGGCAGCAAGCGGATTTTGATTGTCGAAGGGCTGATCAACACAGATACCCTGACCTTTGGTGTGCGTCTCAACCGCGAAATGGCCAATACCCTGGGGGCAAAGGTCCTGTTGGTGGCCTCGGCTGAAGGCCACGATCTCGAAGGTCTCTCCAACCGGATCGAAATATCTGCCAGTTCGTATGGTGGCCTGGGCCAGGGCAAAGTAATTGGCTGTATTGTCAACAAAGTGGGAGGACTGCGTGGAGAAGACACCCTTTCCCAGATGTCAGTCACCCCCAGCCCCCAAGAGATTTTGCAAAAAACCGCTGAAATCCAGGCCTTACCCCTGTTTCAAATGGCAGACTTTCCCCTGGTGGGAGCCATTCCCTGGGAGCCCGAATTGGCAGCGCCACGGGTGCAAGATTTGGCCCGTTACCTCAATGCCGAAGTGATGTATGCCGGGGACATGGCCCACCGCCGCGTGCGCCGGATTGCGCTCTGTTCGCGCACGGCCGCGCATTTGCATTCCCATTTAAAACCCAATTCGCTCTTGGTCACTGCGGGTGATCGCACGGATATTCTGATGGCAGCCAGTTTGGCTGCTCAGAATGGAACCAAATTGGGGGGGCTTTTGCTCACGGGTGGGCTGGGGATTCCGCCCAATATCGAGGAGCTGTGTAAACCCGCTTTTCGGGCCGGTTTGCCCGTATTGCGCCTGCAATTGGACACCTGGGCGACCGCCCGACTGCTGCAGAACTATCCCCATGAATTGCCTATCGACGATCGGCAACGCATCGACAAGGTCAAAGAATATGTTGCAGGCCACCTCGATGGGACCTGGCTGGACAAACAGGCCCAAGAAATTCAAGAAACAGTGCTCTCGCCTGTGGCATTTAAACATATGCTGACCTTAAAAGCCCGAGCAGCAGGCAAACGGATTGTTTTGCCAGAAGGCAATGAACCCCGCACGATCAAAGCAGCGGCGATCTGTGCGCGGCGCGGGATTGCCCATTGTATCCTCTTGGGTGAGCCAACGGAAATCCAGGAAATGGCCGACCGCAATGGCATTGATCTGAACATCAAGGGCTTAGAGATTTGGTCGCCCGAAACGGTCAAAGAGGGGCTGGTCGAACCCTTGGTGGCCCTGCGCAAACACAAAGGGCTGAGCGAAGACATGGCCCGCGATCATCTCTCTGACCGCGTGGTGCTGGGCACGATGTTGTTGCAACAGGGACAGGTCGATGGCTTGGTTTCGGGTGCGGTTCACACCACCGCTGACACGATCCGACCGGCTTTGAGTCTGATCCGGACAGCTCCGGGCAACAGCCTGGTCTCTTCGGTCTTTTTTATGCTCTTGCCCGACAAGGTTCTGGTCTATGGCGATTGTGCGATCAACCCAGATCCCACAGCCGAACAATTGGCTGAAATTGCGCTGCAATCCGCCGATTCTGCCGCAAAATTTGGGCTTGAACCACGGGTGGCGCTGATCTCATACAGCACAGGCAGTTCAGGCGGAGGGGCCGATGTCGAAAAGGTGCGCAAAGCGACTGAAATTGCCAAAGCCAGAAACCCCCAATTGCTGATTGATGGGCCCTTGCAATACGATGCGGCGATCATGCCCGACGTGGCCCTGAGCAAAGCCCCCCATTCACCTGTGGCAGGCAAAGCCAATGTCTTTATTTTTCCCGATCTCAATACTGGCAATACCACTTACAAAGCCGTGCAGCGCAGCGCCAATGCCCTGAGTATTGGCCCGATGTTGCAGGGTCTGAATAAACCCGTGAACGACCTCTCGCGCGGGGCCTTGGTCGAAGACATTGTCTATACCATTGCTCTGACAGCGATTCAGGCTTGAACGAGCGACGTGGGGGGCTGTTTCTGAACGGGTCTCCCCCACCCCAGCAAAGCCAACCAGATCAGGCCCGAGGCCAGTGAAACCCACAGCCCCAGAACAAAGCCGGGGGGTTCATACTTCATCGTAATCTGGTGTTTGCCTGGCCCAACACGAATGGCGCGCATGAAATAATGGGCGGTTAAGATCGGGGTCTCCTGTCCGTTGTCCCAGGCCCGCCAGCCGGGCAGGTGCTGATCGGCCAAGACCAGATAACCCGAGGTGTTGGTCTCCAATTCCAACTCCAGGTGGTTGTTTTTATCCAGTTTAAACTGGGGGCCCTGCCAGCGTTTCTCGCGGGCCTCAAAAGCGGGCACCTGTGCTTTGGCCTGTTTCAGCGCCTGATCGTCGTATAAGAGCACGCGCTGGCGAAAGTCGATGCCACTTTTGCTCAAAGGCTCTGCCAGCAGCGCGGGTATCACCTGGGGGTCTTTGATCGCCATCGATTGGTAGTGAAAACGGGCACGGGGCAGGGCAGATTTGTTTTCCCAGAGCGTTAATTGCATTTCAGGATAATCTTGGCGTTTGAGATAATGGCCTGAGCGGCTGTAATATTCTGTTGTGGCAGCATCAGGGGTCAAAGAGAGCACATAGCGCACCCCCAACAGACTCTCATAGACCTGTTTAAATTCAGGTTTGTGCAAGTCCAGGGCGTTAAGATAGAGGCTGTTCATGACCAAGGCCTTTTGGCCCAGGGCTGCCCATTCGCCATAGGCATTGCGAAAGCCCCAGGCCAAGTTAAAATTATTCTGCAAACTGGCCTGATGAAAGGCATTAAAGCGCAGTTCTGGCCAGTTTTCCCACTGCGGAGCAAAACTCGGGGGCACCAGCACCTGGGGCGCAGCAGATACCAACATGCGGGCTTGGGAATTGCCCTGCAAGTCTTTTTCGAGCAAATATTGAGCGGGTTTGGAAGGGGATTCAAATACCGCAGGGCTGGGCGCCAAAGGCATCGCGGCCAAGCCATTAAAAAGCAAATCCAAGGCGATCCCCCCCAAGAGCAAACCCTGAAGCAGAGGGCCCTGATGCCCCTGCAGATAAAACACAAGCCCAATCACCAAGGCCAACAGGACTGCAAACAGACATTGATTGCGCAAATGGGCCAAAACCTGACTGGTTTGACTGATTTGGGGGCTGCTTTGCAGACTTGAGAGCGAGGGCAGAAGCAAAAATCCACAGGCCAGCAGCAATGAGCTGAAAACCGCAATGGCTGCCATCCGCCGAGCAAGTGGGGGTTGGTCTTTGAGTGCCTGAAAGACACAACCTGCTGCGACACACAAGCCAAACGAGACAAAGATCAAGAGCTTGGAAGGATACCTGAAAAAGCCCATGCCCGGCAGCGCCAAAAGCAGGGAATAGAGGGGAAAATGTTTGCCCCAGGCCAAGAGCAACAAAAACAGCGCAAGCAGGCTGAAAAAGAGCAGGTAGGCCCTTTGCTGAAGCTGTTTTAACAAACTCAAACCCGTTATGAGCAAAAGCAAGGGAAAAAGCCCCAGGTAGCCGCTGATAAAAAAGGGCATTTTGGCATAGACGGGATCTCCCCAAAACATGTGCAGAGACAGCCCTTTGACCGTCTGATTCAGATAATCTGGCAAGAGCAATAATATGCTCAAAAACGGGTGGTAAGACCAGATCATGCTCATTTCTCCCAGGCCCTCTGAGCGCACGGTATGGGGCAAAAAAGCCAGAGCAGGCAATAATTGCAAGGCACTCAAACCCACCCCCAGGCCCAAAGCAGCCAGGCATCTCCCCAGAGCCAGCAAAGCCGGAAGCACAGTCTTGGCTTCTCTGCGCAGCAACCAAAAGCCATAGACCAGCAGCAGGGCTGATTCAAAATACACAATTTCCAGGTGGCCACTCAGAATTTGCAGCCCATAAAAGAGCGAGAGCCAGAGAAAAGGGGTTGTCTGTTTTGCTTTCGCTAGCAAACAGGCCTGAAAGGCCCACCAGACCAGCGGCAGCCAGGCGAGGGTGTTTTGCAGTGGATGAAAGCTGTGCAGCGAAGCCATAATACCGCTGAAACAAAACAGCAGGGCCACCAGCAGGCGGGTAGAAAGCGACCAAGCAAAGTGCCTGCCGAGCAGGTATATGCCCAGACCTGCCAGCAAAAGGTGAAAGAGCAAATTAAACACCAGGGCAAATTGAAAGGGCAGGGCCGTAAAAAAGATCCACCCCGGCGGGTAGAAAAGCGGGGGTTCCAAAACCGCCATTTGCGGGCTGCCAGCAAAGAGCAAGGGATTCCAAAAAGGCAGTTCTCCTTGCCAGAGAGCGGATTTCATAAAATGCAATTGGGTGTAATAATTGTGGTAAATATCCCTGAAATACAGGGCTTTTCCGCCCAGAAGCACAGGTGAATACAGGGCCAAACCGAGCAGGAGCAAGATGCCCAAGAACAGGAGCAAAGAGGGGATTTTGCGTTGAGACATGTCTGCTACCAGTCTGAACTGGCTCCTCCCCCATCGGAGCTGCCGCCGCCAAAACTGTCAAAGGAGCTGGATGAATCGCTCTCAGAGCTAAAAGAACTGCGCCAAGTATCGTCGTTTGTGCTGATATAAAGCGAAGTGGCGTCAGGATAAACTTCCCCATCGCCCGATTTGCCCCGAGACACGCGGCGGTGTTTTTTCCCAGTAGGCTTGCCCACTTCCTTGCCAAACTTGCGAAAAAAACCAAGCATAAAACGCAGTATCCAATAGAGGCTAACCAAGGCAAATAGCGAGAAAGCCCCCAGCAGAGCCAGCCCTAAAATCCATATTTTGTCGTCTTTTTTCGCAAAGGAGGTCACCCCAGATTCTAACGCTTGGAGCGATTTCTGTTTGAGTTTTTTCTCAATCTGATCCAGGGCCACGGCCAGCCCGCCATCATAGTCCTGATTTTTGAATTTGGGTTTCACAGCCTGATCGAGCAGGGCCTGGGCCTGGGAGTCAGATAGGCGAGACTTCAGGCCAGATCCGACCTCCAGCCGCATTTTACGCTCTTTCAAGGCCAGCAAAAACAGCAGGCCGTTATTTTCTTGTTTTTTGCCAATGCCCCATTGATTAAACAGGCGAGTGCTGTAGGCCTCTAAACTTTCGTCTTTGGGCAAAGCCATACGCGTCACCACTGTCATTTCTGCGCCTGTGGCTTTTTCGAGCTGAAAGAGACGGGCTTCGAGTGCTTGCGGGCGTTTAAAGACCTGAGCACTGTCATTGACCAACCCCACAGGTTCGGGGATTTTTTCCAAGGCCAAACAGGGAGTCGCCAGAGCCAAAAGACAAAAAGCAAAGAGGGTGTAAAGTTTCAAACCGATCCCTTTCTTAT
>CAZRFI010000151.1:4230-11918 GCA_964598905.1 uncultured Candidatus Sericytochromatia bacterium | reverse complement strand
GGCTCGAATTGGTCAAACAGAGCCTGTTTTTGCTCGTCAACCAGCTCAATGCCAACGACAAGGTTGGGATTGTGATCTACGGCTCCGAGGCCCGCATCCTCTTGGAACACACCAACCAAAAGCAGACCATTCTCAACGCCATCTCGACCCTGCGGCCCGAGGGCTCGACCAATGCCGAAGCGGGCCTGCTCAAAGGCTTTGACGCGGCAACCAAGGCCTTGCAAGCCGATGCCAGCAACCGCATTATTCTCTGCTCTGATGGCGTGGCCAATGTTGGCGCCACAGGCCCCGAAGCCATTTTGGCCCGGATCAAACAGGAGGCCGGCAAAGGCATTGCGCTCTCGACCATTGGCTTTGGCATGGGCAATTTTAACGACACCCTGATGGAGCAATTGGCCAATCAGGGCGATGGCACCTATGCCTATGTGGATAATATCAACGAGGCCCAGCGGATCTTTGTGCAGAACCTGACAGGCACCTTGCAGACGATTGCCAAAGACGTGAAAATCCAGGTGGACTTTAACCCGAATGTGGTGGTGCAGTACCGCTTATTGGGTTACGAGAACCGGGATATCCGCGATGAAGACTTTCGCAACGATACAGTGGATGCCGGAGAAGTGGGCTCGAACCACAGCGTGACGGCGCTCTACGAGGTGCGCTTTCAGGACGAGGTCAAAGAGAGCAATGTCGCGACCGTCACGGTGCGTTACAAAGATGTGGACGAAAATGACCGGGTACGCGAGACCAGCAAAACGGTTTTAACCAGTGAGTTGCAGTCTTTTTCCAATGCCACGCCTTCGTTTAAATTGGCAACCGCAGTGGCAGAATACGCCGAGATTCTGCGCAAGAGCATCTTTGCCCAGGATGGCCAGCTCAAAGATGTGAGTGCCTTGGCCGTGGCGGCCCGCGACGGCTTGCCCGGCGATGCCAAAGTCGTGGAGTTTGTGGAATTGGCTCAGAAAGCCGAGTTGATGTTTAACCCCGCGCCGCGACTGAGCATATCGACGATTGTGGGGGGCAGCAAGAACCCGGCCCAATTGAGCAAGTGGAGCGACTTTTTGGCCCAGCAGCTTGGCGGTGGCGGCAAGCCCCCGGTTGGAAAATAAGAATCCCGACTATCTTGTCTGTTTTGTGGCGTTTGTGTTACCCTGAACCTGTGATTATCAACGTATTCGGGAGTTGCCCATGATTGCCCAACAGGTCAAAGAGATCATCGAAAACCAATTGGAAAATGCCCAGGTGCATATCCGCGATTTTACGGGCGGAGGCGATCATCTGGAAGTGAATGTGGTCTGGCCTGGTTTTGAGGGCATGTCCCGTGTGCGCCAACAGCAGACCGTGTATGGGCTGCTCAATCACTTGATTGGCGATGGCAAACCCATTCATGCCCTCTCGATGAAAACCTGGGCTGTTGCGCCCGCTGAATTGAGCCGCCCCGCTGATGCCTATTACGGCATTTAGTCTCGCCACCCCTAAATAATCTCTCTGAAGGAGAACTGCCATGTCCCGTGATGTGATCAAAGAAATTGAAGAAGAGATCAAAACCCACAAAGTGATGCTCTATATGAAGGGCACTCCCGAACAGCCCATGTGCGGCTTTTCGTATACCGTGATCGAAATCCTGAATCAAGTCGGGCAGCCTTATGCCTCTGTGAATATCCTGGCTGATCAGGAAAAGCGTGAAGCCATCAAACAGTATTCCAATTGGCCCACAATTCCGCAATTGTATATCAACGGCGAATTTGTCGGCGGCTGTGATATCACCCGCGAAATGTTTGAAAGCGGTGAATTGAAACAGGCTGTCGATCAGGCTTTTGCAGCCACAGTATAGCTTTTACTTTTTTTCTCAATCAAAAGCGGGTCTCAAATGAGACCCGCTTTGTGCTGTGTCAGCCCTTTATCAGGGTTGAGTCTATTTCATCAGGGCGTCATAGACTTGGCGTTTGTTAAAGTCAGAGCTGAAGTTCTGACCCACTTGGCGCATCAGGAATTCTTTTTCGGGCATATCCAGACGTTGACCGCGAATCAGGCTCTTGAAGCTTTCAACCTGGGTATATTCGCTGCCGATGGTGCCAATGCTGATCATCACAGACTGTTGGGCCTGGGGAGAGAGGCGTTGAGTCTGAATCAGATTGCCAAGGATCTGACCTTTGTTGAAATCAGAACCCATTTCCCGGACAGACTTGGCCAATTTGATCACCGACTCGTCGCGCAGGCTGGGGTTTTTGGCCAGGCTCTTGAGCAATTCGGTTTGGGTATAGTCAGAGCTGATGGATTTGCTGATGGTTTCAACCAACATCAACTGTTCACGGGTGGACATATCTGTTTGGCCCACCATTTTGCCGAGAATCTGACCTTTTTCGTAGTCAGAGCTCATGCTGCGAACCATTTCGAGTTTCATGTAAGCGCCTGAATCACGCTCAGAAGGCGGAGCTGAGAAGGGATCGTTGAATGGATTGCTGGGCTGAACAGGACGGGGTTGAGTGGGCTGGGGTTTAAAGGGATCGTTGCTGGGTGAATTAAAGGGATTGCTGGGAGCAGGCTCTTTAAAAGGGTTGTGGCTGGTTTGGCTGGCTTGGCCCAGGGTCAAACTACCAGAAACCAAGGCTTCGGCAAATTCTTTGCGGCTGATGCGATTGTCGCCATTGATATCGACAGCACGCAGCACTTCGGGACTGGCAGCAAAGTCTTCTTTGGAGATCCAGGCATCAGAAACCCATTCCGCTACGGGGCGATCAAAGTTTTCATTGCGTTTGGAGAAATAATCGGCAATTTTATCAGCGGTTTCGGGGCTCAGGCGGGAGATAAAGACATCGCCTTTTTCGAGTGAAGTGGCCATTTCGCGGGTGCCAGCAACGCCGTTGGCATTGCCCATTTGGGCGTGGGCATTCCAGCTGATATTGGCTTCATTTTTGTCGACACGGTTATTGCGGTTATTGTCGAGGGCACGGGTCAGGGCCATATAGTCTTGGGATTGAAGATTGGTTAAATTTGGCATAATCGGGGATCCTCTTTTCATTTACACTTGAGTTTAGATAGTTTTCTTATCGGCAGAAATTCAGCTAAAATTCTTATGGTTTGGTTAAGTCAAGAGAAATAAATAGTTAATTATTTGCTAAGGAATAAATGATTTTCTTTACTTTTGCGCGCAATGATACATCCGCATTGAAGACAGGGGTGTTAAAATTAAATGCAAAATGGCCCTAAATGCCTCAAAAGCCCATTATTAAAAGTTCTGGAGAACGAGTGACACTATCATGAAAAAAGCCTTACAGATCGTCAGCATGGGCAAATATCTTCCACCCCATCAGGTGACTGCCTCAGAGTTGGAGGCCAAAATGGGTCTGGAGCCCGGCTGGATTATGGAGAAATCAGGGGTCGCAATTCGCCATTTTGTTGAAGAAGACAGCAATGCCAGCATGGGAGCCAAAGCCTTGGCCCAGGCCTTGGAGCGCGGGGGAGTGGCGTATGAAGATCTGGATTTGATTATTTCAGCTGCAGGCTCTTATGATTACCCGATTCCCGACACCTCCTGCCTGATTCAAAAAGAGGCGGGCCATGGCGATTCTGGCATTCCCTCGTTTACTGTGGATGCCACCTGTCTGAGTTTTATCACGGCCATGGATGTGGCTTCATGTCTGCTCAGCAGTGGCCGCTACCGCCAAATTGCGATAGTGAGCAGTGAGTCGGCTTCGAAGTCGTTGAATTATAACGAGTGGGAGAGCGCCTCTCTGCTGGGTGATGGGGCCGCTGCGGCGATTGTGCGTCTGACGCCCGAGGGCGAAGCTTCAGGGGTTTTAAGCGCCGCGATGGAAACCTATGGCGACGGCGCTTTTCATACCTGGGTGCGGGGCGGCGGCAATGCCTTTCATCCGGGCCACGAACCCTTTGATGCCGAAGCTTATACCTTTCACATGAACGGCTCTGCGGTTTTGGGCATGGCTTTTCGCAAATTGCGGGGTTTTGTCAAAAAGCTCTTTGCTGAGTTGGATTTCTCTTTGCAAGAAGTAGACCTGTTTGTGCCCCACCAGGCCAGTCGTGTGGCGTTGGAAAAGGCCCAGGCCTTTTTTAAGCTGAGTGATGCCCAATTTGTCAGCAATATTGAAACCCACGGCAATTGTATTGCCGCTTCGATTCCGATGGCGCTCTGTGATGCGATTGACGAAAAACGCCTCAAGCGTGGAGACCGTGTCTGTCTGCTGGGGACCGGCGCAGGTTTGTCGTTGGGTGGGCTGGTTTTTGTCTACTAACCTCTCCTTGCAACGAGTGCTGTTTACGGGTGGGCGCAGCCCTGCCACGCTGGCACTTTTGCGCCTCTTTGCCGCTCATGGTACACGGGCCTATGTGGCTGAAAGCATTCCGTTTAATTTGGCGGGGGCCTCGCGCTTTTGTCAAAAAAGCCTGAAGGTGCCGCCCCCGGCTCAGGAAAGCGCCGCTTTTGTGGCCACGCTGGAGCAATACCTCAAAGAATACCGGATTGAATTGCTGATCCCCACCTGTGAAGAGGTCTTTTATGTCTCACGCTGGAAGCAAACCCTGGAAAAACACTGTGAGGTCTTTACTTCGACGATCGATGTCTTGACCAATTTGCACAGCAAATACCAATTTGTGCAAATTCTCGGTGGGCTTAAACTTGCGGCACCAGAGACGGTCCGTGTCGAGACTTCGACGCAATTGGAGGCGGCTTTGGCGGAATACCCCCAATATGTGCTCAAAGCAGAATTCTCGCGATTTTCGAGCCATGTCTTGATCAATCAGCCCGTCGAGCGGGCCCTGACAGAGGTTCAGCCCAGTCCCGAACAGGCCTGGGTCGTGCAGCGCTTTTTGCCGGGGCAGCAATTCTGTTCGTACACGGTGGCCCGCGCCGGAAAAATCCGGGCCCACTGCGTCTATGCCAGCGTGCATTGTGTCGGTCAGGGCTCGACGATTTATTTTGAGTCGGTCACCGTGCCTGAAATTGAGCAGATTGTCGCCAAAATTGTCGATGGCCTGGATTATACCGGGCAAATCGCCTTTGACTTTATCTACAGCGAGGGCCGCTATTGGCCGATTGAATGTAATCCCCGCGCCACCACCGGCACGCTCTTGTTTGAACCCCAGGATGGCTTGAGCCAAGCGTTTGCGCCTGGAGACGCGGGCCCTGTCCACCGACCTGGGGGTGATCGCAACCGCATGGTGGCCTTTGCGATGTGGCTCTTTGCCATGCCACAGGTGCGCAGTTTAACTGCTTTTCAGGCCCTGTGGGCCGAAATGCAACAGGCCGATGATGCGGTTTTTCGCTTTGATGATCTGCAGCCCTTTTGGGCTCAGTTTCAGCTGATGTTTGAAACCTGGCGCCGCTCACGCAAACACAAAACCGATCTGCTTTCGGCCTCAACCCTGGATATTGAGTGGAATGGCCATTGGCCCAAACAAAGGAGCGCTGTATGAAAATTCTGGTAACGGGTGCCACTGGCTTTTTGGGCTTTCGCCTGATTCAAGCCCTGAAAGAACAGGGGCATGAAGTCATTGCAACAGGCCGTAATCCCGCCATGGCCGAAAAAATCCGCCATCTGGGGATCGCTTTTGAAGGGGGTTCGGTCGAAAATTCCGACTTTATGGCTGGTATTTCTCAAGGCGTGGAAGCTGTGATTCACACCGCGGGCCTGTCTTCGCCTTGGGGCAAATATGCCGACTTTTACGCTGCCAATGTGATGGGCACAGAATCGGTGATTGCGGCCTGCAAACAGAATCAGATTCGCCGTTTGGTACATGTCTCGACCCCCAGTATTTATGTTGAGTACCGCGACCGTGAAGATGTCAAAGAATCAGACCCCTTGCCGAGCAAATTTGCAAATGCCTATGCCACCACCAAGTTTTTGGCCGAAGAGCGGGTGCGGGCTGCAGCCCAAGAAGGTCTCGAAACGATTATGATTCGCCCCCGGGCCTTGATAGGAGCAGGCGACACGGTGATTTTGCCCCGCCTGCTGCGGGCCCACAAAGAGGGCCGTCTACGTATCATCGGCAAAGGCCAAAACCAGGTGGATTTAACGGCGGTCTCCAATGTGGTCGATGCCCTGATACTTTGCCTAAACGCGCCCACAGAGGCCCTGGGTGAGGCGTACAATATCACCAACGGAGAGCCGGTTAAACTCTGGGAATTTTTGCAGAGAGCCTTTGAGCGCCTTGGCCTCACGCTGGATACCCGCCATCTTCCCTACCATTTGGCATTTTCGCTGGCAGCCGCTCTGGAAAGCGCCGCCACTCTCGACCCAGCGTATAAAGAGCCGCCTTTGACCCGCTACACGGTTTGTATGCTCGCCAAAAGTCAAACCCTGAATATCGAAAAGGCCCGCGCGCGTTTGGGCTATCAGCCCCGGCAGTCGCTCTTGGATGCCACCACTGAATTTATCACCTGGTGGAAGCAGAGCAATTGGCTTTAGACTCAGTGCCAAGCGACCCTGAGGCGGCTTTCCAACAGGCCCTTTCACTTCAGCAGACAGGACAAAACGCTGAGGCTGAGCGGGTTTATCGCACCCTGTTAAAACTGGCTCCGAATTGGGTCGCTGCCCATTTTAATTTGGGGGTGTTGCTCTTGGCACGAGGGGCCTGGCGTGAGGGATTTCAACATTTGGAATGGCGTTTGCAGAAGCCCCAAAGCCGTTTCAAAGCAGGGCATCGTCCCCGCTGGCAGGGCCAAAAGCTAAGTGGTCAGCGGATTTTTCTTCAAGCAGAATATGGCTATGGGGATATGATTCAGTTTTGGCGTTTTTTACCGCGGCTCTGTGAACAGGCCGGTGAGGTCATTCTGGAATTGCCAAATGCGCTGCAGCCTTTGGCGGCCCAATTGGATTTGCCCTTGACTTTGCATCCAGAGGAGGAGCCGCTCCCGGCCTGTGAGTATCTTTTACCACTGCTCAGTCTGCCTCAACGGCTGGGGGTTTCCCAGACTGCAGAGATTGCGGTTTTGCCGCCCTGGAAAAGGGCTTACACCCGCTCATCTGCGCCTTCTCTTGGAAATATCAAACAGGTGGGGCTGGTCTGGCAAGGCCGTCAAATCTCCGATGGGACGCCACAAAAAGCAAATTACCGTGAATTGCAAATGCGCAAAGCCTTTCCGCTTAAGCTCATTCAGTCTTGGATCACTGCTTTTCCCAAGCTGTGTTTTTATGCCTTTCAGCCAGATCTAGCGGCGGGGAGTCTGCCTTCTGGTTTGGGTGACCTCGGCAATCAGCTGGGGGATTTTGCCCAGACGGCAGAACACCTGTTACAGATGGATCTGGTCATTTCGATTGACTCTGCTGTGGCCCATTTGGCTGCCTCGCTGGGGTTGCCGACCTGGCTGCTTTTGCCTGAACCCGCGCCCTGGGTCTGGCCAAGTACAGGCTCTGAGACGCCTTGGTATCCGTCCTTGCGGATCTTTCGTCAAGCTTTGCCCGCTGATTGGACAAAGCCAAATGCTGAGATAGTCAGGCTTTTGGCGCAAACTACTGGCACAAATGGTCCTCAACCTGCTTAAATAAGGGGATGTTGCATTTTTCTAAAAAATCATCGCGGCTTTGGCCATTGGGCTCTTTGTCTGGCTTGGTTTTGGGCCTTTCGGTCTTGAATATCTTGACGGCCTGTGTCTCTGTCGATGCCCGCTCGCAGCAGGCTACCCCCTCGGCCTCACCGGTCGTCAATCAGGTCTCTTCGACTCCCTTGCCAGC
>CAZRFI010000151.1:0-4130 GCA_964598905.1 uncultured Candidatus Sericytochromatia bacterium | reverse complement strand
TTTTGGCGAGGTTGCTCTGCAGGTCGAACTCGCCCGCAGCGATCAAGAACAGCAAAAAGGCCTGATGTTTCGCAAGAGCATGCCCGCCGATCAGGGGATGTTATTTGTGTTTGAAAAAGAGCAGCGCTTGGGCTTTTGGATGAAAAATACCTACCTGCCCCTGAGCATTGCCTTTTTAAATTCAGAATTTGAAATTGTGGATATCCAGGACATGATGCCCCTGGATGAAAATACCCATGTTTCTGTTTCTCCCGCCCTCTATGCCCTGGAAATGAATCAGGGCTGGTTTCGCCAACACAAAATTGAAGTTGGCGCCAAATTGGAGATCCGCCTGCCTGCGGAGCCCTCTTAAGTTGGGGGTACCCCCCTCACAGATTCCCTGTTGGGAGACAGGATAAAATACCCAGAGGATCAGGTCTGAAAAGAATGAAAAACAATTGGGATGATTTACCCCTTCGCCTTGCTGCGCCCCGCCCTTTTCGGTTTTGGGGAGCAATTGTCTTGCTGGTTATTTTTGGATTTGTGCCTTTGACGTCTTTTGGGCATTTTGCGGCACCCGCCCAGGCCCAAGTGCTTGTGGCCTCTGTGATTCAGCAATTGCAGTACAATTCCCAGGAACAAATGCTGGGCTTTGTCTCCAGCGCCCGCCCATTGCCGCAAATTCAATACCTGCCCCGCGAAACGGGCCGCAAAGTTGTAATCGACTTGCCCGATGCGATTTTTCCCAAGGTGCGTGACGAGCTCTCTACGCAGATTCCCGGTGTGGAAAAGGTGCGGATCAGCCAATTTAGCAGCAATCCCCCGGCTGTGCGCATGGTGCTTGATGTTCAACCCGAAGTGGACGTGGCGATTCGCACGGAGGCGCTGAGCCAGGGCTTTCAGACCTGGATTCAACCCCGTCTGCGGGGTGGCTCTTCGGCCCACAAAGTCTTTAAAGTCGATCCGCCGCCCCTGCAATTGGCGGCGATCCAGGCGGCTGAACTGCGCCAAATTGAAGTGCGCAATAACAATCTCCATTTGACTGGCTCGGGCCCCCTTTATCCTGAGATCCGCAAGCTGGATGCCGAAGAAAAGCGCTATGCCGTCACCCTCTACAATGTGCGCAGCAGTATTACCGGCAAACGCCCCGAACTCAATTCCAACCTCTTCCGCGACGTGCAAATTGCCAATAGCAGCGATCGGGTTGAGATTCAATTTAAACTCACCCGCGACGATGTTGAAATTGTGCCCTTTAGCGAAGAAAACAGCTGCACAATTCAGTTTCTGGTGCTGGCCTCCTCCAAAAATCTGGCCCAGCTCGACGAGATCGAAATCATGGAAATGGATCAACAGGTCACACGGGTGCGGATTCACACCAACCGCCCCTTTGATTACCAGATCTACGCCCTCGAAAAGCCCCACCGCCTGGTGATGGATACCCTGGGCACGGTGTTGACCCAGCGCGAAGATCTGCGCAAAATTCAGTCCAGCAGCAATTTGACCCAGATTCGCATGGCTCCGGTTAATCGCCAGCAAAACACAGATATCCGCTTTGTCTTTGATCTCAAAGGGGAGGCCAATTTCCAGTACAGCACCCATGATCGCTATGTTGAGATTGTGATGCAGGCCCGTGAAAAAGATCGCGCACCCCTTTTGCCTCCAGACAGTCGCCGGGCCTTTATTGTGATTGATGCCGGTCATGGCGGCAACGACCCCGGTGCCATTGGCAAAGGCGGCACCCGCGAAAAAGAGGTCACTCTGGCGGTTTCGGAATACCTCAAGCGCTACCTCGAAAATGATCAGTTTAAGGTCATTTTGACCCGCGCCGAAGACATGGAGATCTTGCTCCAGCCCCGTGTGGATGTGGCCAATTTGCGCAATTCGGATCTGTTTATCAGCATCCACTGCAATTCAATGCCGCCCAATAATGAACATGTGCGTGGGATTGAAACCTATTTCACCACACCCCAGAGCAAAGAGTTGGCCGATGTGTTGCACCAATACCTGGTCAAAGAACTCAAAGCCCCCGATCGCCGCGTGCGCAAGCGGGGTCTGTTTGTGACCCGCAAAACCAAGATGCCTTCGGTTTTGCTCGAGATTGGCTTTCTCTCCAATCCCCAAGAAGAGGCGCAATTGAGCAATAGCAATTACCAGCGCCTCGTAGCCAAAGCGATTCGCGATGGGATTTACGACTATCTCTCCAAACACAAACCTGTGCGCGGTGGGCAGCTCTAATTTTGTCTATTTAATCTCTGTCACTTTTGAGCGCTGGCAACAGATGTTTGATCGTCTGTATTTTCCAGCTGGTGCCACTGGGGATCAGAGGCAGTTGGGGCTGGATTTTTTTCTGTGGCTCTGGTTTGGCCAGCACATTTTGATCGGCCATTCCCCCAGTTAGTTTATCGGCTTCTGCTTTGAATTCAGATTTTAGCGCCAATGGGCTCCAGAGCCATTCGCGGATCAGGGGATGCCCATTTTCGAGCATCGTTTGCCATTGACTGCTGCTAAAGACGGGGTCTGTGTGGGTTTTGCTCAGGTAATCAATCACTTCACGCTGGGCTTGGCGGCTGAGCAAGAACCAAAGTTGCCCATCGTCCTGGGCTTGCCAGGCATTGAAAAAGGCGGCAGTGATGTCGGCGGCTTTGCGTTTGGGCAGAGCATAGCTACCTGTGGGCAATTGCTGCAGTATCGGGGCACCAACCCAGATCCCAAAGCCATCGACAAAGAGTTCGGGCACGATTACCAACGCCAGTGGCTGTGAGGAGCCCAGCCCTGGATGGCGCTCCAGATTGAGGCTGTTTAAGGCCAATTCGGCCAGCCAATTGGTTTCGGCCATTTTGGCCTGAAGAGGCAATTGGGCTTGGGCATTTAAACTTGCGTATCCCGAAAATTGTCTGACCAGGTGGGTGCTGAGCAAGGGGCCGCGCCGGGTGCCCTCTTGGGCGTAGACCCGCAGCAGCAATTGGGCCGTTTGCCCTTCATTTTGCCCGAGGCCCACGGGCAGAGTCAATTTGCCTTTTAAACTGAGTCCGTCTGTTTTGCCGGGGGGGGCGGTTTGGCCGGTCTCCGTTTCTGCCGGTTGTTGACTTGGCTTTGTGTCTGATTGGGGAGGGTTGTCGGATTTGGGTGAGAGAGTAGATGGCTCTGACGGAATTGTGCTGAGAATGGGCGCTGGTTTGAGTTGCTCCACCCCCATTTGTTCTTCTTCGACCGCGCCATCGTCGGGGTCTTCGCCCCCTTGCAAGCGACGGCCCCAGACTTCGGGCTGATTCAATGAGCGGTTGGGTGGGGAGGGCTGTGCTGGTGCAGGAAGCCCGTTGATCGCGTCTTTGGCGACAAAGCCTTCGCGCACCACGCGGGCAAACCAGGCGTAGTCGATGTGGCCAAAACCGCCATTGGCCCAGCGCGGACCCCAGGAATTGATCACCTTAAAGCTGCGTTTGGCATCGTCATAACCGACCAGTACCAAGGCATGGCCACCCAGGCTTTTGCCCTCGCGCTTTTTCCAGACATGGCCTTTGCGGGCTTTGTAAAAGCCCTGATCGATCACTGCACCCAACATCACAGGATAACCGGCATTGAGATGGGACTTGAGTTCTTTCGGGTCGAGGACATTGACTTGACGCCAATAGTCGATTCGCCAGGCGCGGGCTTTTTGCAAGAGCGCTGGCGCTGGTTTGCTGCGGAAGTCGTCGGGATTGTAGGGCATTTCCGACCAGGGCACGACCCCTTGGCTGGAGAGCAAATTCAGCGCGTCGATATACGTGATGCCGCCGTCGCGGCTGTTATTGAGCAAATTATAGACAAAGGCTGGGCTGAAGACCTTTTGCCATTGCGGCGAGCCATCGGGTTTGGCCAAGAGGTGATTGTGTTCAATCCGCTCTTGATACGATTTGAGTACATAGGCTGTGGCCCAGCCCACACAGGAATTTTGCCCGCCTTGGTCCCCTGGCGGGGGCATATTGTCAGACAAATCCACTTTGCTGGGCAAATCTATCCCCGAATAGGGCATCGAAGCCAAAGGAATGGCACGCAATTGCTCGGGGCTGGCCAATTGCAGGCCGGTCGGCGCTGTGCCTGGAATCAAGCTTGGCAGCAGGCTGGCCGCCAATAAACTCAGCAATGGGGTTTTGAACATGGCGGCCTCCTTT
>CAZRFI010000150.1:0-11938 GCA_964598905.1 uncultured Candidatus Sericytochromatia bacterium | reverse complement strand
CAGCCCTCAAACAGACGCCCCTGCACACAGGCAAGCGTTTTCAGGCCTACGACATCCAGCAGGAGCAGGTCACTGTGCAATTTGAAGACGGCAGCAGCGCCACAGGGGATTTGCTGATTGGTGCTGATGGCCTGCGTTCGCGGGTGCGCACACAGCTTTTGGGCGAGATTCCCCTGCGTTACAGTGGGCAGAGCTGTTGGCGGGGGCTGGCGCCGCTGCGCTTGCCCGAACCCTGGCACCACCAGGCCCAAGAGCTCTGGGGCGATCGGCCGGGTTTGCGGGCCGGGTTTTCTCAGGTCAATGCCGATCAGGTCTATTTTTATCTCACCCAACAAGTACCAGCCGGTCTACACGACAGCCCTGAGCGCTTAAAACCCGACTTACTCAAGTCCTTTGCCGACTTTCCCGAACGGGTTTTGCAGATCATTGAGGCCACGCCCACTGAGGCCTTTTTGCGCAATGATCTCTCGGATTTTGTGCCACTCAAGAGCTATGGCCAAGGCCCAATCTGGCTTTTGGGTGACGCAGCCCACGCCACCACGCCCAACCTGGGCCAAGGGGCCAATCAGGCCCTCGAAAGCGCTTGGGCCTTGGCGGAGAGTCTGGCGTCCAGCGATCTGGAGCGGGCTTTGCAGTTTTACCACAGCCGTCGCTTGGCCCGTGCCCGTTTTATTACCGAGACTTCTTGGAAACTGGGGCAGCTCAGTAATCTCAAACATGGTTTGCGCCTGCGCAATTGGCTGATGGCCCATCTGCCTGAGCAAATGGTTCAGCACCAATTGGAGCAGGTGTTTAGATTGGCTTGAGTAACGCGCTTGATGCTGCTTTCAGACGGGAGCGTGCCGCTTCAATTTGGCCCAATTTCTGCCAGAGCTTTTGCAGCACAGGGCCCATGGGACTGGCTTTGAGCACAACAGCCCGCAATTCAATTGTGCGGACCTCAAATCCCTCTAAATTGCGAAAGGGCACAAGTTGACCTGAGGCCAGTTCATTTTCAATCAAATGGTGGGGCAAAAACCCATAACTGCGCCCTGAGAGAATGATCTGCTTTTTGAGATGCACGTCGTTGACATACCAGCGCTGGCTGTGGGGATTGAGGTTGGCGGTGCCCAAACGCATGTACTGTTCCTGGGTGCGTTCCACGACCTGGATATACGGGCCCAAATCTTCGGATTGCACAGGGTTTGTTTGCGCGAGCAGTGGAAAATTGCTGGCAACCACGGTGCTGGCCTGGATTTTCGCCAAAGCCAAGCTCAACAACTGAGACTGGCTGCGGTATTCGGAGGCCCAGGGCACAATCACCAAATCACAGGTTTTTTCGATCAATTTGCCAATCGAGCCCCCCAAGAGTTCACAGCTGATATGCAATTGGGTGCAGGGGAATTCCAGATTGGTTTCGTGAAAGGCGCAGAGCATTTCCGGCAGCAGAAAATACGTGTCTATGGCGATTTTGAGTTCGGGTTCCATGCCCTGGGCCATTTGTTGGCTTAAATCGCTGAGGTTTTCGACCTGTTTGAGGATCTGCTGAGCCTGGCTGTAAAAGGCTTGGCCCTGGGGCGTTAATACGGGGCGGTATTGTTCGCGCGAGAAGAGCGCAAAGCCAATTTCGGCCTCCAGGTTTTGCACGGCGCGGGTCACGGCGGGTTGGGTTACGAGCAGGATTTCATTGGCGGCTTTGGCAAAGCTGCCTGCTTTCACGACTGCATCCAGGGCTTTGAGCTGTTCGAGTTTCATCTTTGCCTGCTTTCAAAAGGAATTTATATAACTTATTTTAATTGTCTTTATAATCAAGCAATACTTTTGTTTATATATGTTTTTTATTATACTCACAATGAAGCCATCTACAAACTATGAGGTTTTTGAATATGAGTAGCACTGCTGTGACTCAAGCTGATTCACCCCGATCTTCCAGACAACGTTTACCCGCTTTTTTTATTCCCCATGGAGGTGGCCCCTGCTTTTTTATGGATTGGACGATGGGGCCCGCCGACACTTGGGATGCTCTCGCGGCTTGGCTGCGCCAAATGGCCGATCAGGTGGGTCAACGCCCCAGCGCCATTTTGGTGATTTCAGCCCATTGGGAAACCCCAGAAGTCACGCTTACCGGTCATGCCCAGCCTGAGCTGATCTACGACTATTATGGTTTTCCCGAACACACCTATCAATTGACCTATCCCGCGCCTGGCGCACCTGCTTTGGCAGAACAGATTCAGTCCCTGCTCATAGCTGCAGGCATTCCCGCTCAGGTAGATGCCGAGCGTGGCTATGATCATGGGGTCTTTATCCCACTCAAATTAATCTACCCCGAAGCCGAGATTCCCGTGCTGCAGATTTCCCTGCGGGCCGATCTCGATCCGGCCTTTCACCATCAATTGGGGCAAGCCTTGGCACCTTTGCGCGAGCAGGGCGTGCTGCTGATTGGCAGCGGCATGAGTTTTCACAATTTGCGTGTCTTTGGGCGCGACGTGCGACCCCAAGCGCGGGAGTTTGATACCTGGTTGAGTCAGGCTGTGGCCCAGACTTCGACCGCCCGTGCCGAGCAACTCAAGGCCTGGGGGCAAGCGCCGTCAGGGCGTTTTTCCCACCCACGTGAAGAACATCTCTTGCCGCTGATGGTGATCGCCGGAGCTGCCGAGCAAGAGGCCGGAGAAAAGGTCTTTGAGGGCGAGATCATGGGCTCGGTGATTTCAGCCTTCCAATTTGGGTAGCTGAGCTAATCTTTGCTGCTGCTGTGGTTTTTCAGCTCAGTGCTGTAGAGGGTCTCAAACTTGATTTTGGCAGAGACACCAAAGTGGTCTGACAGGAAAAAGCCTTCCACAGGTTGGTTGTGGGTGATTTTGACTTCTTGCACGCTGGTTTTGTAGGTGTTTTGTTTGAGCACGAAGATATAGTCGATGCGTGCGCCTTGTTCTTTGCCCGCTTTGTAGAGATTGCTGGGGTCGGAGGTATAACCGGGCGCATTGGCGTTGGCGGTGCGCCAAGTATCTACCAGGGGCAATCTGCGGTTGAGATCCAGGTATTCGGGGAAATCGGGTTTAAAGTTAAAATCGCCGGTGATGATGGTGGGGTAAGGGGAATTGTTCTGACCCACAAATTCCTGCATCACTTTATTGTCTTCTTCAATCCGGATTTTTTCGGCCACGGGTTTGGCTTCGGCTTGATAATGGGTGGTATAGACATCGACCGCGCCCAAAGTGGGGTGGTCGATGCGGGTGAAAAGCACGCCTTTGCGGGCCAGACAATCGGCCACGGTGCAATTGCCAAATTGGCGGAAATCGTTGCGGATGATCGGGTATTTCGAGAGCACATAGAGACCACTGCCCATACGCAGGCCGGTATTGTTCCAGCGCAAGTGATAGGGGAAGCGGGTGCTCTTGCGCAGAATTTCGATATCGTTGGAGAAGGTCTCTTGCAAGGTGACGATATCGTAGTCATTTAACGTTTGGCCGAGGCGCTCAAAACGCGCTTTGCGGTCTTTGCCCAGCAGACTGGGCAGGCCCCAGACATTCAAGCTTAAAACCTTTAATTCTGCGCTGGCATCTTTGAGCTGAGCGGGGATGGGCACAGGCGTGGCTTCGGGAGCTGGCTGGTTGGCTGTGTTTGTAGGTGTTTTGGGTTGGTTATTGGCTTCGGGCAGGGGGTAACTGGTGTTGCCTGCCGCCACATCGGGAGGCAGGGCTGTGTTGGGGTCATATTGGCTATTTGGGTAAGTCGTGCTGTTGTAGGCATTGGGGTCATACTGGGAATTGGGATAAGCTGTGTTTGCCCCATAGGCGTTGGGGTCGGTATTGGCAAAACCATAACCTGCATTGGGGTCGATGCTGCCATAAGCACCGCCGGGCTGATTGGGTTGACCCGTTGTGGCATAGGCATTGCCGTAGGGGTCGCTGCCCTGCTGCCCATAATAGGGAGAAGTCATCATGGGAGACTGACCACAGGCGGTCAGTAAACCCAGAAGACCCAGCAAGACTAATTTTTTTATAATCACAATTTTACCCAAACATAACCTTATCTTGGAGTTATCCTGCTCTGCATTAACAAACTTGCCTCTTCCCTGTAAAAAGATCTTAAGCGGCTATTTTTTGAGAGCCGAAGCTTTTGAGCAAACCATCGCGCACCCCAGTCGCTTCGAGCAGGCCGCTGCCAACGGAGGCCCCAATAGCGCCGCCAATAAAGGTAATCACAGTACCAAAGGTGCCGGTGGCTCCCATGGCGCGCATGGCCAAACCTGTTAGCCCGCCTCCGGCGGTCGCTCCGAGCCCGGCTGCCCCGCCGCGCAGGGTATCTGTAATGACGTTGGCAGCCGCACCAGCGGCATCTTGTTTGCCGCTCATGAGGCCAAATCCCTGTTTGAGCACAGAAAGCCCGCCATAGACACCCGCACCAATGCCTGCATTCATGCCCGTCTGACGCACATAGCTGTTTTTGAGGATCCCGCTGAGATCGGAGCCTGCCGGATTGCCGTTGTTAAAGACCAATTGGCCCATATTTTTGCCCGCAATGCCACCAAAAATGGTGGAAGTGACAAAGCCATCCACGCGGGTATTGTAAGGATTACCAGCAGGTGGCGTGGTAGTGGGGGGATTTCCATCAGTCTGAAGCCGGACCGTGGGCAGATAAATGGGGCGAATCAGATCAGAAACGTTCATACTTTATTTCCTCTTTATACGAAGTCTCACAAAGAGCACAAAACACTTGTTTAGATAAACAAGTTATAGTCGTTTCTTAATCTAGCCATGTTTGGCTTAACCATTAATTTCCCGTATGTTAAATAAAAATTAATCTTTCCAGCCCATCAGAGTATGGGCCTTTTCAGACTAAAATTGCCCGGAGGTCAGACTAAAAAAGCCTGGAGGACTCTCGCACCAATTCGATGCAAAGCCCCCCAGGCTTGGGAAAGATTTTTTTTGCTGTTTACATCACAACTGCGACGTTTAATTTGCTCAAAAACGGGTTTTTGGCGTCTTCGGCCTGAATTTTGGCGGCGTCTTCTGCCGAGACCATCAGATCGACACGGCCTTCACTGGTGCCCGTGGCTCTGACTACCAGGGGGTTGCTTCCGGCCCTGCGAATATCTTTCATGCTGCGGTGATAGACAATAATGCCTTCTGCAATCACCCGGTCGATATCCAGTTCAAAATTGCCGATATAGACCTGTTCGGACTCACTTAAGACCATCGGTGACATTGCGGGTTGGATATCCAGACCGCTGGCATCGATAATCAGGCCAGTATAACCGCTGACCTGTTTGATCACGGGTTTGGGTGTGGGTTTAACCACCGGTTTGGGGGTGGGTTTGACCTTGGGTTTTGCGGCCAGATTCCATGGCGCCAGGGCATATTGTTGGCCGGGAATCAAGACCGGTTGCTGAGCATCGCTGGCACCCGGCCAAAATCCCTGTTGATTAAAGCGCTCCTGCTGTTTTTTCAGAGTTTGCTCCAGCTCAATTGCTGAAGACAAGCCCTGTTGGCCATTCATAGACATGGCCAAATCCACTTCCACAGAACCATCGCTCAAGTAGCGTTCGGGGCCAGCAGGTGTGGCTTTGATCAGGGCAGAAACACGCAACCGTACTGTATCACTTTCGGTGACAAAGTCTTTGACCACCGTTTCGGAATCGACCTGTACACCATTGACGATTTCTGCCAATTGGCGATAGGCATCGGCCTGAGCTGCCCGTTTGGCCATCAGGCGTTTTTGGGCGGCAGAGCCATTCGCTGGCGGAGCGCCGCTGCCGGTAACTTTGATCATTTGGTGGGTCCAGTCGATGCTGCCATTTCCGATATTTTGCATCACGGCCGTATTTTGGGCCTGGGTGGCCTGAGGCAGACAAACAAAGCTGCCTGCGGTGAGTAAAAGGGCGGAAGAGAGCAAAATCTGAAGTGATTTTTTCATGGTGTTTGATGATGACTCCTTGGGAATGTGACTCTATTATAGAAAGGCCACAAAGAATGTAAAGCGGTCTGGCTTACATTCTGCGACAAAATTACCCAAACTGGGGCTTTTGCTGTAAAGTTTTTTTAAGTGACCAGCGATTTAAAACGCGTAGCCCAGCGAGGCTGTTGCATCAAAAATCGTGGAATCATAACTGAATGGCACGACATTGGGACCAACGGCCATCCCAAAACTCAACCCGCTGGAAGGGTTACGGTATTCAAAGCCCAGTCTTGGCTTAAATGAAATGCTATTGAGGCTGATCATGGGAAAAACAGCGACCAACTCAAGAAAACCAGCCAGATCATGGGGGTTAAAATACACCCGCGGAGCAAGGGCCAAGTGGGGGCTGATCGTAAACCCCCCGGTGGTCACACCCGCGCTGGCGCCCAGAGCAAAATAGGGGCCAAAATGATAAAAAGCACCGCCACTGGCATAACGGGGCCAGCCGCCCTCGAGAAAAATCAACCAGGGTCTGGCCTCTCGCACAGGCAAACCAGAGACTACCTCTGGGTTATTTTCTGGTTTGGTTTGGGTTGCTTTCGCGCTGTTTAAAACTTTGCGCACCAGTTCGGGGGCTGTTTGGGTCATCAGCGACTCCAGGGGGCAGAGGCAATCGACATACTCTTCTTTTAAGATGGAGCCTTTTTCAACATCGATGATTCTCAGGTTGAGGGAGTATAAATTGCCCAGACGGCTGGCAGTGCCGGTGAGCATATGCCGCACCGAAAGAATTTTGCCTATGGCCACAGAGCAGTCGGTGGTATCACAGCTTTGGCTGGCTTGAAAGCCCTGTTCGCGCAGAATGCGATCCATATTTTCACGTTCGATCACCTCATACTGCTGGCTTTGTACAATGAGGCTGCGAATGCGATCGGTAATAATGCTGGCATCGCTGGCGGTGATATTGCCTTTGGAATTGAAATCGAGAACGGCAGCCCGCTCTAAGGCCCAGGCTGGTAAAGATACCAAAAAGAAGAGGTTGGTGAGGGCGGCAAGGGCTGCGATTTTGAACATGGTACTGGCTTTCTTGAGCTTGAATTAAAATCATTTGATGACATAAGCAGTTTACCAGGGCTGGCAAAACAAGTCTTGCTCACCGACGATCTGGGACTAAAATTTTTTCCAGCTTTTTTGAACACTTATTCAAAGCCCTGTGTCTTCCTTCTGTGGCAGTCAAAAAAGCGTATAATTGCTTCACTGCCAAGCAAATAATCAAGCAATGTTCTTTAAAGGAGTACTGCAATGAAACGAAATACCCCCTATCTTTTGGCTCTTTCCCTGACGGGAATCCTGGGGCTGGGGGTGGGGTTGGCTGCGCCGCAGTTGACCTCCCTGGTCACCCCACCCGTTGAGGCCCAAACCAGTCAGTCTCAAAAAAGTGTGCCCACCCTGAATAAGCTCAACGAAGATTTTATTGCAATTTCTGAAACGGTCACCCCGGCGGTGGTCAGTATCTCGATGAGCAAGACCCTCAAAGCGCCCAGCCGCTCGCATCCCCAGGTGCCAGAAGAGTTTGAGGAGTTCTTTGGTGCGCCGTTTTCCGCTCCCCGCGGTGAGCAAAAACAGCAAGGCGTGGGCAGCGGCGTGATCGTCGATGCCGCCAAAGGCTATATTTTAACCAATAACCATGTTGTGGCAGATGCCGACGAAATCAAAGTCACGCTCAGCGACCGGCGCACGTTTAAAGCCAAGATCATCGGCACCGATCCACGCACCGATCTGGCTGTGATTCAGGTCAGTGGTGCCAAAGGCCTGCGTCAGGCCTCTCTGGGTGATTCCAAAGACCTCGAAGTCGGAGAATGGGTATTGGCGATTGGCAATCCCTTTGGTCTGAGTTCGACTGTGACTGCTGGAATTATCAGCGCCAAGGGCCGCGCCAATGTGGGTGTGGCAGATTTTGAAGACTTTATTCAAACCGATGCTGCCATCAATCCCGGCAATAGCGGCGGGGCTTTGGTCAATATCAAAGGGGAGCTGATCGGGATCAATACCGCAATAGCCACCCGCTCTAAAGGCTATATGGGGATTGGCTTTGCGATTCCCAGCAATATGGCCAAACAGGTCATGCAGAGCCTGATCAACAAAGGCAAAGTCAGCCGGGCCCAATTGGGTGTCTTTATTCAGCCCCTCGACGATTCTATGGCCCAGGGACTCGGACTCAAAGACAGCCGCGAAGGTATTTTGGTCAGCGGCGTGGTCAATGGCTCTCCTGCCGACAAAGCTGGAATCAAAAAATACGATGTGATTCTCAAATTGAATGGCAAATCGATCAACGATAGCAATCAATTCCGCAATCAGGTGGCCATGACGCCTTCTGGTTCGAGTGTCGAGATTGAGATCCTGCGCAATGGCAAAACCATGACCTTTAAGCCGCTCTTGCGGGAAATGGAAAATACCGGCAAAGCAGCCGAAAATATGCAGACCCCTGCATTGCAAGACAAACGGGGCTTCCAATTGCAAGATCTGAACCCCACTCTGCGTCAGCAATTGCAGGTACCCGCCTCTCTGCAAGGGGTGGTCGTGACCGATGTGTCTCCTTCAAGCCAGGCCTATGAAAAAGGTTTGCGCGAAGGGGATCTGATCACCGAAATCAACCGTGTTTCCGTGCGCTCTTTGGCCCAATTCAACGCTGAGTTTAACAAACTCAAAAGCGGAGATGTGGCACTTCTGGCCGTACAACGGGAACAGGCCTCAGTTGTGATCGCCTTTGAAATTCCTTAAGTTGATTTGAAATGTTGATGTGAATCCCCAACGTATTGTTAGCTCGCTCAAGGCCCCTGGCAAACTCCCTTGCCAGGGGTTTCTTTTGACTAGAGCTGGCCGCGCATCATGCCGTTCCAGTACATCTGCGGTAGGCCATAGGCTTTGAGCATATACATACTGAACCGTTCCTGAGACTGGTCAAAGGGGAACGACTCGACAGGTTTGCTGTCATAGTCAAATTCAGCCAGGATCAAGCTGCCATAACCTGTGACCAGGGGGCAAGAAGAATAGCCGTTATACGAGGCTTTTAATTGGCGGTTTTGCATCAACGCAAGCAGATTTTCAACCAAGACGGGTGCCTGTTTGCGAATTGCTGCGCCGGTTCGGGCGGTCGGGGCGTTGGTGCAATCGCCCAAAGCAAAGATCTCGGGGTATTTTACGTGTTGCATTGTGTGTTTGTTGATATCCACAAATTGGGCGGCATCTACCAGCGGGCTGGCTTTGATAAAATCAGGGGCACTCATTGGTGGCGTGGCATGTAAGAGATCGTATTTGATCACCTGTTCCACACCCGTATCGAGATGTTTAAATACGGCTTCTTGTTCGGGGCCACGTACTTCGATCAACTCATTGCGGAAATGGGTATCTGTGATTTCTTTGCGTTTGAGTACTTTTTCCAGGGCTGCTTTGTATTTGGGTACACCAAAAATACCCGCCAAACCGCTGCAGAAAACCATTTTGGTTTTGGCCCGCACCCGTGATTTGCTGCGGAAATAGTCCTCTGTCATATACAGGGCTTTTTGGGGGGCTCCACCACATTTGATCGGTGTACCCGGTTGGGTAAAGATCGCCGTGCCACCTTTAAAATTCTTGACCAAGTCCCAGGTGCTGTCGACGGTTTCGTAAGAGTAATTGCTGCAGACATTGTATTTGCCAATGCTTTCGCGCAGGCCGGGTACCTTTTCCCAATTGAGCTGCATCCCGGCAGAGACCACCAGATAGTCATAGCCAATTTTCTGTCCTGAGGCCAGGGTCAAGGCTTTTTCTTCTGGTTGAAAACTCGCGACCTTATCCTGAATCCAATCCACACCAGCGGGGATATAGTCTTCTTCATTGCGTTCAGAGATCTCTTTGGCAAAAACCCCGCCGCCGACCAAGGTCCAAAGCGGTTGGTAATAGTGTTTGCTGGAGGGCTCAATCAGCCCAATATCCAGGCTTTCGGAGGCGTTGCGCAGACGAGCAGCCACGGCGATGCCGCCGGTTCCGCCGCCCACAATCAGGATTTGGTAATGGGTTTTAGACATTTTAATGAACCTCTTTTAATTTTTTGAGTGGGGCAGACGTTCGGTCTGCAAAGAACGGCTGAAATGACGAATAAAACTGAGTAAAAAGCCCATGCTATTGCGGAACTCTGGTTCACCCAAGGCCTTGAACATCGTAAATAAGCTTGCAGGCTTATAATCTTGTTCGCTGCTGGCCAGCGCTTCTCCTGCCGAGGCCACCAGTGCCACGGTATGGATATCCAAAATGCCATGGCGCAGACTGTGTAATAAGCGGCCAAAATCATGGCCGCCGAGATCATAATGTTTGTAAAATTCGTCCAGCGAATCCACTGCCATGCTCACAATGCCGGGGATATCGCGCATGGCATGTACACCCATCAAGAGTGTATCGCGCTGGTGCAACAACTCGGAAAGCAGGTGCAAGGTGCGGGGGTCACTGGCCTGCAAGGCCACTTGCATCAGCGCTCTGCCCCGCTCTTGCAGATCGACACCATTGTTTTTTAAGTCGGCCATAGTTTCATCGAAACCGTCTACGCTGGCACTGAGCAAACCGGGTACATCTGCCAGCATTTTGACCCAGGGCACAAATTGATCTGCATGTGCGGCCACTATTTCCAGGGCTTCCAAGACATTGGGTTGTGTCAATTTTTCGGCCAAATTGAGCAGTGATGGCAGGCGTTCTGGCCATTCACTGCCTTCAAGTCGCAGGGGAGCACTCAATTCATCCAGGGTATTGAGGGCGGTGGCCGCTACGCCGGGCATTTCCTGCAGGGCTTTTTCACTTTTTTCTAAACGCGATTCCAGCTGATCCAAGCGATTTATAATTTGGTCAAGACGGCTGATAATGGCTTCAGAGGTTGATTCAGAATTGCTCATTGTGCAATACCCCTTTATATACTATATAGGGTATAATACACGATATTGCAAAAAAAGCAATTGATCCATGTCAATGTGTGTCAATGTGGTTTAACAGGTTTTAAACAGTGGGCGAAAAATGGCTTTGGCGCTGGGCCTGTGCCGTGATTGACTGATCGGAAATTTGGGCCTGAAGCTGAAGTTGGATTTTGCCTTGGGCGGTCCATTGGGCTTGAACCTGCAATTGGCTCTGCAACTGGCTTGGGCTGCGCTTGAGTAAGCGGCTGATTTCAGCTTGAAAGGTATCACGGGCCAGACGTTCTGCCTCGGCTGGGGTTCGGCTCTGGGCTGCACGCTGAAGGGCGCTGTCCAAGGCTTGGGTCAGTGGCCCTACCAAGCGCGCTTGGGCGCTGCTTTCCACTTGGGGATTGGCAGTCGTGGGCAAGGGCGTTTGACAGCCAGAAAGGCCCTGAACCCCTATGATCAATGTGAAACATAAAATAAACTTGTGCAGCATTAACATATCTTAACACTCTTCAAATAATTCAGAGAAGATTAATAAAAAAAGATTCTGTTTTGATTGCGTTTATTTTTTGCCAGACAATCTTGGCAGCTTTTCAGGTATAAGAGAGACACCCGGTAATCTCGAGAATTTGCCCAATATGCTGTGTACCTGTGAAAAAAAACACAGGAGAAGAGACTATTATGAACTGTCCACGTTGTCAAAAGGCTGAGCTGCAGGATAAATCCCGCAACGGCCAGGGCTTTCTCGTCTGTCCGGCGTGTAATTTGGTCAAGGTGGCCCTGCGCAGCGGTCTGTCCGTGCCGCAAACCGCTTTGGATCATCAGCCCCGTTTGAGCCTGAATAAATTGGTGTATGAAAACAAACAAGACCATTTGGCCAAACAGGAAACCCAAATTCGCCATCGGCATGAACAGCAAGAGGCGCGCCAGGATTTTCAAGCGCAAACCGAGGTGCTGTTGGAACCACAACTTGAAGCGCTTTTGGCCCATCAACATCTTTGGTCTTGACTTTGTACAAAAAGCAGATCTTTTGGCCTTTCTGGAAAGTCTCACCAGGCAGAGCAATTTCAAGCAATTGTTCGATTTTCTGCCGCTGGAGTAAATCAAAAACGCTGGAAAATTCTGGACTCTCAGTG
>CAZRFI010000149.1:8551-11956 GCA_964598905.1 uncultured Candidatus Sericytochromatia bacterium | reverse complement strand
AGTTCGTGTAATCAATATACTAAGAATAGGTTATGAATGTCAAGAGAAGATTGTGGTTATTTTAAAAATAATTTAATCCGCCTGAATGAAAGCGGCTCTAATGCGCCCTGATTTTGCTCACAGAGGCGGTGAAAAGTGCCTGAAGACTTTCAAAGATAGCAATGTTATAATACATACCAGATAATACATTCCAAGGATTTCAAGCAAAAGCCGCTTTTAACAAGGCACCAACAGAAAAGGACGCAGAACCATGGACAAACGCTGGCTCGACCATTACGCCGATGATGTCGCCCACCACATTGATGCCGATGCACACAGCTCAATCAACGAGGTCTTTGAGCACAGCTTTAAAAAGTTCAGTGCCCGGCCCGCGTTTTCGAATATGGGGCACACGCTCAGTTATGCCGATCTGGACCGTCTCAGCGCAGCGTTTGCAGCCTATTTGCAACACGATCTCGGTCTCAAAAAAGGTGATTGTGTGGCCATTATGAGCCCGAATATTCTGCAATACCCGGTCTGTCTCTATGGCGTCTTGCGCGCAGGTCTGATTGTGGTCAACGTCAACCCGCTCTACACCGCCCGCGAATTGGCCCACCAGCTCAAAGATGCAGAAGCCAAAGCGATTGTGATTGTCGAAAATTTCTGCAGCATTCTCGAAGAGGTGCTCAGCCAGACCCACGTCAAATACGTGATCACAACCCAATTGGGCGATTTGCTCAAATTCCCCAAGGCCCTCTTGGTCAATACGGTGGTCAAACACGTCAAAAAAATGGTGCCCGCTTGGACCATTTCCCATGCTGTACCGCTCAAACAGGCCCTGGCCAAAGGCAGTGGCAAAAACCACAGCACACCCACCATCCGTGCCGAAGATATCGCCTTCTTGCAATACACAGGTGGCACCACAGGTGTCTCCAAAGGTGCGGTTCTCACCCACCGCAATATTATCGCCAATATTTTGCAGGCCAAAGAGTGGATCAAATCCAGTATCAAAGAGGGCGAAGAGATTATCATCACGCCTTTGCCGCTTTACCATATCTTCTCACTCACAGCCAATTGTTTTATCTTTGGCAGCATTGGCGCAGAAAACGTCCTGATCACCAATCCCCGAGATATTCCCGCGTTTGTCAAAGAGCTTTCAAAGATCAAATTCACCACCCTCACCGGGGTCAATACTTTGTTTAATGGCTTGCTCAACCATCCCGATTTTCACAAACTCGATTTCAGTGAGTTTCGCCTGGCCCTGGGTGGAGCCATGGCTGTGCAGCGGCCCGTCGCTGAAAAGTGGAAAAAAGTCACAGGGGTCACCCTGCGTGAAGCTTATGGTCTGACGGAAACCTCTCCAGCAGCCTGTATCAACCCCCTGTACTTGGATGACTACAATGGCACCATTGGACTGCCGATCAGCTCCACAGAGGTTTCCATTCGTGATGATGATGGCAATGTGATGCCTCTCGGAGAAGCGGGAGAGATCTGGATCCGGGGACCACAGGTGATGCAGGGCTATTGGAAGCGCCCCGACGAAACCGCTTTGGTCATGACTGACGATGGCTGGTTCAAAAGTGGGGATATGGGCGTGATGGATGAAAAAGGCTATATCCGCATCGTCGATCGCAAAAAAGACATGATTTTGGTCTCGGGCTTCAACGTCTATCCCAATGAGATCGAAGAGGTGGCCGTCATGCACGAGAAAGTGCTCGAAGCCGCGGCGATTGGCATTCCCGATGAAAAATCTGGCGAAGTGGTCAAACTTTTTGTGGTCAAAAAAGATCCCTCTTTGACAGCAGAAGAACTCAAAGCCCACTGTAAAACCAACCTAACGGGTTACAAAGTGCCCAAAATGATTGAATTTAGAGACTCTCTGCCAAAAACACCCGTAGGAAAAATTCTGCGCAGGGCTCTCAAAGAACCCGTCGCTTAATTGGCTCTGGCGCAAAATCTGGTCAGGTCTGACTGAGGTCAACCAGGCTGACAATATTGCGGCCCAGGCTTTTGGCCTCTTTCATGGCCTTGTCCGCAGCTGCCAGCAGCAGCGTGGGATCGAGGTTGTCGTCTTGGGGATAGAGGGTAATGCCCCCGATACTGGCGGTGAACGAAACGGGCACCCCTTCGTGCTCCAATTGCAGCCCTTCGATACTTGAACGCAGGGTTTCGGCGACAGCGCGGGCCCCTTCGTAATGGGTATTGGGCAGCAGCACCACAAATTGCTGACCTGTAAAGCGGGCACTGAGATCCCCTGGGCGCAAAGGATAATGCCTGAGAATTTCTCCCACTGCGCGCAGGCAGCGATCGCCCACAGCAGAGCCAAATTCTTGGTTGATCTGGGCAAAGAGGTCCATGTCTATTAAAAGCAGAGAGAGGAATTGTTGCTCACGCAGGGCCCGCCGCCACTCACGGTTGAGGTTTTGTTCAAAGGTCAGGCGTTTGCTCAAATGGGTAAGCGGGTCAATATCCGCAAAGCTCTGCAACTGAATCCGCACCGCCTCCAACTCCATTTCCAGGGTTTGAATGCGCTGATGGGTTGTATTTAAGGCCAAGGCCGTTTGGATTCGGGCCTGTAATTCAACAGCCTGGGGTGGGTAGGGCAAGAGATCCTGGACACCGGCCGTCAGCAAAGCAGCAGTATCTTCCAGCTCGGGGGGGGTTAAAAGCAAAATGGGTGTCTGGCGATATCTGTCTGTGGCCTTTATGCGCTGAATCGTCTCTGCAGGACTCAGTCCTTGCAGGTCGGGTGCGAGCAACATCAATTCGATTTTAGCTGCCTTTTCGGGCTCAGAGGCAAGCCACTCTAGAGCGGCCTCACCGGATAAACAGAGGTGAACTTCCTGTTGAAACTGTTCTTCCAGGGGTTTTTGTAACTTCTCATACGCACTGGGTATTGCCGCAATCATTAAAATGGCCATTCCACGCTACACACCTTTTTCAAGCATTCAGATAAGTTTAACACGTCCACTGTGAGCCAGACCACAGCGAGAGCTTGCGTAAACTCACATCCAGGTTGTGAGCCGCTTCCTTAGAAAACAGCTCACACTTTTTTATACTGAAGTGTGTTTCACCCCTTTAGTGAGTGAGGGCCAACGGCGTGACCGCCCTGGCTTATGCCAGAGTGGATGGTGTCAGCCCCTTGCAAGGCCGCCAGGTGGTGGGCTGGAATGGCTATGCACCCCAGATTCAGGGCCAAGGCTATCCCTCCAGCCGGATGCAAATTGAAAGCAATGGCGCAATCATGGCTGCGACAGGTGCTGTTGGCAATCCTGCTACCTCTGCTGATGATGTAGTGGTGGATGGGCAGATTATCACTGGCGAGAATGTCGACAGCGGCTATCGCCTGGGCCAGGTCTTGGTCGAGCAGATTCGTGCCCAACAGGCCTCGGCTCCTTTGCCCACGCCAGCACCAACATCAGAACC
>CAZRFI010000149.1:0-8451 GCA_964598905.1 uncultured Candidatus Sericytochromatia bacterium | reverse complement strand
ACCAACATCAGAACCGACATCAGAACCAGTGCTAGCACATACGCTAGCACCCGTGCCAGCACAATCCCCGACTCCCACTGCCGCTCCCCCTCTGCCCGTCTTAATGGTGATTGCCAACCGCGATTTTTATTACCGCGAGTACGCTGTGCCCCGTGCGGAATTGATGGCTGCTGGTTTGCAGGTTCGTGTTGCAGCCCAGACCACCCAGCTGAGTTATCCCCACCCCGATAGCGGACAAGGCCAGACCAGTGGCGCAGTGAGACCAGATTTCGCCCTCTCTCAAGTGCGTTCAGAAGACTATTCAGCCATTCTCTTTGTCGGCGGTTGGGGCTCTTCTGCTTACCAATACGCCCCTCCTGGTGTCTATACCAATTCAAATTACAATGGCAGCAGCCCACTGGCCGGTCGCAGGGCCACGGGAGGACCGTTTCTGCCCCCTATGTTTAACGGTCCTCAGCAGTACAACACAAGTTGGTATATCTCTGCCAATCAGGGAATTGCCGTACCCTCCCGTTCGATTGGCAATATCTACACGGCAGCTGATGACGTGATTGTCGATGGCCGGATGATTGTGGCCAGACTCTGGCCCGTCACTTACAGAATCCCTAAACATGACAGAAAGACCTGTAAGTCCTTTGTAAGGGAGTCCCGTTAGACTGGACTTACAGGTTAATCAGAAAAGGTCCGCGAGCCCTTTTGGAGCCGGCATTTTATGCCCGGCTTTTTTCTTTTGGGAAAGTAACTTGTGCTGACGGGGTTATTCAGAACTGTGATAGAATAGCCCCACATAAATTTAAAACAGGTAAACCATGAGCCCCCTGCCGCCCACCAACCCGCTCTCCGCTGAAGAATGTGCAGAAATGGCACGCCTCTGGAATGCCAGTCCGGTTTTGCAATTGATGGGGGTTAAAATTGACCTCTCACAGCCCGATGCAATTCGGGCCAAAATTGATCCGCTTTTGCCTCAGCACCGAGGGGGGTTGGGCAGCGATGCCGTCAATGGAGCCGTGATTTCGGGCCTTTTTGACCTGATGATTGGTCTGGTGGGGATAGTCAACAGCCAAAAGCACCGCACAGGCACAGTTCAGCTCAATATTCAATTTGTCAGGCCCTTGCGCGGGCCGATTTTGCAGGCCGAATCCCGTTTGATTAAAGCTGGCAAGTCGTTGATCTTTGCCCGCAGCGAGATTCTCGACGAGCAGGGCCGGATCTGTGCAAGTTGTGAAGGCATAGCCTCGGTCGATTTCGACAAACTGCCGGTGGAAAACTATATGGCCGTTTAGCCATGCGCGTCAAAAAACTCAGCCTCAAAAACAAGGTTCTGAATCAGGTTCCCCCCTTTCGCTATCTTCGGGGACGAATTACACGTCTGCCTGTGCACTCCCATTATCTTCTCAATAGCCGTATGCTGGATATTTATTTGCCCCCTGCTTACGACCGCGAGCCCAACAGACATTTTCCGGTTTTGTATATGCATGATGGCAATAATCTCTTTTTTCCAGAAATTGCCTTTGGCGGTATGCCCTGGCATGTCGATCGCATGTTAAACCGCCTGATCAGCCACAAATTGGTCGAAGATCTGATTGTCGTGGGCGTTTACAATACCCCTGGCCGCGACAGTGAATATACCTGGACCCGGATGCAAACCCGTTGGGGCTCAGAAGGGGGACAAGGTGAGCGCTATGCTCGCTTTCTCAGCGAAGAAGTCAAAGGACTGATCGACCACAATTTTCGCACCCTGCGCGACCAGCGACACACAGCCGTGATGGGCTCTTCGTTGGGCGGATTGATCTCCTTTTACCTGGGGCTCTATTATCCCCATGTTTACGGCAATATTGGCATGGTCTCCCCCTCTTTTTGGTGGGACCACCGCCGCGCGATCAAAGATGCCCGCCAATTCCCCCCCCACTTGCAACTTTGGCTGGACATGGGCACCCGTGAAGGAGACGAACGTACGAAGGTTGAACACAACGAAAATATCTTAAATCTGCGCGCGATGAAACACGTCCTCGAAAGCCGGGGCTACCGGGAAGGGGTCGATTTGGCCTATCTCGAAGACCGGGGAGGACGTCACAACGAGTGGCATTGGGGGCAACGCCTGCATTTGCCCTTGATTTTCTTTTTTGGCAAACGCAAAAACCTGATCATGAGTTGAGGAGCACAAAACGGTGATAGAACTGCCTTCCCGCGCCGCAATGGCCGATTACCAGAAATATATTGAGCAATTGGAAATCTTACATGGTTGGCAAGATGTAGACCTGATTCACAATTGTTTTTTGCTCGGAGAAGAGGTGGGTGAGCTGTTTAAAGCCATTCGCCGGACCGAAAAGCTCTACTTACAAGCAAGTGAAAGCACCCCCGAAAAAGCAGGGGTCAAAAAAGAGGTTGCAGAAGAGCTTGTGGACGTCTTTAATTATCTGCTGGCTTTGGCCAATCGCCTGGAAATTGACCTCGAAGAGGCCTTTCGGGCCAAAAATGCCCACAACCAAAAGCGAACCTGGTTGGCTTAAAAAAAATTTACCCTATTGGCATTGAAAATTTACCCCAAAGGGTTATAGTATACTTATTCGCCCACTGCTGAATGACTCAATTTTTTCTTTTTTAGGGAATTCTGACAATATGTTACAGCAAGGTATGACCTTTGCCCAACGCTATGTCCTACTTGACCAAAAAGGCCAAGGTGGGATGGCGACCATTTTTCGCGCCTTGGACCTCGAAACCAATCAAATGGTGGCAGTAAAACACCTCAATCTGCCCGAACATCTCTCCGAAGCAGAGTGCCAAACCCGAATTGAGCGCTTTGAATCCGAAGTGCAAATTCTGGGACTGCTCAATCATACGAATATTATGGCGATCTATGAATATATTGTGCAATCGGACAACCACGTAATGGTGCTGGAAATGCTCGAGGGCCAGGAACTCAAGCCCTTCGTTCAAAGCAACAACCTGACTATGCGGCAAAAATTGCTCTTGCTCGATCAATTGCTGGATGCTTTGGAATATGTTCACAGCCACGGGATCATTCACTGCGACCTCAAACCCGAAAACGTCATGGTGATCAATGGTGATACGGTCAAATTGCTGGATTTTGGTATTGCCAGAATCGAAGGCAGCGAGACTCCCGCTTCCCGCGATGCCCTCGTTGGGACTGTGGCATATATGTCACCCGAGCAATTGCAAAACAGCAAGATCAGCCACAACCAAATAGATATATACTCCCTGGGCGTGGTCATGTACGAAATATTGACGGGCCGCTTGCCTTTTGAGGCAGATAACCCCGGTACAGCGATGCTGATGATCTTAAACAATGAACCCATTCCACCCGACCAACTCAACCCCCTTTTGGGCCAAGATCTCGGAATCTTGATCATGACCTGTTTGCAAAAGCGCACCCAGCATCGCTTTCGCCAATGCCGCCAATTGCGCCAATTGCTGCGGGTTGTGCTTGAGCGCAGCTTCCCCGAAACAGCCCCCAATGGTCCGCCTGAACGCAGTTATTTGCCCAAGATCAAATCTTTTGAGCATTTTGGTCTTTTGCCAGAATTTGAGCAATTGGTGCGCACTGGAGCCAGTGGTCAATGTATTCTTTGGAATACCTTTATGGAGGGTAGCCTTTGGCTCGATCAGGGGAAATTGATCCATATTGACATCAAGAACAAGGCCTATCCACCGCTTGTGGCTTTTTCTTCGCTGAGTGTTTGGGACAGCGGCAGTTTGATGTTTTTTGCCCGCAGTGCCCCACCTGCCAAACCATTGGAAATGCCCCAAGGCGAAGATTTATTGAGTACTGCCCGCAATTACCTGGTCCAGTATTTTGAATTATGGGAGTTTTACCAAAGTGCAGATATTCCCGAAATTATCATGATGCCCAGTGCTGCTGCCCGTTTGCCGGATGCCTCCTTGGCCCTGCTCGATCTGATCGATGGCAAGCTCTGTGTCGGACAGTTGTATGCCGCCATGCCCCACGAACCGCTGGCTTTTATGGAAGGTCTGAAAAGCCTGGAAGACAGGCAGTGCATTTTTGTTGAGCGCTATCGCTAATTCGCACTTAGGCCAGCGCCTGTGATCCTTTTCATGTCTCCCGCTGTAGTGCCCGTGTTACTATTTTAAGACAGTTTGCCCCACAAAATTCAGTTTTTTCAGACACGGGAGAGTGTATTGAGATGTTGCCCAAAGAGCGCTTTGTCTTGCTAATTCGCCATGCCGAAGCAGAGACCGATCACGGAGATATTCCCGATCCCGAACGCGGATTGACCGCCAAGGGATTGCATCAAATTCATGTACAAGGTTCCCGTTTGGCCGATAGCTGGCGCCCCCAGCGTGTGGTTGCCAGCCACGCTGTGCGCTCCCGCGACACAGCTCAACGCTTGGCGCCTTTCTGGGCGCTGCCGGTAGAAGCGGTGGTTCAAGAGGCCCTGCTCTATGAGGCCCAGGGAGCCGATCAGCTGTTTAATTGGCTAAGGACACAAGAGGAGGCCTTGCATTGCCTGGCTTTGGTGGGACACAATCCCCTGCTCAACTGGCTATTGGAAATGCTCACGGCTTGCCCGAGTGAAAATTTTCCCAAGGGGGCCGTCGCCGGACTGCGCCTGCCCTGTGCCCATTGGGGCGATTTACAGGCAGGCTCCGCAGAACTCTGTTTTTTTTACCTGCCCACCCAAACCCCTGCCAAATTGCGCAAAGCCGATCTCGAAAGGCGTCTCAGCCAACAAATCTGGCAATTATTACATGGCTTTGAAAGTTTTGAGCGCCCCGACAATGTGCGCGAAGAGGTGGCCAAACAAATGGGAAAACTGGCCAAGAAATTAGAGCCGATCTTGCCTGCCTTGCCCAACTTAGCCTTGCCCGAATATGTGAAGCCCTTTCCTGCGCCTAAAAAAGCAACTCCTCTGGCTAAAAAAGCCCCCCGGCGCAAGAAATCATGACACTTTCGCCCCAGGCCAAAAAAAGATTTTATAAAACCCGCGAGATCAGCTGGCTGGCGTTTAACGAGCGGGTCTTGCAAGAGGCCGCCAATCCCGAAGTACCTTTATTGGAAAGGCTTAAATTTTTGGGCATCTTCTCATCCAATTTGGATGAGTTCTTTCGCGTGCGGGTCGCCATATTGCAGCGCATGCACCGCCTCGAAATCGACGAAGTGCCCCTGACGGGGGAGCACCCCAAAAAAGTCCTGACCCAAATTCAAAAAATTGCCCTGCGCCAGCACAACCGCTTTGAAACGGTCTACCAACAGATACTCAAAGACCTGGGCAAACACAAGATCTTTATTGTCAACGAAAAAGAGCTCACGCCCGAACAGGCCGAATATGTCAGCAGTTATTTCCGCGAAACCGTCAGGCCCAATTTGGTGCCGCTGATGCTCGATCAGGTCGATGCCTTTCAGGACTGCAAAGACCGCTCGATTTATCTGGCGGTCAAAATGTGGCGCGAAGATGGGCGGCGCAAACCCAAATACGCCCTGATCGAAGTCCCCACCCATGCAGTTCCCCGCTTTTTGGTCTTGCCAATGCAGAGCAGTGTTGAAACCCCCGAACAACTCCAGCACACCATCATCTTGCTCGATGATGTGATCCGCCACAACCTCAGCGATATCTTTAAGATTCTCTCCTTTGACCGCTTTGACGCTTACACGATCAAAATGACCCGCGATGCAGAATTGGCCCTCAACGAAGCTGTTGATGCCGGTTTTGCCAGTTATATGGAAAAGATTAGCAAAAGTGTCAAAAAGCGCTCCAAAGCACCAGCAGTGCGCTTTATCTACGATAAAGAAATGCCTGTGGAAATGCTCAAATTTTTAACCCGCAAGCTCAAATTTAAGCTCGATGACCACCTCCAAGCAGGCGGCAGATACCACAATTTCAGGGATTTTATAAAATTTCCCCGTATCGGCCCTGCCTCATTTCGCTATCCCACGATGCCACCGCTCAGAAACCACCCCGATTTCAAAGAGCAGGAGAGCTTTTTTAAGATCATTGCCAAACACGATGTAATTTTGCACTACCCTTATCACAGCTTTACCTATTTTATTGACCTGCTGCGTGAAGCGGCGATTGATCCCGCGGTGGAGTCGATTTCGATCTCCCTCTACCGGGCAGCCAAACACTCGAAGATTATCAACGCCCTGATTAATGCTGCCAAAAACGGCAAACGCGTCACAGCTGTGATTGAATTGCAGGCGCGCTTTGACGAAGAGGCAAACATCAACTGGTCGCACAGGCTCGCGGAAGAGGGGGTGCGTGTGATCTACGGTGTGCCCAATTACAAAGTGCATGCCAAACTCTGTTTAATCGTGCGCAAAACCGGCAAAAAACTTGTGCGGTTTGGCCATGTTAGCACCGGCAATTTTAACGAAGACACGGCCAAACTCTATTCCGACATTGGCTTTTTCACAGCAGATCCGCGTATTACAACCGAGATCCAAAAACTCTTTCACTTCTTCGAAGACAATGTCTATATCGGCTCTTATAAACACCTTTTGGTCTCGCCTGTGTTTGTGCGTCGCCATTTTGAAACCCTGATCGACCGCGAAATTCACGCAGCCCGTTCGGGCAAACCCGCGTATATTGTGGCCAAGACCAATTCGCTGGTGGACCAGGCCATGATCGACAATTTGTACCGGGCCAGCCAAGCCGGGGTCAAGATTTGGATCATGGTGCGCGGCATGTGCTCACTGCGGGCAGGCGTGACAGGACTGAGCGAAAATATCACCGCCATCAGTGTGGTGGATAAGTTTTTGGAACACACCCGGATTTTTGTCTTTTGCAATGGCGGAGATGAAAAATACTATATCTCTTCTGCCGATTGGATGACCCGCAATCTCGACCACCGGGTGGAGACAGCCTGTCCCATTTATGACAAACAGATCCAAAAACAACTCAGGGTCTTTCTCAGCCTGCAATTGCGCGACAATTCCAAGGCCCGGATTATGGATTCCAGCCAAACCAACCGCTTTCGCACACGGGGCCCCGAAGAGCCCGAACTGCGTTGCCAAGATGCTTTTTATGCCTGGCTGAAAACGGGGAAATTGCCCGCAGGCCCGGCCCCCGAAGTACCTGTATTTTGGAAGGACGTTTAAGATGCTCAAGTTTGTGGCGATTGACGTCGGTTCCAACGCCCTGCGATTGGTTTTGAGCCATGTCTTCGAAGGCCAGAAAGGCCCCTCGTTTAAACGAGAAACCCTCCTGCGTGTACCGATTCGCCTGGGCGAAGACGTGTTTACCTTGGGCGAGATTTCAGCCCACAAGTCTGGCCAATTGCGCAAAGCCATGTTGGCCTTTCGCCACTTGCTTGATGTCTTTGAACCCGACGGTTATATGGCCTGCGCTACCTCCGCCATGCGCGATGCGTTCAATGGCCCGGATCTGATCGCCCAGATTCAAGCCGAGGCAGGCATTGCCCTCGAAACCATCGCCGGCAGTTTTGAAGCAGAGCTGATCTTTGCCTGCCATGTGGCAGAGACCCTCGAACCCCATTTGCACTATTTGTATATCGACGTGGGCGGGGGCAGCACCGAATTGGCGGTCTTTTCCGAAGGGGAATTGCTCAACGCAGTTTCGTTTAATATTGGCACAGTGCGCTCGCTACACGAAAAGATCGCAGCGGCAGAATGGGAACGTCTGGGGCAATGGCTCCGCGAAAATACCGCTCCTGAATATCTGACCCAGGGTATTGGCAGCGGGGGGAATATCAACAAGGTCTATAAACTGAGCGAACGCAAAGACAAAAAATACCTCAAACTCCACCATTTGCAGAATTGGCATGCCAAGCTCAGCCCGCTCAGTCTCGACCAGCGGATTGAGCAATTTGCGCTCAAACCTGACCGCGCCGACGTGATTGTCCCCGCTTTGGAGATTTACCAATTTATTATGCAAGCGGCACAATTGGAGCGGATTTATGTGCCGCAATTGGGTTTGGCAGATGGCATGATTCACTATCTATACGAAGGCCACCGCAAAAAACAAAAGCAATAGGGGGAAGGATGTGAATCCAGTCTCAAAGACGGATGAAAACAGTGATCCTTGGAGTGATGAACATTTCGATGAACATTTCGATGAACACTCGGCCGCTTCGCTGAGCGAATTGAGCAGCAACACCACCACCCACAGCCGCCAACAGTTTGAGCGCATCTTTGATTTTAAATTGCCCGCTGAGAGCAATGAAAGCCGCAAGCGCTACGAGGTAGATACCTATTTTTTTATTCCGCGTTCGGTGGGCCTCAATCCAGATAATTTCAGCCGCGTCGAATTTTACAATAGCCTGACGTCGTATTTGCGCATCCAGTCTTCGGATGGATTGCGGCGCAGTGCCCTCAAAACTGGCACTTGGAGTTTGCCCCGCAGCGAGGAATATTTCGCCAGCTATTTTAATGCGCCTGAACGGCCAGAGCTGGCCCAGAGCGCGATTCAAGAGGTGAAGTTCTTTGCCTGTTTGATGGAGACCCAGCTCAAATTG
>CAZRFI010000148.1:9316-11956 GCA_964598905.1 uncultured Candidatus Sericytochromatia bacterium | reverse complement strand
GGTTTAAAAACCCCCGAAGACTATCAGACCGTGTTTAAATGGGTCGAAAAAGTCACAGGCAAACCCATTGCCTATCAAACCCCGGCGGCCCAAAAAGCATATATCGAGGCGATTCAAGGCAAACCCCAAGAAGCTTACGATCCCCAAGGCTTTCTGGCGGGTATCGGCGTCAAAGGCGCAGTGACCTATGGCCGTGATGACAAAGGGGTGCACAAACTTGTTACCACCATTGATTACACCCCCAACAGCACCCATGTTTCCAAGCCCCTGCAAGTTTTCCAGAAAGTGGCCTTCTGGTTCTTTAAACACTTCCCCAAAGCCTTTGGTTGGGTCGCCAACAAAGTCGATGACCTCTATTTTGTCAAAAAAGACATGAAGGCCCAGACCTGGATCAAGACCCCGGTTCCTCAGCCCCCGATTGCCTTGCAAGATCCTTTGATTCCCAAAGAATTGCTCAAACAGGTCTATGCGGGTACCCAAAGTGCCCAAGCCCTGGATGCCGGCTGGAAAGTGACCCCAGCCAGTATTTTTGACAAACACTTCTTAAACGCCCCCCAGGGAGACCTTTCTGGTCTGTTTGAAGACGATTTCCACATGGGTGTGCCCGATCATGACCATGGCGAAGGCGAACAGCACTATGGTTCTTATGCCATTGCCAAACAACTCGGTTTTAGCGATGAACAGGCCCGCCGGATTGGCACCGCCAATTTTGACATGGACCTCAACAATACCGCTTATGGCAATTCCGATGCCTTCCCCGATGGCATTCCCAGCAAACACTTTGACCTCAACAAAGACAAGCCCGGCCAACAGGATACCCGCTTTATCTGGGCCCAGCGCCACCTCGATGCCGCTGTTGAATTGGCCAAACGCGGCCATTTTGAACAGGCTGAAAAAGAACTGGGTTATGGCTTACACGGTGTGCAAGACGCATTTGCCCACGGTCATATCAATATTTCTTCCCATGCAGTTACCGGAGAAATCCCCGATGCGGTAAAATACAATCCCGTGGCGGCTTATGAAGCCACCTTGGCGACGATTGGCTATTTACATGCCTATATCACCCGCGTAATGGCTTAATTACTCAAACTGATCTTAAATGAAACGTGTAGCCGCTGATCTCTTCTCAGTGATAGTGATGGGCATTGGTATTGTTGCCCTGTCTTTGGCCTGTCTGCTTTTTTGGTTCTTGGGTCAGTCCAATGCCTCAAAGCCCCAGGTCTTGTTGCAACGCTTAAAAAGCCTGCACCATCTTGAAGTCTTACAGGCCCAATTGGTGGGCACTCAGGTCTTTCGCGAAGGCAGCCGCATCCCCTTTGGCCATCACGAAGTGGTGGTTTTGGCACGGGGCCGGGCTGTCTATGGTGTCGATCTCTCCCAGGCCAGCATGAGCCTTTCTGGCCGGCAAATGCGTTTGGAATTGCCCCGGATTGAAGTCTTACACGTGATTCTCAACCCCGACACGATTGACTTTGCCGCCCCCCGCAAGGCCTGGTTGGCCTCGCAAGAAGAGTTCGAAATTTTCCGCCAACGTGCCGCTTCTCAGATGCAAACGGACCTCAACCAACAGGCCCGCTCTGCTGAGTTGATGGCAGAGGCTGAAAAACAGGCCCAAATGTGGTTGCGCACTTGGTTGTCGACCCTGGGCCAAAGAGATGCCCAGATCGTGTTTAAATACAGCCAGCAAAAGGTCGATGCCAACGCGGCTGAAACACCCGCGATTGAAGTGCCTGTCGAAACGCCCTAATCCAAGCCTCAGCCTTTTTTGAGACCCCGGCCACTTCCCAGTCCTGTGCGTTGGAGCAAGAGGGGTTTGAGAAATTGGCGAATCTCAGCCGTGACTTCCGCACTTTCAGTCAGACATTCAAACCAGGCCTGCAAAAGGGCCTGTACTTCGGGTGGGTGTTGCGCAGGTTCAGTGTAGAGTTGGTTGAGTACCATCATGCAGACATTGAGGGCATAGAGCGCCCGCTCCAAATGCAATTCGCCAAAGATAAACCAAGTGGCTTGGGTCTGGTAAAACGCCAGCACTTCCCAGGCATTGGGCTGTGTGCCTTCGCTCTGTTCGTCGAGATGTTCGTGCAATTCCAATTTCTGGTTCATCAGGGACAAAAAAGCCACTTGGGTCTCTGCTTCGACAGGGGTGTGACCCAATAATAAATAGCCCGCAAAGACATAGCGCAAGACACGCCAATTGGGCTGAGCGGCCAATTGGCTTTCGACAAAAGGAAAATGCTGCTCAGGGTGCCAAATACAGAGGTATTGAGAGATCAATAGGGCTATTTCTTGGGTTTGGGGATGGGCGCGTTGCAAATCTTGCATGGCCTGGAGGTATTTGCTGGATTTGCGGCCATGTTCAACCACCTGTTGGAAGGCACGAAAGGTGCGCAACTCTTGGGGGGTGAGCGCTGTCAGGGTCTGTTCTTCGGGCTGCGCCGCTTGCCAATCAAAGATTTGGGGCAGGGGCAAGCCATCGTCTAATTTTTGTAATTCCTCGGCAAAAGAGGGCAAGTCAAAGCCTGTAAACAAAAGCCGGATCATTTGCTCCGGCACCATCGCTGCCCCCCCCCATTCGGGCCGTTCGTCGTCGGGGTCTTGGGTTGGCGGTAAACCACCTCCCTGCAAGGCATAGGCCTTGGA
>CAZRFI010000148.1:0-9216 GCA_964598905.1 uncultured Candidatus Sericytochromatia bacterium | reverse complement strand
CTGCGAAAAAGACGGGCAAGACTTTGATTATGGTAGTATGAACTATGCGAAAAAAATCCCTTTGCCATCAATACCTAAGCTGGTTCCTGCTTTTGGGTATGCTCTTCCATGTCTTCGTGGCACATCAGGATGGCATCAGCCAGTTGCTGCTCAATCATGTACACAAGGGGCATAATTTCGCAGAAGGTGTTGAGAGGGTGCATGTAGAAGCCGATCATGAATATCATGACGCCGAAGAACACAGCCACTCCCACCCGCTTGAACCCCCGCATTCCCATGCGTTGGAACATCCCGAAGCGTATCCACGCCAATCCAATACAGAGGTTCAGGATTTATTTGATCTTCGGCTCACAGCTTTGCAGGCGCATATGCCTCTTTTAGTTGAGCTCCCTAAACTTCCTTTGCAATGGTCAAACCGGTTTGACCTCACAGAACCACAGCCACCTCCAGAACAACTAAGAAGAGCACTTTCCAGTATCATTCTTCTGATTTAAATCCTTTCTATCAACTTCTGCCACGTTTCCTGTGCGCAGGCTGATTGCTTGAAATAAGAAAGGATTGTTTTGTGTTGAAAAAAAATATCTTTATTTCCCTGTTTATTCTCCTGATGGGCCTATTGGCAGCATTCCAGATTGTCAATCTTAAAACGACCCAGGCTGCGACCGATGGCCATGGGGCAGATGTGGTTCAGCCCAAGACCCCCAGAGGCCCTCACAATGGTCGGATGTTTACTGACAAAGATCTCACTGTTGAAATCCAGATTTATGAAACTGAAATTCCCCCCGAATTTCATGTTTTTTTCTACCGCGAGGATAAACCCATCCCTGTGTCTGAAGTCAAGTTCAGCGCCAAGATTTTACGTATGGGTGTAACAGACAATATTACGTTTAAACAGGAAAAAGACTATCTGCTCAGCGAGCAGATTATCTATGAGCCCCACTCGTTTAAGGCTGTGTTTGAAGGGGTTTACCAAAATCGCCATTACCAATGGAGCTTTACCCAAGAGGAGGGCCGTTTGACCATTCCAGCGGAACTGGTCAAACGTTCAGAAATCTCTATTCTCAAGGCTGGCCCCCAATCTTTGAGTAGTAAACTGGCTTTCCCCGGCGAAATTGCACTGGATCAAGACAAGTATGTACATATCGTGCCCCCCGTTAGTGGTCGGGCCATCGAAGTCCACAAACATGTGGGCGAACATGTGGCGCGTGGTGAGTTGCTGGCCGTAATTACCAGCCGTGAGTTAGCCGATTTGCGCCTAGAACGGCAATTATTGCTTCAAAAAACGCAGCGAGAAAGTTTTTTGCTGAATCGCGAAGAAAAGCTCTCAACGAATACCCGTCAATTGCTAAAACTGCTCAGACAGAAGCAAGATCCCGAAGCGATTCACCGTCAAATGCTACAATCTCCCGTGGGCGAAAACAAAGCCTTGCTGATGTCAGCTTTTGCCGATTTACGTCTGGCCCACCAAATTTTGCAACGCGAAGAGCAATTACAGAAAGACAAAATCACTAGCGAAGAGGTGCTGGAAACGGTGCGTACAAATTATGAAAACGCCCTCTCGCACTATATTGCTACGATTGAAGAAGTACTCTGGCAGCGAGAAAGCAACCTGACTCTCAAGCGGCAAGATTTAAAAACCGCCCAAGCGGAGCAGCGGGCTTTGGAACAAAAATTACAAGTGATTCAAGTGCCTGTTAACACTTCAGGGCTTGCCAGTGCGCGTTATGAGGTGCGTTCTCCAATTAGTGGGGTGGTCAGTGAAAAACATTTGGCAATTGGTGAAGCCACCCAAACCGACAAACCCATTTTTGTCATAGCCAATCTATCTGTGGTTTGGGTTGAGCTCCAGGTGCCAGATACCCAATTGGCACAGGTGCATACAGGCCAACGTGTTCGGGTCTTCTCTCAAGATGGTCAACGCGAATCGAGTGGAACCATTGCTCATATCAGCCCTGTGGTCAATTCAGAAACGCGCCGTGCTGAGGCCGAAGTGCATATCGACAATCCCGATGGTTTCTGGCGACCGGGCATGTTTGTTAATGTCGAAGTGATTACCGCAGAACGCACGGTTCCCGTGGCTGTCGTCAAAACAGCACTGCAAAGCTACAACGATTGGACTGTTGTCTATGCCAAGTTTGGTGATACCTTTGAAATTCGCCCATTGGAATTGGGGCAGGAAGATGAGCAGTGGGTTGAAGTCAAAGCGGGATTAAAAGCTGGACAGCCCTATGCTGCCACCAATAGTTTTATTCTCAAAGCAGAGATCGGCAAAAAAGCCGCGACCCACGATCATTAGGAGAGGTAAAAATCATGTTTGAAGCTCTCCTGAAATTTTCGCTGCGCTTTCGCTGGGCACTGCTCTTTTCGATTGTTCTGATTGGCATTCTTGGTGTTGTGAGTTATAGCCATGTTCCCATTGACGCAATCCCAGATATTACCAATGTTCAGGTTCAAATTAATACTGAAGCCCTGGGTTATTCGCCTTTGGAGACCGAACAACGTGTCACTTTTCCAATTGAAAATGTGATGGCTGGCCTGCCTGGGCTCGAAACAACCCGTTCTGTATCGCGTTATGGGCTATCTCAGGTGACTGTGATCTTTCAAGATGGGGTCTCCATTTACTTTGCGCGGCAGCTTGTCAATGAACGATTACAACAAGCACGCGGCCAATTGCCGCCAGATCTGATGCCTGAAATGGGGCCGATTGCCACCGGTCTGGGGGAAATTTTCTTGTGGACAGTCGATGCCGATCCCAAGGCACTCACGCCTGAAGGACGCCCTTATACATCTTCCGATCTGCGCACCTTGCAGGATTGGGTGGTCAAGCCACAAATGCGGCGCGTTCCCGGTGTGACTGACGTGAACACGATTGGCGGTGCCCTGCGCCAATTTCAGGTCTTGCCCGACCCCAATAAGCTCATGGCCTATGGTTTGGGCTTTCGCGATATTCTCGCTGCGCTGGAGCGCAATAATCGCAGTGCTGGCGCGGGCTATATCGAGCACAATGGCGAGCAGTATTTGCTGCGTTCACCAGGGCAAATCAAAACGATCCCTGAAATTGCAGCAATACGTGTGAGTACCTCCAAAGGCAGTTCTGTTTTGCTCGGGGATATTGCCCGAATTGAAGAAGGCACAGAGCTGCGTACAGGTGCAGCCACCCAAGATGGACACGAAGTCGTTTTGGGAACGGTCTTTATGTTAATTGGTGAAAACAGCCGGGAGGTTTCTGAGGCCGTTAATCAGCGCTTGGAAGAGGTCAACAAAGGGCTTCCCAAAGGAATCAAAGCCAATCCTGTTTATAACCGTACAGTGCTGGTAGATCGCACTATTGAAACCGTCAAGCACAATCTGCTCGAAGGGGCCTTGCTGGTGATTGTGATTCTGTTTTTGTTTCTCGGGAATTTTCGAGCGGCCTTGATTACAGCCATGGTCATTCCTTTGGCTATGTGCCTGACTTTGAGTGGCATGGTTGCAACCAAACTCAGCGCCAATTTGATGAGTTTGGGTGCTTTGGATTTTGGTATTATTGTCGATGGTTCGGTGGTGATCGTGGAGAATTGTCTCAGACATTTGGCCACCGCCCAGCACCGTTTGGGGCGGGTTCTCACGGGCGAAGAGCGCAGAGAGGTGGTTTTTGCTGCAGCCAAAGAGGCACGCCAAGCCCTGCTCTTTGGTGAATTAATCATCATGATTGTGTACTTGCCGATCTTGACTTTGGTGGGCGTAGAGGGCAAAATGTTCCGCCCCATGGCCCTGACTGTTGTGATCGCGCTGGCTGCAGCGATGATCTTGAGCATGACCGTAGTTCCCGCAACATTGGCATTGCTGGTAACGGGCCGTGTCTCAGAAAAAGAAAACTGGCTTGTCACGCGGGCAAAAAAATTGTATCGGCCTGCTTTGGATGTCGTTTTGGCCTATCGTCAGCCTGTTTTAACCGCTGCAGGTGTGTTAATTTTACTGACTGGGCTCTTGGCCGGAAAAATGGGAGCGGAATTTATTCCCAGTCTTGATGAAGGCGATGTCGCTCTTCACGCATTGCGGATTCCCGGAACCAGCCTGACTCAAGCGATTCACATGCAACATGCCCTGGAGCGAAAAATCAAAGAATTGCCAGAAGTGCAGACCATTTTTGCAAAAATTGGCACCGCTGAAATTGCCACAGATCCAATGCCGCCAAGTGTTGCGGATACATTGGTAATGATTAAGCCCCGCAGCGAATGGCCGAATCCCCATCTGAGCAAGGCTGATCTGGTCAAAAAACTGGAAGCCAAAGCCCATGAGGTCATGGGAAATAACTACGAATTCACACAACCAATTGAAATGCGTTTCAACGAGTTAATTGCGGGGGTTCGCAGCGATCTGGGCGTCAAGGTTTTTGGTGATGATCTGGATGTCATGGTCGAGCAGGCCGAATCCATCGCCAAGATTCTACAGGGTATTCCTGGTGCTGCAGATGTGAAGGTTGAACAGGCAACAGGTCTGCCTGTAATGACCCTACAACTCAAGCGACAGACCATTGCCCGTTATGGACTGGATGTACAGGATGTCCAAGAAGTCTTGGAAGTGGCTACAGGAGGAAAGGGGGTCGGATACGTTTTTGACGGCGATCGACGCTTTGATCTGGTGGTCAGGTTGCCAGAAACTCTGCGCACCAATCAGGCCATTCTGCGTGAATTGCCTGTGCCTTTGCCTGGCGAGCGCGGGCGCTATGTGCCTCTCTCGACACTGGCAAATTTTGAGGTTTTGGCTGGCCCGAATATGGTAAACCGTGAAAATGGCAAACGACGCGTTGTCGTGACTGCAAATATTCGTGACCGCGATTTGATGTCTTTTGTGAATGAAGCCCGCGAAGCTGTAGGCCAGCAGGTAGAACTGCCTACAGGCTATTGGATTGAATGGGGAGGACAGTTTCAGCAATTGGTTTCAGCGACCCAGCGTTTGCAGATCGTGGTTCCCGTAGCGCTGTTGCTCATTCTCGTCCTGCTTTACACTACCCTCAAAAATGTCAAAGATGTAGTGGTGGTTTTTAGTGGCGTCCCCCTGGCCCTGACTGGGGGATTGGCGTTGCTTTGGATCCGGCAGATTCCTCTGTCAATCACTGCTGCGGTGGGCTTTATCGCCTTGTCGGGTGTTGCAGTTCTCAATGGCCTGGTGATGATTTCATTTATTACCAAGCTGCGGGCCGAAGGCCATCCCATAGATTACGCCATCCGCGAAGGGGCGTTGACCCGTTTGCGCCCCGTGCTGATGACCGCCTTGGTCGCTTCGCTGGGCTTTGTACCTATGGCCTTGGCCACGGGCACAGGCTCGGAAGTACAGCGCCCTCTGGCAACTGTGGTCATTGGCGGGATTTTGTCGTCCACCTTGCTTACCCTCTTTGTGCTACCGGTGCTTTATAGCTTCTTTCATGGCAAGCAGGGTGATCACACCGCATTGGGTGCGTCGCCAGAAAGCCCCTCTGACGACGATGACTCTGATAACTTTGATCCCCCAAAGAGGTCGGTTCTCCATGCGTAAACACGTTATCTCTTGCTGTATTTGGCTGATGGCTTTCACCCCATCTCTATCGGTTGGAGCCCAACCTGCTCAACCAGACACGGTTGCAACAGGTCGCATTACCCTCGTTCAAGCCTTGGCCCGTGTCTATCGCGATAACCCAGAGCTTTGGAAATTGCGCCAAGAGCGCAAAATTTGGGATGCCCGTATTCTGCAGGCAGGGTTGGGAAGCAATCCCGAATTGACCTTTGTTAGCGAAGATTTTGCTGGGTCTGCCGCATTTACAGACGACCGTTTTTCGCAATTTACACTGGGGTTGGCACAAACCTGGCTTTTGGGCAATAAACTTGAGTACCGTCATCAATTGGCTTCATTGCATCAGAAACAGGCATATTGGGATTACCGTATCCAATTGCAAACCCTTGGCTTTGAGGTTTATCAGCATTATGCCCGGCTATACAATTTGGCTGCAGAACAAAAACTTTTGGAAGAGTTGATAGTTCAAGCAAAAGAAGTTCATCAACTCATGAGCCTCAAAGTTGAAGCAGGCAAGTTGCCTCCAGCAGCTTTGTTGCAAAGCGAACTGGCACTTAAACATTTGCAGCAGGAGATTGGGGCGATAAAATTGCGTTGGCAGCTCGAAGCTCAAGCTCTTTCCTCTCTTTGGGGAGGTATTTCTCCTGATTTTACTCAGCTCAGTGGGGAATGGCTGCAGCCTGAACTGACTTCCTTGCGGGTTCTAGAAAAAGAATTGCAAGGGCATCCTCGTTTGGCCCGTTGGCAAGTGGAACATGAACAGCGTCAGCTGGCCTGGAATGCAGAACAATCCCAAACAGTTCCAGATCTCAATCTCTCAGGCGGATTAAGGTATCATCCCCCCTTTGACTGGGGGCTGGTTCTCTCAATGGGCCTGACTTTGCCCAGTGCCAATCGCAATCAGGGAAATATTGAAAAGGCCAGACTGCGACAAGAAATGTGGGCCACTGAAAAGAACCTAGAAGAGCGCTCTCTACAAGCCCAACTGATTCAGGCGTATACCCTCGCTCAAGGAGAATGGCAACACCTTCAGCTCTTGAGGGAACAAGTCAGCTTGTCTCAGGCTCAAAATCAAGTGGCACTGAAAGCCTTTGCCTCTGGTAAAACCGGATATTTGGAGGTGCTTATAAGCACTCAAAATCTGGTCCTGTTACGCCGCCAAGCGATTGAGGTTGAAGGCGTATATCAACAGGCAATGATTCAGGTGCTTGCATACACCCAAAATTTAATGCCTGAAAATCTAAACACAGAGAAAAACAACTGGGGTGAAAAACCTTAATGTTATACATTGTGAAACTGTTTATTTCTGCTGGAATGATTGTTCTGGTAAGCGAAATTTCAAAAAAATTCCCCACCCTGGGTGGTCTGATCGCCTCTCTGCCACTTTTATCCGTGTTGGGTATGATCTGGCTTTACCGAGAGACACACGATGCAGAATTATTGGCTGTTCACTCCTTGGGTACATTTTGGTTTGTATTGCCTTCTTTACCCATGTTTTTGGTTTTGCCCTGGCTCTTACGCAAAGGTACCCCTTTCGCCTTCGCACTCAGCTTGGGCTGTCTGCTCACTATCGGGCTATATATTCTGATGGGTTTGGCATTCAAACGCTTTGGTATCACTCTTTGAATCTATTTTTCGGGAGAAAACAAACGGATTGTCTGAGCACAGGCAGTGAAAAAACAACATCTTGGATTTTAGTCAATAATGCTTATCAGCTCGATTTCTGTGCAAAAGCCAAGAACTATCTGCTTTTGTTGTGTTAGCATGGATCTGTGAATTCTGATTCAAACGGGCCCCCATGTTGATTACCGAAATCCTGATTATTCTGGCGCTGATTCTGCTCAATGGCCTCTTTGCCATGGCTGAAATTGCGATTGTCTCAGCCCGCAAAATTCGGCTTGAAGCTGCTGCCAATGAAGGCGATCGTGGGGCTGAATGGGCGCTTAAATTGGCCCAAAGCCCCAATCGTCTGCTTTCAACGGTGCAGATTGGCATCACCCTGATTGGCATCATCACGGGGGTCTTCAGTGGTGCTGAGATCGCCCAAAAACTCACCGCCTATTTTAATACTTTTCCGCTTTTGCAACCGTATAGCCTTAGCTTGGGGCTGACGGTGGTGATCATGGTGATCACCTTCTGCTCGTTGATCTTTGGCGAATTGGTGCCCAAACGCTTGGCCTTGGCCCATCCGGAACGCATCGCCAAATTTATGGCCCGGCCCATGCACCTGCTCTCGCAGTGGGCCACGCCCCTGGTTTGGCTGCTGAGCAGCACCACCGACCTGATTCTCAGCCTGCTGCATGTGCCTCCCAATCGCGAAGCCCTGGTGACCGAAGAAGAAATCACAGCCCTGATTGCCCAAGGGGCGACCACCGGTGTGATCGATGAAATTGAAGAAGAAATTGTCAAACGGGTCTTTCATTTGGGCGAGCGCAGCATCGACGCCCTGATGACCCACCGCCATGACGTGGTCTGGCTCAAACAGGGTGAAGACTCCGCCCAGCATCAGGCCAAAATCCTGGCAGAAGCCCACTCGGTCTATCCGGTCTGCCAAGAAAATCTCGACACAGTGCTCGGAATTGTGCATGTCAAAGACCTGCTCACCCAGATGTTTAACCAGGAAAAACCCGAGCTGGAACAAACGCTTAAACCCGTGCTCTTTGTGCCCGAAAATATGAAGGTGTATAAGGTTTTGCAGCGTTTTCAGGATTCGCGCATCCACTGCGCCATGGTGTTGGACGAATATGGCTCGGTGCTGGGATTGGTCACGCTCAACGATCTGCTCAGCGACCTGGTCAGTGATGTATCGAGCCACCCCGACCCCGAGGCCGGGATTGTAACCCGTGCCGATGGCTCGTGGCTGATCGAAGGCCAGTTGCCCTTTGAAGATTTCGCCGATTATTTTGACCTGCCGGGCAAAGATCTTGAAGAGCTGGAAGGTTTTCGCACCCTGGCGGGCTTTTTGCTCGCTCTGCTGGAGCAGATTCCCCAAACGGGGCAGCAACTCAGTTGGGGCGATTTTTCGTTTGAAGTCGTGGACATGGACGGGCACCGCATCGACAAGGTGCTGGTGTCGAAAAAAAGCTAGCATTAAACAGACGGGGTTTCATTATTCAAGCCCTGAATTTAATGCTGTGATGATCCCTTGCAACTGCTCTGACTGAGCTGTTTTTTGTAGCAACAAAGGCCTTTGTTCAAATTCAATCACATTCTGCTGACGCTGTTCCAGCACCGTTTTAAGTGTTGTCTGACTTAATTCCAGGGTTTCTTTCCAGGCTTGCTGCATGTCGGTCTCAAATTTACGAAAGTTTTCTTTCAGACTGACCTGCAAAGACCAGCCCAAATTGGCTGTGTTGCGAAGCAATAATTGATGCAGTTCTTTTTGCAGGCGTTTTTTTAGACGGGTTTGTTTGAGCGCGGACGGTAAAAAATTTTCGAGCCCCCGCAGCAGAAGCGAATCTTGGAACAGATAGTCTTGTGAAACCCAGTAAGGATCCTGAAAGAGGACAAATTCACCGCTCTCAAAGACCGGGGTATAGTGCAAACCAAACAGCTCTCCAGAATAGTGCAAAAGTGTATTACACAGTTCGGTGAGGCGTTGGCGAGAGGGCAAAAACAAAGCCTGAAGTGCCTGACGCGCTTGTTCAGTCTGAGCCAGGAGTTGGGCCTCGAAATAAGGGGGAA